>NZ_JAVDTO010000006.1:0-237737 GCF_031455875.1 Azospirillum sp. BE72
GGATCGGCGCCGGCCTTGGCGGCGAGCAGCAGGGCCTCGCCGACCGCCTCGATGGTGAGCGCGACGATGATCTGGTTGGCGACCTTGGTGGTCTGGCCGTCGCCATTGCCGCCGACCAGGGTGATGTTCTTGCCCATCAGTTCGAACAGCGGCCTGACGGTGTCGAAGGCCTTTTCCGGCCCGCCGACCATGATGGTGAGCGAGGCTGCCTTGGCGCCGACCTCGCCGCCCGACACGGGGGCGTCGAGATAGTCGCAGCCGAGTTCGTTGACGCGGCGGGCGAAATCCTTGGTGGCGACCGGGGAGATGGAGGACATGTCGACGACGATCTTGCCGGCGCTGAGCCCCTCGGCGACGCCGCCGGCGCTGAACAGGACCTTCTCCACGTCGGGGGTGTCGGGGACCATGATGAAGACGATCCCGGCCTGTTCCGCCACCTCCTTGCCGGAGCCGCAGACGACAGCGCCGCCGGCGGTCAGCGTGTCGGGCACCGGGCCGACGGTGTGGACGAACAGCGCATGGCCCGCCGCCTGAAGGTGGCCCGCCATCGGCGCCCCCATGATCCCCAATCCGATAAAGCCGATCTTGCTCATGATGTCTCCAATCCTATGTATTTGCGATTGAACGTGTTTTTCAGGTGACGATGCCCGGGTCAGGCCGCCTGGAGCAGGGCCTGCGTGTATCCCAGGCAGAAGGAGAAGAAGCGCTCGCGGTCCGGATCCACGTCGGAGAAGGGGACGTGGTCCGGACAGAGGACGCCCTTGTACCCGACCTCGCGGTAGGCACGGATGCAGGCCGCCATGTCGACCGACCCCTCGTCCGGCATCGCCTCGCGGAAGTCGAGGTAGCCGCCCCGGATGTTGCGGAAATGGACCATGAAGATGCGGTTCTGCGGTCCGAAGGTTCTGATCGCTTCGAGCACCGTCCCGGTCGGGTCCCGCGACATCTCGGCGATGGTGCCCTGGCAGAAGTTGAAGCCGAGCGACTTGCTTTCCGGTGCCAGGGCGACGAAGCGCTTGAGGCCGTCGAGCGAGCCCAGCACATGGTGCACGCCGTTCAGGCCGCCCGGCGGATAGGCCGGGTCATGCGGGTGGCAAGCGAGCCTGACGCCCGCCTTCTCGGCGGTGGGAAGCAACGCTTCGACCAGATATTCGATGGCCCGCCAGCCGTCCGCTTCGGAGATGCCGCCGGCCTGCGAGGCCATCACCTGACCGCAGGTTTCGGCCGCGCCGCCGGCACGCGCATCCTCGTCGTCCGGCAGCACGGTGCCCCAGTAGGAGAAGCGGGCGTCGTTCTCCGCCCTGTACTCGTCGGCCTTGAAGGTCGAGCAGCGCATGCCGCCGCGTCCCTCCACCTCGCCGGTGCGGGTGATGCCGACCATGGCGACGGTGTATTTCACCATGTCCACGCCGCCGTCCGCGGCGGCCTGGATGTTGCGGCGAAGCTCCTTCGCCTTGGCCGCCGCCTTTTCCGGCGCGCGCAGGCTGTCGAGCAGGATGGAGCCGACATCCAGCGCCATGCCTTCCAGACGCATGCCATGGCTTTCGATCCACTGGCGCTGCGCCGCAACCTTGCCGGCATCCCACAACCCGTCCTCGCCGATCACCGCAGTGTTGGGGCGGGTGTCGATGACGATGCCCTTGCAGCCGAGCTGGGTGGACAGGCGCAGGCGGCGGTCGGTCGGGTTGATCAGCTGTTCGCCGATATACATCGGGAAATCCTCTCGAATGCGTCTTCAGCGTGGGATGACGGAGCCGGTCACGTCCTGAGTTCCATGCGCTTGATCTCGCCGACCACGACCAGATAGCTGACCGCGGCGACCAAGGCGTTGGCGCCGACGAACAGCAGGGCGCCGTTGAACGAACCCGACGTCTGGATGATGTAGCCGATGATGATCGGCGTGCTGATCGACGAGATGTTGCCGCACATGTTGAAGACGCCGCCCGACAGGCCGGTGATCTCCTTGGGCGCGCAGTCCGACATGACGGCCCAGCCCAGCGCGCCGATGCCCTTGCCGAAGAAGGCCAGCGCCATGAAGCCGACCACGATCCACTGCACGTCGGTGTAGTTGCAGGCGATCATGCTCATCGACAGCAGCATGCCGAGCACGATCGGCGTCTTGCGCGCCGCGGTCAGCGAGAAGCCCTTGCGCAGCATGGCGTCCGACAGCACGCCGCCCAGGATACCGCCGGCAAAGCCGCAGATGGCGGGGATCGAGGCGACGAAGCCGGCGCTCAGCACCGACATGCCGCGGGCCTGCACCAGATAGACCGGGAACCAGGTGATGAAGAAATAGGTGATTGCGTTGATGCAGAACTGGCCGAGGAAGATGCCGACCATCATCCGGCTGGCGAACAGCTGGCGGATGTAATCCCACTTGGCGCCGCCAGCCGCATCGGTCTTCTTCTTCGCGGCGTCGTCCATGTTGACCAGACCGCCGCCCGCGGCGATGTAGTCGATCTCCGCCTGATTGATCTTCGGGTGGTCGATCGGGCTGTAGACGGTCTTCAGCCAGATGCCGGAGACGACCAGCCCCAGGGCGCCCATGAAGCCGAAGGCCCAGGGCCAGCCGAAGGAGTGGGTGAGCCAGCCCATCAGCGGGGCGAAGATCACCGTGGCGAAATACTGCGCCGAATTGAAGATCGCCGAGGCCGTGGCGCGCTCATGGCCGGGGAACCAGGCGGCGACCACGCGGCTGTTGCCGGGGAAGGACGGAGCCTCTGCAAGGCCGACGGCAAAGCGCAGCGCGAACAGAGCCGTCACCGCCGCGGCGCCGGTCAGGAAGCCGACGAAGCCCTGGAACAGGGTGAACACCGACCATGTGAAGATGCTCGCCGCATACACCCACTTGGAGCCGAAGCGGTCGAGCAGCCAGCCGCCCGGCAACTGGCCGATGACGTAGGACCAGCCGAAGGCGGAGAAGATGAAGCCCATCTGCGCGGCATTGATGCCGAGATCCTTCGACAGAACCGGGCCGGCGATGGCCAGAACGGCGCGGTCGGCGTAGTTGATTGCTGTCACGACGAACAGCATAACAACGATTGTCCAGCGGATACGCGTTTTTGTTGCCGCTGCCGCGCCTGCGACAGAGCTGTGATCCATTAATGTGTTGACACTCACGTGGCGCCTCCATTCCCGATGCTGCGCTGCCGCTTGTTATTTTCTAAGGCGCGCTTATCGGGACAAAGATTCTGATGTGAGCGCTCTCTTATGGTTGGAAGAGCGCTTGATGTCTCTTGTTACCGCTCACAATAGCGCTGTGACTCCTAAACTCAACATCGGGCCGACGCAAGAGCCTGCGGCGCTTTGCCACGATTTTTTCCGTTGGCCCAACCATCGAGGTAGCCGCCGGGGGATCGGCCGAGGCAGGTGCCGGCACGTCCGCCGGACGTCCTTGCGTCGAACCGTCGCAAGCCGTATCTAACTTCTACATCCTGGGGTTTACGCCGTGTCCGACACACCAGTTATTCGCCCGCGTCAGGGTGCAGCCAAGAAAGACGCCATGCCGGCGAAGACGGCCGGAAGCCGGGGCACTCGTCCGACCAGCGGCAAGGCGACGCTGGAAACCGTGGCGAAGCTGGCCGGCGTTTCCAGGATGACGGTCTCCCGCGTGATCAATCATCCCGAATCGGTGACCCCGGACCTGCGGGAGATCGTTCTCAAGGCCATTTCCGAAACCGGCTATGTTCCCAACCTGCTGGCCGGCGGGCTGGCATCGAGCCGGACCAAGCTGGTCGCCGCGGTCGTGCCGACGCTGACGCATGTGCTGTTCTCCGGAGCGATTCAGGCCTTTACCGACCGGCTGGCTTTGGACGGCTACCAGATGCTGCTGGGGCTGTCCGGCTATCCGACCGAGCGGGAGGGCGACCTGCTGCAGGCCATCCTCAGCCGCCGTCCGGACGCCCTGTATCTCACCGGCACCAGCCATTTGGCCCAGACGCGCCGGCAACTGCGCGCGGCCAACATTCCGATCGTCGAAACCTGGGATCTGTCGCACAAGGCAGTGGACATGGCCGTGGGCTTCTCCCATGAGGCGGTCGGCCGCGGAGTGGCGGAGTATTTTTATTCCAAGGGGTACCGGGAGTTCGCCGCGTTCAGCGCCGACGACGAGCGCGCCCTGCTGCGCAGCAGGGAGTACGTCGCGACCCTGGCAGCGCACGGGATCGGCGACGTCACCTGCATCACCACGCCGGCCCCCAGCACGATGGCGATGGGACGCGAGGCCTTGGGCCGACTGCTCGCCAACGGGAGTTGGCGGGGGGCCATACAATGCAGCTCCGATGCAATGGCGCATGGCGTGGTGCTCGAGGCGCAAGCCCGTGGCTTGTCGGTGCCGGGGGACATCGCCGTGATCGGCTTCGGTGATTTGGATTTCGCCGCCTACATGTCGCCTCCGTTGAGCACCGTGCGCATCGACCGCTTCGCAATCGGCCGCTTGGCCGCCGAGGCTCTGTTGACCCGCTTGGCGGGCGGTCGCGTCGCCCGGAAGGTGGTGGACGTCGGCTTTGAGATCGTCGAACGGGCGACCTCCTGACCCGGCGGACCTGCCGCGGGGGCCGGATCGATCGTCCGGCACGGGCCCCGGTGCCCGTCAGTCCCTGAACTTCCTGGCGATCGCCTCGGTGGTGCGGGCGAGCAGGCCGGTGTCGATGCCGACGGCGGTGTAGACGCAGCCGGCGGCCATGTAACGGCGTGCCAGCGTCTCGTCCGCGGTGAGGATGCCGGCCCGGCTGCCGGCGGCGACGATCCGGCCGATGGTCTTCTCGATCAGTTCGACGATCTCCGGGTTGCCCTGGTCGCCGAGATGGCCGAGATCGGACGACAGGTCGCCCGGACCGATGAACAGCCCGTCGATGCCCGGCACCGCGGCGATGGCCTCCAGATTGTCGAGGCCCTTGCGCGTCTCGATCTGCACCAGGATGCAGATCTCCTCGTGGGCGCGGCGGTGATAGTCCTTCACCCGGCCGAAGCGCGAGGCCCGGCTGGCCCCGGCGAAGCCGCGGATGCCGTCGGGGGGAAAGCGCGTGGCGGCGACCGCGGCCTCTGCCTCCTCGGCCGTCTCCATCATCGGGATCAGGAAGGACTGCACGCCGATGTCGAGATGGCGCTTGATGACGATCGGATCGTTGTCCGGAATGCGCACGACCGGATGCGTCGTGTTTTCCATCATCGCCTGCAGCTGCGCCAGGATGCCCGGCACGTCGTTGGGAGCGTGTTCGGCATCGAGCAGCAGCCAGTCGAAGCCGGAGCCTGCCAGGATCTCGGTGGCGGTCGGGCTCGCCATGCTGTTCCAGAAGCCGATCTGCTTTTGGCCGGCCTGGATGGCGCGCTTGAAGGAATTGGTGCGGAGGTCCACGGGACGGCGTGCCTTTCGATGGGGGTTGACGGGTTTGCCTGCCTATTCCGCCAGCGCTTCCGTGCGTTTGCGCAGGACGGCGGGGGACAGCATGGCGAGCAGAAGGATCGCGACGACCGCGAGCAGGACGGCGCTGATCGGGCGGGTGAGGAAGACCGACGGGTCGCCGTCGGACAGCTGCATGGCGCGGCGGAAATTCTCTTCCAACTGCGGGCCGAGCACGAGGCCGAGCAGCAGCGGCGCGGGCTCCACGCCGACCTTGATGAAGAAGTAGCCCACCACGGCGCAGCCCAGCATGAGCCAGACGTTGAAGACGCTGTTGGAAATGCCGTAGGTGCCGATGCAGCAGAACAGCACGATGGCCGGGAACAGCAGGCGGTAGGGGATCTTCAGCATCGAGACCCACAGCCCGACCAGCGGCAGGTTGATGATCAGCAGCATCAGGTTGCCGGTCCACATGCTGGCGATGACGCCCCAGACCAGGGCCGGCTGTTCGGTCATCACCTGCGGGCCGGGCTGGATGCCCTGCATCATCAAGGCACCGATCATCAGCGCCATCAGCGCGTTGGCGGGAATGCCGAGGGTCAGCAGCGGGATGAAACTGGTCTGCGCCCCGGCGTTGTTCGCCGCCTCCGGCCCGGCGACGCCTTCGATGGCGCCCTTGCCGAAACGTTGAGGATCGCGGGCGATCTTCTTCTCCAGCGCATAGGCGGTGAAAGGTGGCAGCGCCGCACCCCCGCCCGGCAGCACGCCCAGCGCCGAGCCGATGGCGGTGCCGCGCAGCATGGCGGGGAAGGCCGCCTTGAGGTCGGCGCGCGTCGGCACGAGGTCGCGCAGCTTCTGGCTGACAACCTGCCGGACCTCGTTGCGCTCCAGGTTCGCCATGATCTCAGCCAGCCCGAACATGCCCATCGCCACCGGGACGAAATCGAGTCCGTCGGACAGGGCTGGGATGCCGAAGGTCATGCGCGCGGCACCGGAATTCACGTCGATCCCGATGGTTCCCAGCAGCAGCCCGAGGAACACCATCGCCAGCGACTTCGACACCGAGCCATGCGCCAGAATGACGGCGGCAAGCAGGCCGAGAACCAGCAGGCTGAAATACTCCACCGCGGTGAATTTCAGGGCCAGCGCTGCCAGCGGCAGGCTGAGCAGCGCGATGACGACCGTCGCCACGGTGCCGGCGAAGAAGGACGACACGGCGGCGATTGCCAGCGCCGGACCCGCCCGTCCCTGCCGGGCCATCGCATGCCCGTCCAGGCAGGTGACGACCGAGGACGTCTCTCCCGGCACATTCACCAGGATGGCGGTGGTGGAGCCGCCATACTGCGCGCCGTAGAAGATGCCGGCGAGCATGATCAGCGCCGATTCCGGCGGCAGCCCGAAGGTGAAGGGCAGAAGCAGCGCCACCGTCGGGATGGGGCCGATGCCCGGCAGCACGCCGATGGCCGTGCCGATGACGACGCCGATCAGGCAATAGAGCAGGTTGTTGAATTGCAGGGCCGTGGACAGGCCGAGCAGGAGATTGTCGAACAACTCCATGGCGTGCCTACCCGAGCTAGATGGACCAGGGCCAGATGGGGACCGGCAGGGCGAGCGCCTTCACGAACAGAAGGACCGCCCCGGCGGTGACGGACAGGCCGAACAGGATGACTTCGAACAGGCGGCTTTCGCGGCTGGCGGCGGCGGCCAGCAGGACCGCCGAGAAGGAGGCCGCAACCAGACCGGCCCCCTCGATCAGGAGCGCGAAGGCGCCCACGGCGACGGCGATCCCCAGCATCGGCCGCATCTGCACCCGCTCGATGCCGGCATGTCCCCGCGCCAGCCCGCGGCCGGCGAAGAACAGGCCGAAGCCGAGCAGGATCAGCGCGATGGCGCGCGGCATGTAGCCGGGCCCCATATCAGCCGCGGAGCCGCCGGAGAGCCGAGACGTCGCGGCGAAGGCGCCTGCCGACACCGCGATCAGGAAAACGCCGAACAGAAGGTCGGGCCAGTCGAGCCGCCGCCCCTGCGGCCGGAGCTGGGACATGTCGAAATGGGGCATGGCGAATGTCCGGTGACGCTGGTCAGTTGGTCTTGATGTCGGCGGCGCGGACGATGCCGCCCCAGGACTCGATGTTGGCGGCGAGCCACGCCTTCACCTCGTCCGGCGTGCCGGGGCGCACCATGCCGCCCTGTTCCGCGACCTTCTCCTTGATCTCCGGCATCGCCAGGATCTTCTGAAGCTCGGCGTTCAGACGGGCGATCACCTCCGGTGGCGCCTTGCCGGTGGTCAGGATGGCCTGCCAAGTCCCGGCATCGGCCAGCGGGAGCTTGGCCTCCTTGAAGGTCTGCGCCTCCGGCAGGGTGGGCAGCCGGCCATCGCCGGTCACGGCGATCCCGACGAGCTGCTTGGAGGTCACGAAGGGCAGCGTCGCGGTGGCGCCGTTGATGATCACCGTGCTTTCGCCCGACACGACCGCGCGCGACGCCGCGGCGCCGCCCTTGTAGGGCACGGCCTTCCACTCGATGCCGAGATCGCGGGCCAGCGCCACCGACGTGATGTGGTTGAGCGCGCCGACGCCGGAATTGGCGACGGCCAGCTTCCCCGGATTGGCCTTGGCGTAGGCGACCAGTTCGGGAACGGTCTTGGCCGGCACGGACGGATGCACCGCCAGCACATAGGGGCCGAACATCACCATTCCGACCGGCGCCAGATCCTTCTGCACATCGTAGGACAGGTCCGGGAACAGGCTGGGGGCGACCGCCAGCGAGCCGATGTCCATCAGCAGAAGCGTGTGCCCGTCCGGCCGGGCCTTCGCCACGGCATCGGCGCCGATGTTGCCCGCGGCACCCGGCTTGTTCTCCACCACCACCGGCTGGCCGACCGCTTCGGACAGCTTGGGGCCGATGAGGCGGGCGAGAATGTCGGACGTGCCGCCGGGGGCGAAGGGGACGACGATGCGCACCGGGCGGTCGAACGATTGTGCCTGCACGAGGGTGGGAATGAGGGCGCCGCACAGCGCCAGGGCGGCGACGGCCGCCCCCAGTCGACGAAACTTCATCGGCATTTCCTCCACTTGGCGGTTTCGCGCGTGTCGTGCCTGTGATGGGCGGCACATTTTTGTTCGCAGCGTTAATGGTATGTTACACGGACTGTCGTTGCTTAATGAGTTGTTCTGCGCATCGATCGATGCCATTTTTGGATCGATGTTCGAGCTCAGCCATCTCCGATGCTTCGTCGCGGTCGCCGAGGAACTGCATTTCGGCCGCGCCGCCGCGCGCCTGAATCTCACGCAATCGCCGCTGAGCCGTCAGATACAGCTGCTGGAACATGCGCTGGATGTCCGGCTTCTCGACCGCACCAGCCGGTCCGTCACCCTGACGCGGGCGGGGCACAACTTCCTGCCGGAAGCGCGCCGGCTTCTTCGGCTGGCGGAGGGCGCCGCCCTGGCCGCCCGGCGGACGGCCATCGGCGAGGAGGGGACGGTGACGCTCGGCTTCACGGCGGCCTCCGGATATGAATTCCTGCCGCGGCTGATCCAGACGCTTCGGGAGACGGCGCCGGGCATCGACCTGGATCTGAAGGAGATGGTGTCGGCCGACCAGCTGGACTCGCTGACGGCCGGGCGGATCGACATCGGCCTGATCCGTCCGTCCTATAACCGCCGTGAATTCGATTCGCTGTGCGTGGTGCGCGAACCGCTGGTTCTGGCCGCACCGGAAGGCCATCCTCTGGCCACGCTTCCAGAGGTTTCGATCACCGACCTCGACCAGCAGCCGATGGTGGCCTATTCGCCGTACGAGGCGCGTTACTTCTACGACCTGCTCGCCACCCTCTTCACCAGCGCTGGGGTCCGCCCGCGCTATGCGCAGCACATCAGCCAGATCCACACGATCCTGGGGCTGGTGAAAGCGGGCATTGGGCTGGCGCTGGTGCCGCGCGCGGCGCTCAATCTGGGTTTCCAGGGGGTGGTGCTGCGGCCGCTTGCGGGCGGTGCGCATCCGATCGTGGAACTGCACGCGGTCTGGCGCCCGAGAAACGCCAATCCCGCGATGGCGACGGTGCAGACGGTCCTGCGCGAGATCGCCGGCGAACGCCGGACGCGCGGACAATCGCCCGTTTGCTCACCATCGGCCGCCGGATGAGGTCCCCAGTTCAAATTCCCGTCTAACCGTCCTGGCGTCCATAGCCGATCGGCGGCGGGGCCAAGTCCAGAATGCGCTGATACAGCCGCTCCGCCTCATCCTTCGGCTTGATGCCGAACAGCGGATTGTCGTTCTCGCGGAAGGCGGCGTCGATCTCTCGCCAATCCTCCTTCGTCAGGACCTGTTCGGCCAGGGGCAGAAGCTGTTCCTCCTCGGTCTGGAGATGGGTGTATTCCAGGGTGGCGTAGCGTTCGGCGGTGGCGAAGAAATCCTCCGCCGCGCCGTCGTCACCGGCCTCGAAGCAGACCAGCTGGCGCTTCAGCGTCTCGATCATCGGGTAGCCCAGCGCGTGTTCGCGCTCCAGCTTGCCGAGCAGGGCTTCGGCCTCCGGCGCGCGGCGGCGGACGGCGGCGAAGAGGAAGCGGTCCTCCTTCGGGTGGTGCCAGTGATCGGGATAGCTGACGATGTAGTCGAGGATGGCGCGCAGCAGGGGGAAGTCGGGGGATGCCCCGCCGCGGATGGCGCGGATCTGGTGGCGCAGGGCGTGCAGCACCGCGGCGATGGCGAAATGCTCGTCCTTGATGATGCGGATGGCGTCCATGCTGGGTCGGTCTCCCCCGATCTGGGTGGTGAGGATCAGGGCAGCGCGCGCGAGGCGTCGCCCAGCCGGTGGTAGGCGCGGTTGAAGTAGACGAGGCCGAGATGTTCGTCCGGGCCGGCCTCGCGCTGGCGGATGTCGACGACCTGACAATAGAAGACGCTGTGGGTGCCGACACTGTGGGTTTCGACGATACGGCAGTCGAAATTGACCAGCGCGCCGGCCAGCGCCGGGCTGCCGGTTTCCAGGCTGGTCCAGTCGGCATGGGCGAAGCGTTCGTCGGCCGACAGGCTGCGGTTGGAGAAGACCTCCGACAGCGACTGCTGCGCCCCGCACAGCGGGTTGACGCACAGCACGCCATTCTCCGTGAAAGCCCGATGCACGAAGGAGGACTGGTTCAGGCAGACCAGCAGGGTCGGCGGCTGGTCGGTCACGCTGCACACTGCCGTGGCGGTGAAGCCGGCCCGGCCGCCGGGACCGGCGGTGGTGATGATGTTCACGGCACCGGTCAGCATCGACATGCCGTTGCGGAAGCGGGAAACCTCAACCATGGCGGAAGTCCTTAAAGTCTCAGATGTCGAGGACGAGGGTGTCGGTGCGGGCGCGCGAACAGCAGAGCAGGATCTGGTCGTTGTCGGCCTTCTCCTCGTCGGTCAGGAAGACGTCGCGGTGGTCGGGCGTGCCTTCCAGCACGGTGCACAGGCAGGTGCCGCAGACGCCCTGTTCGCAGGACATCTGCACCTTGATGCCGATGCGGCCGAGCGCCTGGACGATGGTCTCGTCCTCCGCCACACGCACGGACTTGCCGCTGCGCTTCGCCACCACCTCGAAGGCGCCGCCGCCGGTGGCGACCTCCGCCTGGAAGTACTCTCGGTGGATGCGGTCGGCGGGCAGGCCGAGGCGCATCGCCTCGCCGATCACCCAGTCCATGAAGCCGGTCGGGCCGCAGACATAGAGGTGCGTGCCGGCGGGCGCGCTGCCGAGCAGGGCGGGCAGGTCGAGGTGCTGGCCGGCCGGGCCGTCGTCCAGATGCAGCGCGCTGCGGTCGCGGAACGCGGCCTCGGCCAACTCGCCCAGGAAGGCGCAGGCATCGCGGCTGCGGCCGCAGTAATGCAGCTCGAAACTGCCGCCCGCCGCCGCCAGGGCGTGGGCCATGGCGATCATCGGGGTAATGCCGATGCCGCCGCCGATCAGGATGGAATGGGAGGCATCGGCCACCAGCGGGAACAGGTTGCGCGGCAGGCCGACCGCGACCTCCGTCCCCTCCTGCAACCGGTCATGCGCCACGACCGAGCCGCCGCGGGAGGCGGGATCGCGCAGGATGCCCAGCCGGTAGCGGTTGCGGTCGGCCGGGTCGCCGCACAGCGAATATTGCCGGACCAGCCCCGGCGCCAGATGCAGGTCGACATGCGCACCGGCCTCGAAGGGCGGCAGCGCCCGGCCGGTCCTGTCGATGAGGTCGAGCAGCAGAACCCCATTCCCTTCGACCCTGCGGCGGGCCACCGTCAGCGTCAGCGTGTCTTGCGTCGTCATGACCGTCTTTCCTCAGCGCATGAAGATGCCGCCGTTGATGTCCCAGGCCGCACCGGTGGTGAAATCCGCATCCGGCGAGGCCAGTTCCACCGCCATCCGGGCGACGAAGGCGGGGTTGCCCAGCCGCTTCACCGGGATCATGCCGATCAGCGTTTCCAGCCGTTCCGGCGGGACCGACACGCGGACGGAGGGAAGCTCCATCGGGCCGGGGGCGATGGCGTTGACGGTGACGTTGGAGGCAGCCAGTTCGCGGGCGAAGATCTTGGTCAGCGTCAGGATGCCGGCCTTGGATGACGCGTAATGCGCGCCCGACGCCGTGCCGCCATTCTGCCCGGCGAGCGAGGCGATGTTGACGATGCGGCCATAGCCGGCCTTCGCCAGATGCGCACCGAACACCTGACAGCCGAGGAAGGTGCCGCGCAGGTTGACGGTCAGCACCGCGTCGAATTCCTCCGGCGTGATCTGCATGACCGGGGTCATCGGCGTCATCGCCGCGTTGTTGACCGCCACATGCAGCGCCCCCCAGCGGGCCAGCACGGCGTCGAGCGCCGTAGCGAAATCCGCCTTGCGGGTGACGTCGAGCACCAGCGGCAGCACCGCCTTGCCCAACGGATCCAGGCTTGCCGCCGCATCATTCACCGCGTCCTCGGCAACGTCGGTCAGGGCGACGCGGTAGCCGGCGGCGAGGAACTGTTCGGCGATGACCCGGCCCAATCCCTGGGCCGCGCCGGTGACGAGAGCGACCTGTGCCATCCCGTGGGCTCCTTGTCAGAGGATGTAGCCGATGCTGTGCAGCGCGTCGGTGGAGTTCACCAGCCGGACGATCTTGCTCTTCAGCCGGAAGCCGTCGCCGCTGCGGGCCAGCTCGTAGGTGACGTCGGCGGTGTAGTCGCGCAGCGTCTCCTTGCGGAACTCGCGCAGATGCTGGGCGGCGCGCACGGTGATCGCGGCGCCGTCGTCGGCCAGGATACGGAAGCGCGACAGAGAGCGAACGGTGCGGGACGCCGGCTGCGTCGAGACGGACTCGCCGCTGGTCAGGCGGGCGACGCGCTTGGCCCGCATGTCGGCGTCGTCATAGGCGTAGTTCAGCCGGTCGGCGAGGTCCGTTGCCTCCGGGTCGATCGGCACGATGTAGAGGCCGTCGGCGGTCCATTGCGCCAGCCAGTCCTGATAGTCGCGGTGGTCGAGCATGTCGGCCTCCTGCCAGAGGAAGGCGCTGACCTCGGTGAGGAGTTGGGTGTTCATGGGGGTGTCTCCGGGGGGTGTCGGGGGGTGGCGAAGTTTTGCCCCCACCCCGACCCTCCCCCGCTGGGCGGGGGAGGGAGTAGGTGCTGATGATGGAGAGTGGCGGCGGTTCCCTCCCCTGCGAAGCGGGGGAGGGTTAGGGTGGGGGCATCACCCCCGCCCCCCCTTCACGCCGTCATCAGCTTCTTCCACTGCTGATAGGCCGCGCGCATGCCGGTCTCGGCGCTAACGTCGCCGGCGCGGCCGTCCTCGGTGATGCGCTCGCCGGGCAGGCCGCGGTTCAGCAGGATCCACAGGTCGGTGCCGGCCTGGGCGCCCTTCTGCACGCGCTCCCAGGCTTCGGAGTCATCGGGCGTGCCGAAGCCCATCGGGCCCTGGAAGTGCTCGTGCAGGCGCAGGCGGGCGCGGTTGGCGGCGGCGGGACCGCCGTCCATGGTGATGACGGCATGGTGGATCTCCGTCTCGTTCACCGACACCGGGCGAAGCACGCGGAAGAAGGCCATCGAACAGGCGATGTTGGGGAACAGGTTTAGGTTGAAGCCCGACCCGCCGACGGCGCGGACGATGCGGCGCACCTTGGCCTCGTCATGCCCCTCCTTGCGCAGTTCCCCGGCCAGTTCCTCGAAGCGGGCGGGGATGGGGGCGTCGAGGTTATCCTCCAGATCCACCAGCTCGGGGATCATCACCATGACGCTGTGGCCGTTGCCGAGATCCTCGACGAAGCCGGGGCCGTTGACGAAGTCCAGCATGCGTTCGGTCTGCTCGTCGACCGAGGACAGGAACGATTTGTGGACGACCGGGAAGTGATAGCCGTCGGTGGTGTTCTCCAGTTGGATCTTCCAGTTGCCGGGGAAGCGGAAGCGGTGTTCGCCGGCCACCTTGATCGGATAGCCGCCGCCCTGCTTCATGAACAGGTCCATCCACTTCTTCGCAGGTCCGAGCCAGTCGGCCAAAGGCTCGATGTCCTCGCGGAAGGTCGCGAAGACCATGCCGGCATATTCCTCGACCCGCAGGCTCTTCAGCGGATATTCGCCCTTGTCGAGGCACTGGCCATAGCTTTCCGGATGCGGCACGCCGCGCAGACTGCCGTCCAGGCCGTAGCTCCAGCCGTGGTAGGGGCAGACGAAGCTGTTGGTCCGGCCCTTCTTCTCCTCGCAGACCGTGGCGGCGCGGTGGCGGCAGCGGTTCAGCAGGACATGGATCTTCTGCTTGCGGTCGCGCACCACCACCACCGGCTGGCGGCCGACATAGGTGGACTTGTAGTCGCCCGCCTCCTTGACCTCGCTGACATGGGCGACCCAGACCCAGCAGTTGGCGAAGATGCGGTCCATCTCCTGCTCGAAGATCGCCGGGTCGGTGTAGAGGGAGGTGTGGGCGCGGTCGGCGCGGACGAGGTCGGCAAGGTCGCGCGACGCTGCCGTAGGGGAGGCGGGCGGAGCTTTGAGGTCAATGGCCATCGCTATGGTCTTTCCGTCTTGGGGGCGGAGAGGAAGGGGGATCACTCCGGGACCGGAACCGGGTCGGGGCGGTTCCAGCCGTCGACCGGGCGGCTGAACAGGTTTTCGGTGCGGAAATGGCTCATGCGCCAGGCACTCTCCTCCAGGCGGAAATCCACCGTCAGCCGGGCTGCGTTCAGGTGCGATCCGCCGGCGGCGAAGGTGGAGGTCTGCAGCATGATCCAACTGCCCGCCGCCGTTTCCGGACCGGTGGTCCGGATCAGCTCGGAGGTCAGGAAATGGACGTTCAGCGCGAAGTGGGAGGGTTCGACCATGTATTTGGCGAACATCTCCCGCAGGGCCGCGCGGCCGGTGATCCGGCCGAAGGTCTTCGCGTATTTTTCGCCGATGCCCTCCCACACCGCGTCGCGCGTGAACAGGCCGGCAAGCTCGTCCAGCGGCGTCGCTGGGGTCAGCGCGTCGCACAGCGCCATGTAGCGGACCATGCACGCGCGGACGGCGGCCTCCGCCTCGAAGCGGGCGAGGCGTGAAGCCAGTTCACCGGGATCGGCAGGGAGGGCGGCGGTCATTGCGGGATCACCAGCTCGCGGCCGACGCGGGCCTCGACGCGGCAGTATTTCCACAGCTTGAAGGTTCCGTCGCCCACGGGTGTGACGCGGAACAGGTTGCAGGCGGCGGTCACCGTCTCGATGTCCGGCACGTCGGCCAGCACATAGGTGGTCCAGGGCCAGTTGGTGGAGGGGCCGACCATGATCTGGTCGTCGTCCAGGTTGCCCAGAACCGTCACGCCCGGCAGTTCGCCGATGCCGCGCATCATGGTGGAGAAGGCGCCCCAGACCTGCTTGGCCTCTTCCGCCGTCGCGTCGAAGAAGTTCTGGTTGACGCCGATGCAGAACAGGACGCGCAGGGGCTTCTTGTCGTTCATGGAAGGTCTCCGGGGTGGGGGTCAGAGATAGCCGGGCAGGGGGGACAGGCCGAACAGCATGGCGCCGGCGTTCTGGTAGGTGACGTCGCCGAGGAAGGCGTGCTGGGTGATCATCTGCACATCGCGGACCTGCCGCGCGATCGGGCAACGCTCGTAGACGCCGGCCATGCCGGTCAGCATCTGCGCCCGGCGCGTCACGTCGGCGGCGGTGCGGGTGGCATGGGTGGCTGACAGGCGCAGCATGCTGACCTGATCCGGCGCCGGATCGTCGCCGGCCAGCAGGCACTGCCAGACATCGTCGATGGCGCCGTAGAACCAAGAACGGGCGGCGCGCAGCTCGGCCTCCAGCTTCGCGGTTTCCAGTTGGGAGGCGACGCGCTCGCCCAGCTTCGGCGCGCCGGTGACTGACGCGCGGGAACCCATCGAACGCAGTTCGTCCAAGGCCGCGCGGGCGATGCCGAGGGAGACGACTGACAGCACCTGCGCCGCGAAGGCCAGCGTGGGATAGCGGTAGAGCGGCTCGTCGAGCGCCGACTTGCCGCCGCGCACGAAGGTCCATTCCTCCGGCACCACCACGTCGTCGACCACGAGGTCGTGGCTTCCGGTGCCGAGCAGTCCGACGACGTCCCAGTTGCGTTCGATCTTGACCGCACTGCGCGGCATCACCGCCATGCGCGGCAGGGCGCCGGTGCCGTCGCTGTTCTTCGGCGCGATGCCGACACCGACGACGTCGGCGCCCATGCAGCCGCTGGCCCAGCTCCAGCGGCCCTTCACCCTCAGGCCTCCATCGACGAAGACGGCCGGCTGCGGCGGGAAGATGCCGCCGGCGAAGACGAGGTCGGGGCCGCGGGCATAGAGGCTGCGCAGCGTGTCGAGCGGCAGCGCCGACAGATAGACCGCCCCGATGCCGAAGCTGGCGACCCAGCCGGCGGACCCGTCCGCCTCGGCGATGCGCTCCACCAGCCGGCAGAACTCGGCCGGGGAGCGTTCGTCGCCGCCGAAGCGCCGGGCGACCAGGGCACGGTAGACGCCGAGCGCCCGGTAGCGCTCGACGATGTCCTGGGAGATGAACTGCTGCTGTTCGAATTCGGCGCGTCGGCCGCGGATCTCGGTCAGAAGCTCCGCAAGCAGAGCGTCGTCGAAGCTCCGGCCGCCGTCCTGTGTCTGCGCGGGCAGAGTCACCAACATCGGGATCTCCATGGCGGGTGATGGAGGGAAGGCGCGCGTCCGAATTCGGAGAGCGGCTCCGTCCATGGCGTTGGGGAATGAAGTGTTGATCCTGAAGCGGCTTAGGCTGGACTGGGCAGTCGCTTGGCGATGTGGGCCGCGACGGCGCACAGCAGCTCATCCTCGCCCTTGGCGGCGACCAGCTGCAGGCTGGCCGGCGCGCCGCCGACGGGGGGAAGCGGGATTGCGATGGCCGGGTGGCCGGACAGGTTGAAGGGGCGGACCAGCGTGGTCATGCGGACCAGCCGGCTGGTGTCGCCGGCAGCCGCCACCAAGGGCGGCGGGCCGGCCATGGTCGGCAGCGCGATGACCGCAACCCGCGCCAGCAGTGCATCGACCTCCGCGGTGAAGGCGGCGCGCACAGCCTCGGCGCGTGCCACATCCTCGACCGTGGTGCGGGCGGCGTTGCGCAGGCGGATCGCCACGTCCTCGCCGACCAGACCGGTTTCCACCAGGGCGGCACAGGCGGCCCAGGTCTCGACATTGATGACCGAAAGCCCGGCCTCGAAGGCGGCGCGCATGCCGTTCAGGGCGACGGGTTCCACCGGCAGGCCGGCGGCTTCGACCGCGGCATGCACGGCGGCGGTGATGCCGTCGTCGGCGTCCGTTTCCAATAGGCCGATGATAACGCCATCAATGGCCGGCAGCGGTCCGAAGGTCGGGTCGATGGCCGCCATGCAGGCGATCAGCCGGTTCATGTCCGCGGCGAAGGGGCCGACGCAGTCCAGCGTGCTCCGGGCCGGCATCGCGCCCCGGCGGCTGACGCGTCCGAAGGTCGGCTTCAGCCCGAACACGCCGCAGCAGGCGGCGGGAATGCGCACGGAGCCGCCGGTGTCGGTGCCGATTGCTGCATCGGCCAAGCCCGCGGCGACCACGGCGGCCGACCCGCTGGATGAACCGCCGGGCACGAAATCGGGGAATTTCGGGTTGGGCGCGGTGCCGGCCCAGCGGTTGATGCCGGTGGTGCCGAAGGCCAGCTCGTGCATCGTGGTCTTACCGGTGATCCGCCAGCCAGCGGCAAGCAGGTTGTCCACGATTTCAGCGTGTTCCGCGGCTGGCGGGGCATCGTCCAGCGACCGGCTGCCGGCACGCGTCGGCGTGCCGGCGATGTCGATGCTGTCCTTGATGGCGACCAGGGGGGCGGTGTCGCGGTCGGTACCGCTCCCAACGAGGTCGAGCGTTTGAACGAAGATCGTGCTGGGCACAGTGGTGGGCAATGTCATGGGCAATGCCTTCCCCGGTCTGACCGGTTTCCCCACGGATTCGGACGACACCGGGCTTGTCTTTCGCCGCCGGGATCGGAGCCGTTCGGGGTGGATGGGATGCCCAAAGCCTAACGGCGAGAAACGTGAATAGTCAATTGACTTTGGAAAAATAATTTTTGGCAGCGAAGCACAAAATCCGAGCAGTGCTTTGGCGGCGACGCGGGCGGGCAAGCAGAACGGGATCGACGGAAGGCTTTCTTCATCACACTGATAAGAAAGGAGTTTTCCGAAACTTCGTACTTTCCGGATAAGGTCTCATTCCAAAGTACCTGATCGCCGCGCTTGGTGGGAGTTCGCCTGTAAAGCATGCATTCGGGTGCTAAAAAATGGGCAGTTTTTTGTGAAAATTCGATTGCGGATTCACGGAACTCTGGCTTAATGGTCGGCAAGAGCGACCGGCACCGGACGTGACCACCACAGGATTTCACCGGTGGTTCGTGGTGTCGCCGCCATCGAACTCCCAAAGAACAAAGCTGCCGGGCGATATTGGCCGGTGTGATGCGGAAGCGTCGTTGTTTCCTCATGCGCTTCCAGTTTTGGTCCCGGCGGGTTACCCGATAAATGTTCGCGTCTTCTATTGTTGCTGTATTGGGTGATTGACGCGGCGGCGGCGCCGCTTTCATTGGCGCGGTCTTTGCTTTGTTCCTTTCGACAGAACAAGAGGTTGGGCGGCAGGGGGCTCCTTCGGGGGCCGGCCGCACCGGCCCGACGGTTCCGGCGGCGGAAAGCCCATCGGACCGGGACAGACGGCAACACGAAATGGCGGCAACACGAAATGGAGGGTGTGGTGATTGCAAGGAAATTGGCGGTCTCGTTGCTGTTCGGGGCGTTCGCGGTGGGCACCGCCCTGCCGGCCGATGCGCAGGTGAAGGTCGGCGTGGTGACCTCCTCGACCGGCCCCATCGCGCTGGTCGGCATTCCGCAGAAGAACAGCGTGCCGCTGCTGCCGGCCAGCGTCGGCGGCCAGACGGTGCAGTACATCACGCTCGACGACGGCAGTGACCCGACGGCCACCGTCGCCGCCTTCAAGAAGCTCATCACCGAGGAGAAGGTCGACGCCATCATCGGCCCGTCCGGCTCGCCCAACGCCATGGGCGTGATCCAGTTCGCGGCTGAGGCCGGCGTGCCGATGCTGGCCCCGGTCGGCACCGCCGCCGTGGTCCTGCCGATGACCGAGCAGAAGAAATGGGTGTTCAAGACCACCCAGAACGACGACCTGATCGCCGAGGCGCTGCTGGCCCATATGGAAAAGGCCGGCATCAAGTCGGTCGGCTTCATCGGCACCGCCGATCCCTATGGCGACAACTGGCAGAAGGTGTTCGGCGAGGGTGCGGCCAAGCGCGGCATCAAGCTGCTGGCGAGCGAGCGCTTCCAGCGGCAGGACACCTCGCTGACGGCGCAGGGGCTGAAGATCCTGTCGGCCTCGCCCGACGCGGTGCTGATCGCCGCCCCCGGCAGTTCCTCGGTGCTGCCGCAGACGACGCTCTATGACCAGGGCTATCGCGGCAAGATCTATCAGACGCACGGCGCGGCGCTGCCCGACTTCCTGAAGCTGGGCGGCAAGAAGGTGGAGGGCACGATCCTGGCCGCCAGCCTGATGCTGGTGCTGGACCAGGTGTCGGACAGCCATCCGTCGAAGAAGATCGCCAGCGACTATGTCGCCGCCTACGAGAAGCAGAACGGCTCCAAGCCCGCCACCTTCGGCGCCAACGTCTATGACGCCGGCCTGCTGCTGGAGCGCGCCATCCCCGTCGCCCTGAAGGGCGGGGAGCCGGGATCGGCTGCCTTCCGCACCGCGCTTCGCGACGCGCTGGAACAGGTGAAGGAGCTGCCGGCGACGCAGGGCGTCTACAATCTGACCGCCGCCGACCACAGCGGCTTCGACGAGCGCGGCCGCGAACTGATCACCGTGACCGGCGGCAAGTGGACGCTGGTGAAGTGAGCCGTACGGCGCACCGCCCGTGAAATGACCTCGTGAAGTGATCCGGCGGCGGTCCCGGCCCAGAGCCCATGTCCGGGGCCGCCGCCGGAGCGAAGGGATACCGGTCATGAACCTCCAGATCGTCATGCTGCTGGGCCAGGACGGGATCACCAACGGCGCCATTTATGCACTGTTGGCGCTGTCGATCCTGCTGGTCTTCACGGTGACCCGCATCCTTCTGATTCCGCAGGGCGAATTCGTCGCCTTCGCCGCCCTGACCATGGCGGCGATGCAGGGCGGAACCCCGGTTCGGCTGGGCTGGCTGCTGCTGGCGCTGGCCGCCGCCGCCCTGGTCATGGACAGCCACGCCGCATGGCGGCGCGACGGCCGCATCGCGGTGCGACGCGGGCCGGCGCTGGGCCTCGCCTATGCCGCGGGACTGACCGCGCTGACGACGCTGGTGCCGCTGGCCGAGGCCGGCGTCGCCTTGCAGGCGCTGGTGACCATGGCGCTGATCGTGCCGCTGGGCCTTGCGCTCTACCGCGTCTTCTACCAGCCGATCGCCGCGGCGCACCCGCTTGTTCTGCTGATCGTGTCCATCGCCGTGCATGTCGTGCTGGTCGGCGTCGGCCTGCTGATGTTCGGGCCGGAAGGCGCGCGGACGGAGCCGTTTTCCGAGGGTGGCCTCAGGCTGGGCATGGTGATGCTGAACAGCCAGACCATCTGGGTGGTGGCGGTATCGCTGGGCCTGATCCTGGGCCTCTACCTGTTCTTCGAACGCAGCCTGTACGGCAAGGCGCTGCGCGCCGCAGCGGTCAACCGGTTGGGGGCCGAGCTGGTCGGCATCTCGCCGGAACTGGCGGGCAAGGCCAGCTTCGCGCTGGCGGCGCTGATCGGTAGCCTGTCCGGCATCCTGATCGCCCCGATCACCACGATCTATTACGACAGCGGCTTCATCATCAGCCTGAAAGGCTTCGTCGGCGCCATCATCGGCGGGTTGGCGAGCTACCCGGTCGCCGCGCTGGGCGCCTTGCTGATCGGGCAGGCCGAATCCTTCTCCACCTTCTGGGCCAGCAGCTACAAGGAGGTGATCGTCTTCACGCTGATCCTTCCGGTGCTGGTCTGGCGCTCCCTCTCCCACCATGGCGCGGAGGACGAGGAATGAAGCCCGGCGTGCTGTCGAAAACTCCTGCTGATAGGCCAACCGTTTCGATGCCCAGACTGTCGCCGTCCGGCTGGATCGTGCTGGCCCTGCTGCCGGTGCTGGCGGCCGCTCCGCTGGTTCTGCCCACATATCAGGTCACGCTGGCCAACAACATCGGCATCTTCGCGCTGGCGACGCTGGGTCTCGTCCTGCTGACCGGCGTCGCCGGGATGACCAGCTTCGGACAGGCCGCCTTCATCGGCGTCAGCGCCTATGCCACCGCCTATCTCGCCACCGTGTCCGCCGCCGACCTGCCGGCGCCGCTCGCCTGGATGGCCGGGTCGCCGCTGGCCGGGCTGGCGGTCGGGCTGGTGCTGACGCTCGCCATCGCGACGGTGCTGGGGGCGGTGACGCTGCGGCTGTCGGGGCATTACCTGCCGCTCGGCACCATCGCCTGGGGGCTGTCGCTGTTCTATTTGTTCGGCAATCTGGAATTCCTCGGCGGCCACACCGGCCTGTCGGGCATCCCGGCGCTGAGCCTGTTCGGCATCGCTTTCGACAATGCTGAGACGCTGTTCTACCTGATCTGGGCGATCCTGCTGCTGGCGGTGGTGGCGACGCTGAACCTGCTGGACTCCCGCGTCGGACGCGCCATCCGGGCGCTGCGCGGCGGGCAGCGCATGTCCGAATCCATGGGTGTCGACAGCTTCCGCGCCAAGATGACCGCTTTCCTGGTCGCGGCGCTCTATGCCGGGCTGGCCGGCTGGCTCTATGCCTACACCCAGCGCTTCGTCAGCCCGGCTCCCTTCAGCCTGCAGGCGGGCATCGACTTCCTGTTCATGGGGCTGATCGGCGGGGTCGGGCAGGTCTGGGGCGCGGTGATCGGGGCGGCCGGCGTCACCTTCGCCAAGCAATGGCTGCAGGATTTGCTGCCGCACCTGCTGGGCCGCACCGGCAACTTCGAAGCCATCGTCTTTGGCCTGCTGATCGTGCTGCTGATGCAGCGCCTGCCCGGCGGCATCGCCGGCTGGATCGCCAAGGCGTTCGAGCGGCGGCGCCGGCCAACGGGTATAGCGGACCGCGTTGAGCTGTCGACTGCCGAACCGCTGCCCCGCCGGCCGATGCCGCAAAAGGGCGAGGTGGTGCTGGAGGCCAAGGGCGTGACGCGCCGCTTCGGCGGGCTGGTCGCCAACCGCGACATCAGCTTCACCGTGCGGGCCGGCGAAATCCTTGCGGTGATCGGCCCGAACGGCGCCGGCAAGAGCACGCTGTTCAACCAGCTCTCCTGCGTCGACCACCCGACCTCCGGCGAGATTCTGTTCCGCGGCGAGCGCATCGACGGCCGCACCGCCCGCGCCATGGCCGGCGCCGGTCTCAGCCGCAGCTTCCAGCACGTCAAGCTGCTCCCCACCATGAGCGTGCTGGAGAATGTCGCTATCGGCGCCCATCTGCGCGGCTCCAAGGGCGTCGCTGCCGCCGCACTGCGGCTGGACCGGGCGGAGGAGGCGCGGCTGCTGGACGAGGCGCGCCGCCAGCTGGTCCGGGTCGGGCTTGGCCAACATCTCCATGTGGAGGCGGGCAGCCTGGCGCTCGGCCAGCAGCGCATCTTGGAGATCGCCCGCGCGCTGTGCGCCGATCCCTGCCTGCTGCTGCTGGACGAGCCGGCCGCCGGCCTGCGCTTCCTCGAAAAGCAGGCGCTGGCCGAACTGCTGGTCAAGTTGCGGTCCGAAGGGATGGCGATCCTGCTGGTCGAACATGACATGGACTTCGTCATGGGGCTGGTCGACCGCGTCTATGTGATGGAATTCGGCGAGCGCATCGCCGAGGGGCCGCCCGAGACGATCCAGACCAACACGGCCGTTCTCGAAGCCTATCTGGGAGGTGTCGAATGAGCGCGCCGCTGCTGGAGGTCACCGACCTCTGCGTCTCCTACGGCAAGATCGAGGCGCTGAGCAACGCCAGCCTGCGGGTGGGCGAGGGACAGATCGTCACCGTGATCGGCCCGAACGGCGCCGGCAAGACGACGCTGCTGTCCGCCATCATGGGCGTGCTGCCTTCGCGCGGCCGGGTCAGCTTCCTCGGCCACGACGGGCAGTCGCCGGCCATCCAGGACATGGTGGCGCGCGGCATGAGCCTTGTCCCGGAAAAACGCGCCTTGTTCGCCACCATGAGCGTGGAGGACAATCTGCGGCTCGGCGGCTTCCGTTTCCATTCGCGGTCGAAGCGTGAGCAGGACGCGGCGATGGAGGAACTCTACCTCCTGTTCCCCCGGCTGAAGGAGCGGCGCGGCCAGATGGCGGCGACGCTGTCGGGCGGCGAGCGGCAGATGCTGGCGCTGGCCCGCGCCCTGATGGGCGGGCCGAAGCTGCTGATGCTGGACGAGCCGTCGCTGGGGCTGGCGCCGCTGATCGTGCGCGAGGTCTTCCGCATCATTTCGGAGTTGCGGAGCAAGGGCGTGTCGATCCTGCTGATCGAGCAGAACGCCCGCGCCGCCCTGCGCGTTGCCGACTATGCCTATGTGCTTGAACTGGGGCGCATCGCCATGGAGGGGCCGGCATCGCAGTTGGCGCACGACCCCCGCGTGGTGGCGGCCTATCTCGGCATGGCCGGCAAGCATCAGGAGTTGCTTGCCTCATGACGGAGCCCGACTGGCGAACGCATCCGGAGGCCGGGCACGAACATGTGGGGCACTGGCATGTCGGGATCGCCGGGGCGGGGGCCATCGGCACCACGCTGGCGGTGCGCATCGCACGGGCCGGGCACCGGGTCGGCGTGCTGGCCCGCGGCGCGACGCTGGACGTCATCCGGCAGGACGGGCTGCACCTGACCGACCGCGAGGGCGAGCATCATGTGCGGGTCGAAGCCGGGCCGGCGGAGGAACTCGGGCAGCCGGACCTGCTGTTCCTCTGCGCCAAGGCGCAGGATTTGCTGCCGCTGGTGCGTGCCGCCCGGCCGATGATCGGGCCGGACACGCTGGTCGTCCCGGTGGTGAACGGCATCCCCTGGTGGTATTTCGAGGGAGAGGGCGGGCGTCATCAGGGCCGCGCCGTCCGCGCTGTCGATCCCGACGGGGCGCTGAAGGATCTGGTGCCGCTCGACCGCGTGATCGGCGCCATCGCCTACATCACGGCGGAGCGGATGGCCCCCGGCGTCGCCCGCAGCTTCAACCCGCTGAAGCTGATCCTGGGCGAAATCGACCACCGCCCCAGCGACCGGCTGGCCCGCACCGCCGCCATGCTGACCGCCTGCGGCATCCACACCCAGGCGAGCGGGCGGGTGCGCGATCCCCTGTGGACCAAGGTGATCGCCAACCTCAGCTCCAACCCGCTGTCGGTGGTGTCGGGGGCGACGCTGCAGGACATCTACGGCGACCCGTCGCTGTCGCAGATCGCCCGCCAGATGCTGTCCGAAGCGCTGCTGACCGCCGCCGCCTATGGCGCGCGGATCGAGTTGGACCCGGCGTCGCTGCTGGCGATGGGGGCCGGGATGGGGCCGGTGAAGACCTCCATGCTCCAGGATTTCGAAAAGGGGTTGCCGCTGGAGCTGTCGGCCATCTGCGAGGCCGTCATCGAACTGGCCGAACTGCAGGGGCTGTCCATGCCGCTGACCCGCAACATCGCCATCCTCGCCCGCTTCAAGAGCGACAGCGCGCTGCGCGCCGCCGCGGGCCTGTAACCTCCATCCGAAGAGGACCGTAAATCATGATGACCGCGACTGCAACGGCGCCGAAGCTCGGCCATAACAGCATCGTCAGGCCCGCCCATATCGGCGAGGAGGAGTGGGCGCTACGCTGCCAGCTGGCCGACTGCTACCACCTTGTCGACTTCATGGGCTGGACGGAGACGATCTTCAACCACATCTCCGCCCGGCTGCCGGGGCCGGCGCACCATTATCTGGTGAACCCCTTCGGGCTGAACTACACCGAGGTGACGCCGGCCAACCTGCTGAAGGTCGGGCTGGACGGCGAGAAGCTGGAGCCGTCGCCCTACGACGCCAATCCCGCCGGCTTCGCCCTGCACAGCGCCATCCACGAGGCGCGCGCCGACATCCATTGCGTGATCCATACCCACACCACCGAGGTGTCGGCCATCGTGCAGAAGAAGCAGGCCTTCTCGCACAACGATTTCTACGGTGCCCAGCTCTATGGCCGCGTCGGCTACCATGCCTTCGAGGGCATCACCCTGTTCGCCGACGAGAAGCCGCGCATGCTGGAGAGCCTTGGCGACAAGCACATCCTGGTGCTGCGCAACCACGGCATCGCGGTGGGCGAATCCAGCATCGCCAAGACCTTCTTCCTGCTGTGGACGGTGCAGCGCGCCGCCGAGATCCAGACGCTGGCCGACAGCATGCGTGGCGAGGATGTGGAGCTGTCGATGGAGGTCCGGCAGAAATGCAGCGACCTGACCGCCATGCTGATCCGCGACAGCGGATTCGCCGTGAAGTTCTTCGACGCCATGGTTCGCAAGATGCGGGCGGAACGCGGGCCGGGCTGGTGAGCGGTCGCGGCGCCGCAAGGCGTTTGGCAAGCCAACCGCTGATTGGTACAACAGGGCCCCGGCCTCGCCAAACGCTGGACAGACATTGGGCATCATGGCCATCACCAAGAAGCTTCGCCGCTACATCCCGTCGGATCCCGAATTCAAGGTCGAGGAATTCCCCTTCTACTGGCTTGCCCGCGTCCAGGGCA
Source organism: Azospirillum sp. BE72 (assembly GCF_031455875.1). Classification (NCBI taxonomy): domain Bacteria; kingdom Pseudomonadati; phylum Pseudomonadota; class Alphaproteobacteria; order Rhodospirillales; family Azospirillaceae; genus Azospirillum; species Azospirillum sp. BE72. Next base: position 25,487 of record NZ_JAVDTO010000006.1, read on the forward strand.
TCTACACGCAGAAGATGGAAACGGCGCTGAAACGGATCGGCACCGACATCCCGACCTGGCGGGTGCTGTTCATCTTGAAGACGCACGGCACGTCGAGCATTTCGGAGATCTCGACCCACGCCATCGTCAAGCTGTCGACGATGACCCGCATCGTCTACCGCATGAAGGCGGAAGGGCTGGTGGACACCGGCACCAACGCCGACGACGGCCGCGTCACCGAGGTGACGATGACGCCGGCCGGCCATGCGCTGGTCGAACGCATCCAGGAGGCGACGGAAAGGCTGTTCGCCCGCAGCTTCGACGGGATGTCGGAATCGCAGATCGGCAAGCTGAACGCGACCCTGCAGCAGCTTTACGGCAATCTGGCGGAGGATTGACCGCCCGGTCGCGAGGATGTGGCGGGCGGGGCCGTCCAGCGGCCAAAGGGGGGGGACGGGTGCCGCGCGCCTACGCCGTCCTGTCCTGGGAGAGGTCGAGTTCCTCGATCATCGTCTGGCGCATCACGAACTTCTGGATCTTGCCGGTCACCGTCATCGGGAACTCGTCGACGAAGCGGATGTATTTCGGGATCTTGTAGTGGGCGATGGCGCCCTGGCAGAAGGCGGTGACCTGCTGTTCGGTCAGCGCCGCCCCCGGTTTCGGCCGGATCCAGGCGCAGAGCTGTTCGCCGAACTGCTGGTCCGGCACGCCGAACACCTGCACGTCGGCGATGTCGGGGTGGGTGTAGAGGAATTCCTCGACCTCGCGCGGATAGATGTTCTCGCCGCCGCGGATCACCATGTCCTTCAGCCGGCCGACGATGTTGCAATAGCCCTCGGCGTCAATGGTGGCGAGGTCGCCGGTGTGCATCCAGCCGGCCTCGTCGATGGCTCGCGCCGTCTGCTCCGCGTCGCCCCAATAGCCGCGCATCACCGAATAGCCGCGGGTCAGCAACTCCCCCGGCGTGCCCGGCGGGACGATGCGCCCTTCGGCATCGACGACCTTCACCTCCAGATGCGGCTGGATGCGCCCCACCGTGGACACGCGCCGTTCCAGCGGATCGTCGGTGGAGCTTTGGAAGCTGACCGGGCTGGTCTCGGTCATGCCGTAGGCGATGGTGATCTCGCGCTGGTTCATTTCCGAGACCACGCGCTTCATCACCTCGATCGGGCAGGGCGAGCCCGCCATGATGCCGGTGCGCAGGCTCGACAGGTCGTAGCGGGCGAAGTCGGGGTGGTCGAGCAGGGCGATGAACATGGTCGGCACGCCGTGCAGGCCGGTGCAGCACTCCTCCTGTACCGCGGACAGCACGGCGACGGGGTCGAAGCCCTCGCCCGGAATCACCATGTATGCGCGGTGGGTGACGCAGGCGAGATTGCCCAGCACCATGCCGAAGCAGTGATAGAAGGGCACGGGGATGCACAGCCTGTCCTCCTCCGTCAGGCGCATCGCCTCGCCGACGAAGAAGCCGTTGTTCAGGATGTTGTGGTGGGTCAGCGTGGCGCCCTTCGGGCTGCCGGTGGTGCCGCTGGTGAACTGGATGTTCACGGGATCGTCGAACTGCAGGATGCCGGACAGCCGCCCCAGCTCCGCCACGTCGGCCGGACGGGCCAGCGCCGGCAGGTCGTCGAAATTCAGCATGCCCGGCGTCTTTTCCATGCCCAGCCGGATCAGGTGGCGCAAAGTGGGCAACCGTTGCAGCGAGAGTGGCCGGTCGGCGGATGCACGGTCCAGTTCAGGCGCCAGCTTGGCGATCATGCCGAGATAATCGCTCGACTTGAAGGACGGCGACAGGATCAGGGCGGCGCAGCCGACCTTGTTGATGGCGTATTCCAACTCGTGCAGGCGGTAGGCCGGGTTGATGTTGACGAGGATCAGGCCGGCCTTGGCGGTGGCGAACTGCGTCACCACCCATTCGGCGTTGTTCTGCGACCAGATGCCGATGCGCTCGCCCGGCTTCAGCCCCAGCGCCACCAGCCCCGCCGCCACCCGGTCGACCGTGCGCTTGAACTCCGCATAGGTCCAGCGGACGTTCTGGTGCCGGACGATCAGGGCGGGCCGGTCGGGCGACAGCGCCGCCATGCGGTCGAGATGCGCGCCGATGGTCTCGCCCAGCAGCGGGGTGCGGCTGGCTCCGTGAACATAGCTCTGGGTCAGCGACGTGGTGTCGGTATGCAAAGCTGCTTTCCTTCCCCGGATGACTTATCGGCCGTTGGCCGTTCATGGGCACCGCCCCGCGGGCGGGACGGCGCAGTGCCCTAATGAACCCGCAAGTGGAGCGGTCTGTCGATCCCCCGTTCGGTTAATGGCCCCTGCCGATAAGGAACGGTCGGTTGGATTGCGTGCGGATGGGCGCGGTTACAAAGCCACCGCCGGCTCGGAATGGAGTGTGGATCGGGGTGCCGCCTTGCGCACCGTATGGGCGACGATGCGGCGCGCTACGCCGTACCGTGCCGGGTTCCGGCGACACGGCGGGGCAGGGAACCCGCCATCGGGGCCAGGGCCGCCTCGACGCCGTCGCGGTCGCGGCGCAGCACCGCGTAGCAATCGTCGCCGAACCACTCCAGCGAGCCTTCCGCCGCCGGATCGTCCGCCAGTTCGGCGAGGAAGCGGCGATAGTCCACCACCCCGTCGAACAGCGGTACCATGCCGTCGCGCCGCCCGGCCGCGGCATAGACGTTGGCCGGTTCGAACACCGACAGGTCCTCGCGCGCCCAGATGTTCTTCAGGTGATAATGGCCTATGTGCGGACGCAGCACCCGCCGGGCCGCCACCGGATCGTCGCCGCCCTCCCAGACATGCAGCACGTCGAAATTGATCTTCAGCGCCGGATGGCCGACAGCGGCGATCAGCGCGCGGGTGGCTGGCAGGCTGTCGGCCAGCGTGCCGGGGTGGGTCTCCACCAGCAGCGACAGCCCATGGTCGGCGGCCAGCCCGCACAGTGTGCGCAGCCGCTCCGCGATGAAGAGCTTCCGCTCCGGCGAGGTCTCGGCACTGCCGGTGCTGCCGGCGAAGCTGCGGATCTTGGGCGCGCCCCAGCGCTGCGCCAGCCGGCAGAGGTCCAGCGTCTTGCGGACCAGCGCGTCGGGATCGCCGTCCAGCGGCAGGTAATCGCTGACCATCGGCACCGACAGGCCGAACTGCGCCAGCCAATCGCCGCCGCGGTCGGACACCGCCGCCATGTTGCGGGCATGCGCGCCCCACAGCTCGATCCCCTGGAAGCCGTTGCCGGCAGCCCAGACGGCCAGATCCTCCAGCGACACCAGATGGTGGCGGAAGCTGATGGTGCAGAGCGACAGTCTCATCATGCCACCTTGGAAGAAAGGGGGGCGGAAAGGGCGTGGGTAACGGCGGCGCGCCATTGCCGGAAGGCGGCGGCAAGCTCGCCCTTCAAGGCCGTCTCCTGCCGGTCCAGCAGGTCGAGCCGCGCGAACAGGTCGGGAGCGAGCCCCGTGTCGCCGGTCTGGGCGAGGCGGAGGATTCCGTAATGCAGCGACTTGAAGCCTTGGAACAGCTCCTCGATGTCGTCGCAGCGGGCGAGGAAGCTTTCGTCGGGCAGGCGCAGCGCCCGCCAGAAGAAGGCGAAGCCGTGCTCGTAGGCGTATTTGCGGATGGCGAACACCGGTAGTTCGCGTAGCGCATGCGAAAGGCCGGCCGGCGACAGCCCGTCGGTTCCATCCAGATGCGCCGTCAGGATGCTGCGCACCGCGGCGGTCAGCGGGTTGGCGTCGGGCAGGAAGCAGGCTTCGAAATAGGCGGCGATGTCGGCGGGCCGGGCGGGGTGCAGCTCGCGCCGGTCGAACAGATAACCGCCGGCGACGCTGGGCTGGAGGAAGGCGGTGGCGATCCGCTCCCGCGCGATCTCGCCTTCCCAGCGGAAATCGGGGTCGCGGACCATGAAGACCGCCGGATCGCTGCCGGTCTCCAGCATCAGGTAATGCGGGAAGGGGTTCTGGTTGAACTTGTTTTCCCGCTCCGGCAGGTGGAACAGATCGATCATCGCCATGATGGAAAGGCTGTCCGACCGCCGCTCCACCAGATCGACCAGCAGGGCGAGGTTGTCCGCCTTGCTGCGGCCATGGTCGTACCATTGCCGCACCTCCGCCCCGTAGAGGCGGCGGTACCAGTCGCGGAAGAAATCGTGGCTGACGGTCGGCCCGTGATAGCGCAGCACCCGGTCGGCCCCGACTTCGAACCCCGCGTCCCAGACCCCGAAATAGAAGGGGCGATGGTCGATCCCCGCCCGCTTCAGCGCATCGCAGACGCAGCTGACGAAGCAATGAATCTTGAGGTCCTGATACTCCTCGCCATGGACGCTGCCGGGGGGAAGCGCCTCATCCGCGGCGGCCGGGCGGGTGCCGGCGAACAGGCCGGCGACGTCGGCCACCGTCGCCAGATCACGCGAGGTGATCAACTCGTCCGGCGCCTCCAGCCCGAAGGACAGCTCCAACTGCAGGAACAACTCCATCATCAGCACGGAGTCGAGGTAGAGATCCTCGTTCAGCCGCGCGTCCGGGCCGAAGCGGTCGAGATGCCGGTTCTGCAGATGGTCGCGCAGGACGGTATGAATCGCTTCGACAACCTCATGCTCGGTCATGGCCGATGTCATTCCGCAGCCTCCGCGAAGCGGGCGGCGACATCGCGCCGGCTGATCTTGCCGTTGGCCATGCGCGGCAGGGCGTCGGTGCGGATCAGTTCGCCCGGCTGCTGGTGGGCGGCCAGATTCTCCCGGCACCAGTCGCGCAGCGCGTTGTCCGTCACCTCCGCGGCGGCGGTGAACAGCAGGGCGACCCGTTCGCCGGCGAAGCGGTCGGTGCGGCGGAAGGCGACGGCATCGGTGACGCCGGGCAGCGCCATCGCCACGTCTTCCACCTCCTGCGGATAGACGTTGAGGCCGGCGACGTTGATGGTGTCGTCCAGCCGCGACACGAACATCAGCATGCCGTCGTCGCGCAGATAGCCCAGGTCGCGGGTGCGGATCTCGCCGTCCGGAACAGACAGCACGATCTCCGCCGGGGCGTCCGCGGTGCCGGTGGACAGGCTGTGATGCGGCAGCACGCGGCCCAGTTCGGCGCTGCCCGCCATGTCGGGATTGATCGCGATGCAGCCGGCTTCCGAGCAGCCATATTGCTGGAACATGTGGGTGGTCTTGCCGCGGATCCGTTCGAACCAGGGTTCCGGCAGCAGCGTGCCGGAGGTAATCGCCGCATGGATGCGCTCACCCTCCGGCAGCAACCGGGCCAGCGTGTGCAGGATGACGGGGGAGGAGTAGAGCAGCGGCTTCTCGATCTGCCGCAGCGCCTTCAGCAGGAATTTCGGGTTGGTGGTGTCGAGGATCACCGGCTCCGCTCCGCGCCGCAGCCCGACCAGCAGGCCGCAGATCAGGCCGTAGGAATGGGTGGTCGGGCAGGCGATCACCGGGGTCATCCCGGCCGGCTCGGTGAAGAAGCCGACATAACTCTCGATCTCGCGGTCGATCTCCGCCCAGCTCCGCGCGATGCGCTTGGGTGCGCCGGTGGTGCCGGAACTCATCTGCAGGAGTTGCCCCGGCCCAGGGTCCGCCGGCAGGGGGGCGATCTCCTCCGCCATCAGGCTGTTGTGGTAGAGCGCATGGCAGCCGGCCTCGCGCGCCAGCCGACGCGCCGCCTCCAGCGGGGTGGAGGGGTGCAGCGGCAGCAGGCTGCCGCCCGCCGCGCGGATGGCGAAGAACAGGGCGAGCCAGTCGATGGTGTCGGTGAAGCAGACGGCGAAGCGGGCGCCGGGCCGGTCGGACAGGCGGGCCCGCTCGGCATGGGCGGCGGTCAGCGATTCCAGCTCGGCCGGCGAATAGGATCGGTCGTCGATGCGGATCATCGGGAGCCCTCAGGCGCGAAGCGCGCGAAGATGTTGGGAACGGTGTGGTGAATCTCCTCCCGCGCGCGCAGCAGCTTTCCGCGCAGCAGGGATTCGGTGAGGATCTCGGGTGCGGCGTGGCCGACGCGGCGGTGCCGCTCCTCCAGCCCGTGGCGGCGGGCATGGGCCTCCAGCAGATCGTGGACACGCCGCCAGAACTCCGGCTCGGGCAGCCCGTGCTTCAGGGCCAGCAGGTCGGACACGTCGGTCAGGTTGAAGACGAACAGCGTGTCCATCGCCAGTTCGCGCAGCGCATCGACGCCGCCGGCCCAGTAATAGCGGTCTGGCGGCGCGTCGCGGTAGGCCGGGTGCAAGTTGGGAAAATCGGGCAGCAGGGCCGGATCGGCCACGAAGTCCGGGGCGTATTCCACGCTGTCGTGGAAGTCGCGCAGGATCAGCCGCACCGGCCAGCCGTCGCGGTGGACCAGCACCATGTTCTGGCCGTGCGCCTCCACCGCGATGCCGTGGCGGACCAGCAGATGCCAGACCGGCAGCACCGCCACCTCCAGCATCCGGTCCAGCCAGGGCAGCAGCCCGTACCGTTCGATCCAGGGCGCGGCGAAGGCGGAGCCGTCGGCCTCCGTCACCATCAACATGTTGAAGGGGATGGCGGATTCGCCCTCACCCAGGGTGGACTGAACGCTGCGCCGCCACAGCGCCGCCATCTGTCCGGCCAGCGGGCCGTGGCGGTCTGCGATGATCCCCGCATATTCCGGCAGCAGGGTCAGCGGATAGCGGTCGCGGAAATCGGCATCGCCCGCCACCACCGCCCCCAGCCATTCGGAGATGGCCGGGCCGGTGCAGACCGAATGCGGGGCGATGATGCGGCGGGAGGCGGTGTTGACGATGTTCAACGCCAGCTTGACGTCGGCCTTGCGCGGGTCGTCGGCATTCATCACCGTGCGGACCGACTGGCTCGCCCGGTAATGGTCGCCCAGCGGTCCCAGGCAGACCGCGCGGCCGTCGGCCAGCCAGGGCCTTAGCCAGGGCGCCCCCTCCCCCTCGCGCAGATCCCACCATTGCCAGGGGTGCAGCGGCAGCAGGCAGTAATCGGTCGCCGGCAGGTTCAGTTCCTCCCGGCGCCGTTGGACCTCCGCCCAGGCGGCGGGGCCGAGTTCTGACTGCCAAAACTCCTCCTCCTCGCCCGGGATCGCCCGATGCAGGCAGGAGCGGGCGACCAGCAGCCAGACCAGTTGGAAGCGCTGACCGACCTCCGGCCCGAAGGCGGCATGGTCGGCCTCGTCGAAGCCCAGCCGCGCCTTGAAGCAGGGATGGTAGGGATGCCCCTCCTCCAGCCGGCCTTCCAGGTCGGGGAAGGGCAGGCCGCGGCGCGGGGTGGCCGGCAGGTTGGCGGCGTTCCAGCGGCAGAGCGACACCGTGCGCTCCAGCTCGGCCAGCAGGCCGGCCAGATGCGGCTCGGGGGCGTCCAGCCCGGCGACCATCCGGCCGAGGGTGGCGGCGCGCCACATGCCGTCGTCGCCCCGCATCTCGACCGATCCCGACCGGATGCGCGGGCGGCCGAACGGCCCGGCGGAGGCGAGGCAACGGAACTCCCGCCCGCCGGACCGCCAGACGAGCCGGCGGTCATCTCCATCCACTCCGTCGGCGGCCGGTTCGACGATCCCCTCGAACAGCAGGGCGGCGGCAAGCTGGCGCACCACACGTTCCGCTGGCCGTTCCTCCGGGCGGCCGGGCAGGTCACGCGGAAAGGGCATGGCGTCCCCGCTCGGCTGCCGCGGCGCCGGTTCGGCACAGCGGGTTGGGCCATTGGGCGTACAGGTCGGCCTCGTTGGCGGCCTGAAGCTCGTCGATGTTCAGCAGGCGGGTCGTCAGGTTCAGCTTGGCCCCGATGGTCGGGCTGTCCAGCACCCCTTCGGCGAAGCGCCGGCCGGCCCGGGTCAGCGACAGGGCCAGCCGCTCCAGCCGGGCGCGCAGGATGCGCAGCAGGTCCTCCTCCGCCGCCAGCCGGTCCTTGCCCATGCGGGCGATCACCGAGAAGATCTGGTTGACGATGACGTAGTAGGAGAAGCGCCGGTTGATCTCCCCCTCCTCGTAATAGAGCGAGCGGATGTTGTCGGCCTCCGGGATCAGCCGGCGCAGCCGGTCGCGATAGGCGGCCGACAGATAGAAGCCCTGGTTGTCGCGGTAGAGGAAGCGGGCGGGCATCCCGTCCCGCAGTTCGAGCAGCCCGTTCTGCTGGTGCGCCTCCAGCGCCACGCCATGCGCGTCGTACAGCCGCAGCACCGGGTCCAGCGCGCAGTCGAGATAGGCGTCGAACCAGCGCCGCGCCGCCTCCGGCACGCCGCCGTTCCGTTCCATCGCGACGCGGCGGACGATCCGCTCCAGCCGGGATGGACGGCCGGGAAGCGGATCGGCGGCCAGCGCCGCGATGGTGGCGACGCCGCGCTGGCGCCCTCCGGCGAAGGGGTTCTCGCGCAGGATCACCTCGAACCCGCTCTCGCCGCCATCCGGCGACTCGAGCGTGATGTAGGCGGGGTCGAGCACGAAGCCGAAGCGCGGGCCCATGTCGCGGCCAATCGCGCCGATCAGCTTGGCCATGATGACGCCGGCGTCCAGTTCGTGCCGCCGGTTGACGCGGATGGAATTGGTGATGCGCACCGGCAGCGAGAATTTCAGCATCCACGGACTGTCCGGGCTGTAGACCGTCCGCACCGACGAGGTGGCGGTGAATTCCGGCCCGGCGTCGCCCAGCGCGCGCAGCGTGCCGCGCTCCAGCATCGCCTGCACCGCCGGGTCCAACACCAGAGCCTCGGCCTGGAGCGGATGCATCGGGATCAGCAACTCGTCCTCGCGGGGGGCGAGCCGGGCGACGGCGTCGCCCAGAATGGCGGCGATCATCTCCGGCGCCGACTGGCGGATTGCGGAGCGGTGGCTGACCCGCGCCGCCGGGGCGGCGAACCAGCGCAGCCGGAACCGCCCGCCCAGTTCCGGCGCATAGACCGGCTGCTGCCACGGCGTCATGCCCTGGAGGCTCTTGGGCGTGGGGTGCAGCCAATGGCCGAAGACCAGCGACTGTTCGGCGGCGATGAACTCGTCCTCGTCGCCGTCCGTGGCCGGGGTTGCGTCGAGGTAGCGCTGGACCGACTGGTAGCTTTGCAGGACGCGCAGCAGCAGCTCCAACTCGCTGCCGCGCAGGTCGGCCCCGGCGCCTTTGCCCTCCATCCGGCGATAGCTCTCGCCGGCCAGACAGCAGAGCGCGGTGAAGGGCTCGGTCTGTTGCCAGGAGGTATCCGGGGACGCATCGGGCAAGGCGCGCTTCCAAATCCTGCCGAAGCCGCAGGGGCCGCACAGCGAGCGCGAGACGATCTCCGCCCGCAGTGCTGTCCGCTGCGACGGCAGCAGCCATTCGACGCACTCGACGCCGGGTTCGGCCTCCGTGCCGTGCCGGGTGGTCCGGCCGGCGTCGATCTCCCGCCAATAGCAGTTGGCGAAATTCTGGAAGGTCGCGTGCTCGGCGATCTGTTGGGTGGAACGCATGGTTTGCCGATCCTGAAGGGCTTCGGGCAAGGCGTGTGCTGGCGGCGGCGTCACGCCGCCCAGTCGAGCGGCCGCTCGCCCTCGCGGAAGGCGAAGCGCAGCAGGTGCCTTTCCATCACCGACTGAAGCTCCGCCAGTTCCGCGGCTGTGGGGGCGCTGGCCTCGATGGTCAGCCGGTCGGGAGCCGCCCGCAGCCGGGCGGTGCCGATCGAGAACCGGCATTCCCCGCCGTCTTCGGTCTCCTCCGTTTCGATCTTGTGGGCGAAGTGGCGGCAGAGCTGGGCGGCATAGCGCTTGCCATGCTCCGTCTCGAAATGGGCGGTCGAATGCAGCATGCGGGGAGGCTCCCGGTTGCGGTGGAGACGGTCAGAACGTCGCCGAGGCGGTCAGCAGGAAGGTCCGGCCCGGCTGGTAGAGCGGGGTGACGGTGCCGAATTCCTGCCCGTAGGTGGCGCGGTCGGCATAGGTCTCGTCGAACAGGTTGCGGACGTCGGCGCGCAGGGTCAGGTTGGAGTATTGCGGGATCTTGTGCTCGACGAAGAGGTTGACGGTCTCGTACCCCTTCAGCGGGCGCTGGCCGGCCTGGACCTTGTTGTAGTCCAGCACGATCTCGACATCGGCGCCGAAGGTCAGCTCCCATTTCGGGATCGTGTGGGCGCCGCCGAGGGTGTAGACGCGGCCCATCGGGGTGGCGATGTAGGTGCCGGTGTCGGAATCGGCGGGCAGCCCGTCGATGGTCACATCGATGTCGGCATATTTGGCGCGGACGAAGCCGGTATCCCAGGCATAGCCGACGCCGAGTTCGTAGCCCTTCGACCGCACGTCGCGCGTCAGCGTGCCGCTGCCGGCGGCGAAGCGCGCGGCGCGGACGTCGTCCAGGTCGGTGCGGAAGACGCGGCCCTCGGCGGTGAAGCCCTGGTAGCGGCCGACCAGACCGGCGGTCAGGTTTTTGGCGGTCACAGGCTGCGGACCGGCGCCATAGCGCCAGGCCGGATTCATGATGAAGTTCTCGGCCAGCTGGACGCCGCCCCAGCTGCGCGACCAGCCGGCCTTGGCGGTCAGATATTCGGGCAGGATGTCGACCTCGCCCGAAACATTGTGGCTGACGCCGCCGTTCGTCCAATCCTGGCCGGTGGTGCCCTCGAACCATTGCCGGTCGGCGCGCATGCCGAAGGACAGGCGGACCCGTTCGACCGGGGACAGCCGCGCCTGTCCATAGACGCCGATGTTGCGGGCCTTCTCAAGCGCCGTCATCGTCTGGTCTTCATAGTGGGCACGGTCGACGTAGAAGTCGGTGCCGGCGGTGACGGTGCCCATGCCGACGTTGAATGCGTTCTCCAGCTTGCCGTTCAGCGAGCTGGTGGCTCCCTTGCCGGGATAGCTGCCGGGGACCGTGCTGCTCCCCACCGGACGGGTGTAGATCGGGGTTTCCACGTCGGTTCGGCCGTAGGCGACCACCAGCTTGGGGTTCCACAGGTCGGTCGGCAGGCTGTCGGTGTAGGTGAAGACGAGGTTCTGGCGGTCCAGCGTATAGTCGCGCACCCGCGGCTCCCACGCCGGGCGGCCGGAAATCGAACCGACATTGGCGCGGAACGGGCGCGGGGCGTCGTCATAGACCCGCTCGTAGCTGACCTGGAAGCGGTGGCCGGCGTCGGTCTCATAGGCGACCTTGCCGAGCCCGCTCCTCAGGTCGGTCTTGGTCCCCTCGACCTTGCGGCCGTCGCCGGATTCGAAGCGGGCGCCCTTGCCGTAGGTGAAATAGCCCAGCCCCTCCAGCCCCTTGTGGCGGCCGTAGCCGGCGGCGCTGTTGGTGAAGACGGAGCCGTTGGTGCCGAAGCTGGACTTGACGAAGGCGCCGATGCCGTCGCCGCTCAGGAAGTCGCGGGCATCCTTGGTTTCGTAGGCGATGGAGCCGGCCAGCGCCCCCGGCCCGGCATCGGCCGGCGCCACGCCGGCATCGACGCGGGCGGTCTTCAGGAAGACGGGGTCGATCAGGGTGGTGCCGTTGTGGTGGAAGACCTTGTTGTTCTGCCGGCTGCCGTCGATGCTGACGGACAGGTTGGTCTCCTCAACGCCGTTGACATAGACCTTCTGCGACATCGGCACCGAACTGCCGACGCGGATGCCCGGCTCCCCGGCGAAGACGTCGCGGATGTCGCTGGGGTTCTTGCGGTCCAGCTCCTCCCTGCCGATCACGATCTGCGCCGGGCCGCCCAGTGCCGGGGCGGCGGCGGAGACCGAAACCGGACCCAGCGCCATCGTGTCGCCGGAAGAGGCGACGGGGGCCGGGGCCAGCGTGGCGGTGGCCGGGCCGGTCAGGCGATAGGTGACGCCGGTGCCGGCCAGCAGGGTTTCGAGCGCCTTTGCCGGCGGCATGGAGCCGCTGACCGGGCGGGAGGTGCGGCCATCGGTCAGCGTGCCGGGATAGCCGATCTGCCAGCCGGTCTGCCGGCTGAAGGCGTCCAGCGCGCTGCGCAGCGGCTGCGCCGGCAGCGAGAAGGCCGCGGCGGCATCGGCCGGCGCTGTCTGCTGCGCTGCGGCGGGAAGCGCCGTCAGCGTGGCGCCGAGCGCCGTGGAGGTCATCAATGCGGCAAACAAATGCCCGGCGATCCGGGAACGGTTGAAATCTGCAACTTTGACTATCGATGCCGTGCGGCGGACCATGTCCTGCAACTCCCGTCTCAAGCTGGCGCGGGGGGCTCAATCGCAGGCAGACAAGCCTAACCCCCTGTTCGCCAGACGTGTGGGATCGCGGACCCTCACAAAAAAAGTTGCGAGCGATTCTCAAATTTATCCGCTGTCACCGCAGGACGAGGATGCCGCCCGGCAGGCTGGTGATGCGGGCGCCGACCATCCCGGCCAGCGCCGTCAGCGCGCCGGCCGGATCGTCAAGCCGGTAGTTTCCGCTGACGCGCGTCATGGCGATGCGGTCGTCCAGCAGCAGGATCGGCGCGGCGTGGTAGCGCCGCAGGGTCTCCACCACGGTGTCGAAGCGCTCGTTGTGGAAGGCATAGCGGCCTTCGCGCCAGGACACCGCCTCGGCCGGATCGGGGCGGGGTTGCATGGTCAGGCCGCGCGCCGTCGCGGTCAACCGGTCGCCGGGGGCGAGGGTCACCGGCCGGCCGGGATCGTCCAGCCGGCTGACCGCCACCCGCCCGCGCTCCAGGAAGACGGAGTCCCCGCGGTCGTCCGACTGCACGCTGAAGGCGGTCCCCGTCACCTCGACGGTGCTGAAGCCGGCGACGACGCGGAAGGGGCGGGCGGTGTCCCGCACCACGTCGAACCACGCCCGCCCGCGCAGCAGCGCCACCCGGCGCTCCTCTCCGCCGAAGGCCAGCGCCACCGCGCTGTCGCTGTCCAGTATCAGCCGGGATCCGTCCGGCAGCGCCACCTCCCGCCGTTCGCCGACGGCGGTGCGGTGGTCGGCGCTCCAGCGGGTCTTCAGATCGGGATAGAGGTGGGTGCCCACCACGGCCAGCAGTCCCGTCGCCGCGATCGCGCCCATCCATGCGCGGCGCGAATGCCGCGCCTGCCGGATCGGCACGGGCACCGGATTCGCCGGGAGATGCGCCGCCAGCAGATGCGCCAAGGTGGCGCTGTGCAGTTCCGCCATGCCACCGACCTCGGTCAGCCGGTCGAACGCCCGGGCATGGCGCGGGTCGCTCTGCCGCCACGCCCGATAGGCGGCCAATGTCGCCGGATCGGCCGGAGCGTCTAGCAGCCGGACGAACCAGTCGAGCGCCGCATCGGTCACCGGATCGGCATGGCGGTAGCCGGGTTCCGCCTTTTCTCCGTTGGACCTGTCCTGCCTCACCCGCGTTGCCCGTCCTCTGTCAGCATGCCCCCGCATCTTAGACGTTCGAAGCGCGGGACGGCCACAAATTGCACCGGCACAAATTGCACCGGGTGGATATACGCGGGAACCGCCCGATGCCATTCGGAGGCAAAGCCCGGAGCATCGAACCATTCCGCTGGCGATCTGCGGCCCGGCTTGACAGCAGCAACTGCGAATCATTATCAATCTCTGACGACCCCCGGAGAAGCGCCCCGTGCGACGGATAGGCCGACCATGCCCGCAAGTCTGACCGCCATCTATCTGGATCACCGCCAGTCCCTGCTCGGCCGGGCCCTGCGCATCGTCCGCGACGTGCCGACGGCGGAGGACGTGATCCAGGAAAGCTATCTCAGGGCATGCAACGCGGTGCAGAAGGGCCCGATCGACAATATCGGTGCCTTCCTTCACCGCACCGTCCACAACCTCGCCCTCGACCAGATCCGCCGCCGCCGCACCCAGGAGCGGTTCGAGGCGCCGGCTTCCGACACCGCCGATCCGCTGGAGGTGGCCTGCGGCACCCCGTCGGTGGAGGACAGGCTTCTGCACCGCGAGCGGCTTGCCCAGTTCATGGGCGCGATGGAGGCTCTGCCGGAGCGCGCCCGCCGCGTCTGGGTGCTGAACCGGGTGGAGGGGATGTCCTATCCGCAGATCGCCGCCCATCTCGGCGTGTCCCAGGGAACGGTTTTCAACGACATGAAGTTGGCGATGGGCCATTTCGTGGACGCCCTGTCGCGTGCCGACCGCGGCTGAGCCCGAAAGGATCGCGGGGCGACGGGGGCGCATCGCGTTCGACGGGCGGCAATGACCCGCCCGGCGTTCTTCTAGACCTAGGTGTGGTATCCCGCTTCCACCCCGTCCGGATAGGATGCACATGGCGCCAGGGACCGGCGCCCTTCATTCGGTCGAGGCATCACGACGTGTCCAATGCACCCCTGATAGCGGTGGTCGACGACGACGAGGCGATCCGCGAGGCGTTGGACGACCTGCTGCGGTCCGTCGGCTTCCGCTGCCGGCCCTTCGTCTCCGCCGAGGATTTCCTGGCCCATGCGGACCGGGCGGACATCGCCTGCATCATCCTGGACGTGCGCATGCCCGGCCTGTCCGGCCTGGATCTGCAGGAGCGGCTGAACGCCGATGGCGGCGGGCACCCGCCGATCCTCTTCATGACCTCCTATGCCGACGACAGCACGCGGGTCAGGGCGCTGGGCGGCGGCGCCCGCGACGTGCTGGGCAAGCCGGTCGACGGCCACGTTCTGATTGCTTCCCTGAACAGCGCCATGGCGGCAGGATAGGGACGGCGGGCGGGGAAAGACCGGTACCATGGAGCTCAGTTTCGATCATCTGGCGGCGACCGGCTCCGGCGGCCATGTCCTGGGCAGCGACGGGGAAAGCCGGCTGCTGCGGGTGATGCGGCCGGGCCAGCCCTTCCCGATCCTGGTCCGCATGGCGCTGACGCTTGGGACGGATCCGGGCGGCCGGTCCGATGCGGCGCTCGACCGGCTGCGGCGAGAGCATGAACTGTCGCGCCGGCTGGGCCCGGCCTGGGCGGTCAAGCCGCTCGACCTGCTGCAGCATGACATGGTTCCGGTGCTGACCCTCGCCGATCCGGGTGGACAGCCGCTGTCGGCCCTGCCGGTGCCGGCGATGCCCTTCCGCCAGCGGCTTTTGCTGGCGATCCGCATCGCCGGGGCGGTGGCGCAGCTGCATCGCCGCGGACTGCTGCACGGCGACCTGCGGCCCTTCAACCTGCTGGTCGGTGATGACGGATCGGTGCGCCTGACCGGTTTCGGACGGGCCAGCCCCTTGCCGGTCCCCGCACCCGACGCCGGCGCCGAGCGGCCTGACGCGCTGCTGCCCTACATGGCGCCGGAGCAGTCGGGGCGGATGAACCGTCCGGTCGACCGCCGCAGCGACCTCTATGCCCTGGGTGTCACGCTCTACGAGCTGTTCACCGGCGAATTGCCCTTCGCCGCGCGCGATGCGATGGAGTGGGTCCACAGCCATCTGGCGCGCGCGCCGATCCCGCCGGCCCAACACGCCCCCGACCTGCCGGCGGCCATCGGCGACATCCTGCTGCGTCTGCTCGCCAAGACGGCGGAGGACCGCTACCAGACCGCCGACGGCCTCATTCGCGACCTCACCCATGCCCTTCGGTCCTGGGATGTCGAAGGCAGCATCCCCGCCTTTCCGGTCTGCCGGCGCGACATGCCGGAGGGGCTGGTCGCGCCGCCGGACCTCTATGGGCGGGACGAGCCGGCCGCCGCCCTTCGGGCCGCCTTCGAGCGGGTTGCCGCCCGCGGGCGGATGGGCGTCGTCCTGATCGCCGGACGGTCCGGCGTCGGCAAGTCGGCGGTCGTCCGGTCGCTGGAGGACCAGCTGGTGCCGCCTTATGGCCTGTTCGCCGCCGGCAAGTTCGACCAGGGCAAGCGCGACCTGCCCTATGCCAGCCTGGCGGAGGCCTTCCGCGCGCTGGTCACCCGCATCCTGGCGCTGCCGGCCCCGCATCGCGACCAGTGGCGCCGCGGTCTGGCGGAGGCGGTGGGCGACGGCGGCGCGCTGATGACCGCGCTGATCCCCAATCTGGCCCTGCTGATCGGCGAACAGACCGCCGTGCCGCCCCTGCCACCGCGGGAGGCGCAGAACCGCTTCGACCTGCTGTTCCGGCGCGTTCTGCAGAGCTTCGCCCGCCCCGACCATCCGCTGGTCCTGTTCCTGGACGACCTGCAGTGGCTGGATCGCGCGACGCTGGACCTGCTGGACCGGCTGGTTGCCGATGGCGGCATCGGCCATCTGCTGCTGGTCGGCGCCTACCGCAGCGACGAGGTCGGTGCCGGCCATCCGCTGGAGGCGCTGATGCGCCGCATCCGGGATGCGTGCGAGGGTGCCGCCGGCGATGCGATCGATTGCGAGGAGATCGCGCTGGGCCCGCTGTCCCCGGACGATCTGCGCCACATGGTCGCCGACAGCCTGGACCGCAAGCCGGAGGAGGTGGCGGCGCTCGCCGCCCTGCTGCAGGAGCGCACCGGCGGCAACGCCTTCTTCGCGGTGCAGCTGCTGACCGCGCTGGAACGCTCCGGCCCCCTGTGGTTCGACCGCGAGGCCAAACGCTGGGACTGGGATCTGGCGGCGGTGGAGCGGGCGCCGTCGGGCGCCGGCATCGCCACGCTGATGACCGAACGGCTCGGCCGCTTCCCGGCGCAGGCGCGCGACCTGCTGGCCCGCCATGCCGCGCTGGGCGCCGCCGTCCGGCTGCCCACCCTGGCCATCGCCGCCGGCCTGACGGAGCAGGAGACGGAGCGCCATCTGGAACCGGTGCTGGCCGAGGGGCTGATCCTGCGCAGCGAGGACGGTTTCCGCTTCCTCCACGACCGGGTGCAGGAAGGGGCCTATGCCCTGGTGCCGGCGGAATCGCGCGGGGCGCTCCACCTCGACATCGCCCGCGCGCTGCACCGCGGCCATAAAGCCGACCTGACGGGGGAGCGGCTGTTCACGCTGGTCGGCCAGTATGACCGCTGCCTGCCCCTGGTCCAGGACGGGCCGGAGCGGGCGGAGGTGGCGACGCTCCATCTCGCCGCCGGCCATCAGGCCAAGGCTGCCAGCGCCCACGGCTCGGCGCTGGCCTATGCGCTGGGCGGCCTGCGCCTGCTGGAGGGTGGCGGGATCGAGCGGGGGCACCGGCTGGCCTTCGCGCTGGAGCATCTGCAGGCCGAATGCGAGTTCCTCTGCGGCGACCTGCAGCAGGCGGAGCGGCGCCTGCTCGGCCTTGCCGGACGGGCCGAATGCCCGGCGGACCGTGCCGCCATCACGGCGCTGCTCGTCACCGTCTACACTGCCATTGACCGCAGCGACCGCGCCATCGACGCCTGTCTGGCCTATCTGCGGGGCGTCGGCATCGACTGGGCGGCCCATCCGCCGGCAGCCTTGGCTCACGAGGAATACGCGCGGCTGCAGGCGGCCATCGGCGACCGGCCCATCGCGTCGCTGGCGTCCTCCTCCGCCGTCGCCGACCCCGACAGCCGGGCGACGCTGGACGTGCTGGCCGCGGCCTTGCCGCCAGCCTTCTTCAGCGACCGCAACCTCGTCTGCCTGATCCTGTGCCGGATGGCGAACCTGACCCTGCGGAACGGGCGCAGCGACGCGTCCGCCCTGGGATTCGCCTATCTCGGCATGATGGCCGGTCCCTATTTCGGCGATTATGCCGCCGGCTACGAGTTCGGCCGGCTCGGCTACGATCTGGCGGAGCGGCAGGGGCCGACGCGCTACCGGGCGCGGGTGCTGATGACCTTCGCCTATCACGTCGTCCCCTGGACCCGCGACATCCGCAGCGAGCGCGCCCTGCTGCTGCGCGCCTTCGAGGAGGCGCGGGAGGCCGGCGACGTCACCTATGGCGGCTTCACCAGCGTCACCCTGGTCACCAGCATGCTGGCCTCCGGCGATCCGCTGACGACGGTGCAGCGCACGGCGGAGGCGCGGCTGGCCTATGTCCGGCAGGTGAAGTTCGGGCTGTGCGCCGACATCCTGACGACCCAGCTGCAATTGCTGCGCGCCCTGCGCGGACAGACCGACGCCATCGGCTGCTTCGACGGGCAGGGCTTCGACAATGCCGCCTTCGAGGCGCGGCTGCTGGCCAATCCAAGCCTGGACATCGCCACCTGCTGGCACTGGATCCGTACCCTTCAGCTCCGCTGCATCGCCGGCGAGATGGCGGCGGCGGTCGAGGCGGCGGAGCGGGCGGAAGGGCTTCTGTGGACCACGTCCGGCCATTGGGAGATGGCGGAGTTCCATTTCCACGCGGCATTGGCGCGGGCCGGGGCGATGGACGACGTCCGGCCGGACCACCGCGCCCGCCACGCCACAGCGCTCGCCCGCCATCTCGACCAGCTGCGCGACTGGGCGGGCCACAGCCCCGACAGTTTCGACGCCCGCTTCGCCCTGGCCGAGGCGGAGGCTGCACGGACGCAAGGGCGGACGGAGGATGCGATGCGCGGCTATGACCGCGCGGTCCAGGCGGCGCGGCGCACCGCCCTGCCACATGTGGAGGCGCTGGCCCATGAATGCGCCGCCGGCCTCTATCGCCGGCTGGGCGTGCCGACGCTGGAACTCGCCTGCATCCGCGACGCGGCCGACGGGTATGCGCGCTGGGGGGCCACGGCCAAGGTCGGGCAGCTCGCCCGCCGTTATCCCTCGCTTGGCCTTGACGCGGCGGAGCCGGCCCTGCCGGAGGCGCCGCGCGGCTTCGATGGCATCGATCTGGCCGCCCTTCTCGGCACGCTGCGCACGGTCTCCGACCAGGCGAGCCTGGAGCAGCTGACCACCACGCTGCTGACCCTGGTGCTGGAACATGCCGGGGCCAGCCGCGGCATGCTGATCCTCGCCCGCGGCGAACGGCTGCGGGTGGAGGCGGAGGCGACGACCGGGCTCTACGGCGTGTCGGTCCGGCTGGTGCAGGAGGATGCCGACCGCATCCCGCTGCCCCACGCCATCGTCCATGGCGCGATCCGCGACCAGGAGGCGGTGATCGTCGACGACACCCGCGCCCCCGGCCCCTTTTCCGCCGATCCCTATCTGCGCGAGACGGAGGCGCGCTCCATCCTGTGCATGCCGCTGGTCCGCCGCCGGCGCGTCGTCGGGCTTCTGCATCTGGAGAACGCGCTGGCGACCCATGCCTTCACGCCGCGGCGGGTCGACATCCTGACGCTGCTCGGCGCCCAGGCGGCGGCGTCATTGGAAACCGCGACGCTGGAGGAGAAGGAGGCGCTGCTGAAGGAAATCCACCACCGGGTGAAGAACAACCTTCAGCTTGTCACCAGCCTCCTCAACCTCCAGGCCCGCCGCATCGAGGACGAGGCGGTCGCAGCCCTGTTCGCCGACAGCCGCGACCGAGTGCGGTCGATGGCGCTGGTGCACGAGAACCTCTACCGGCTCGGCAACTTCGCCCGCGTGCCGATGCGCGAGCATCTGGAGTCGGTGTGCGCACATCTGCTGCGCGCCTATTCCCGGCAGGCCGGCGCGGTGCGGCTGGACACCGACATGGACGACCTGAAGCTCGACCTCGACCGGGCGGTGCCCTGCGGCCTGATCGTCAACGAACTGGTCTCCAACGCGCTGAAGCACGCCTTTCCGGGCGGACGGGGAGGGGTGCTCAGCGTGGGGCTGGCGTCGGACGGGCGGGACTGCCGGCTATCCGTCCGTGATGACGGCGTGGGCTTGCCCGAAGGGTACGATCCCGATAGGATGGACACGGTCGGTTTTCAGCTGATTGCTGACCTGACCAGCCAATTGCACGGCTCGTTGAAATACAGTTCCAGCACAGGGACGGAGTTCATCGTCACCTTTCCTTTGAAGGGGCGCAACCGGGGAAGTGAATGATCGCGGCACGGATCCTGATCGTCGAAGACGACCGCATCGTTGCGCGCGATATTCAGCATCAACTCTCCCGGATGGGTCATGTCGTGGTCGGCATGTCGGCCAGCGGCGAGGAGGCGGTCCGGCTGGCCTGCAGCCATCAGCCCGATCTGGTCCTGATGGACATCCGCCTGGAAGGGGAGATGGACGGGATCGAGGCGGCGCGCCGGATCCGCGACGCCCAGCGCATCCCCGTCGTCTTCCTCACGGCCTACGCCAATGACGAGGTGGTTCAGCGCGCCAGCCTGACGGAGCCCTTCGGCTATCTGCTGAAGCCCTTCGAAGAGCCGCAGATGCGCACCGTCATCCAGATGGCGCTCTACAAGCACGCCAGCGATGCCAGACTGCGGATGAGCGAGCGGCGCTATGCCGCCACGCTCGCTAGCATCCGCGACGGCGTCATCCTGTGCGATCCCCAGGGCCGCGTCGACTTCATGAACCGGGTGGCGGAGACGATGACCGGCTGGACGGCGGCGGAGGCGGCCGGGCAGCCGCTCGCCTCCGTCTTCGTCGCGGTGGACGAGGAAACGCACGAGCCGCTGGAGGATTTCTCCGCCCTCGTCCTGCGCAGCGGCGCCTACGCCCCGCCGGAACGGCTGTCGCGGCTGCTGCCCCGCGGGGAGACCGCTTCGGCCGGGGTGGTGGTGCCGGCTGGAATCGTGGTGGAGGAGCGCTGTTCCGCCATCATCGACGACCGCGGGGACATGGTCGGCTCCATCCTGGTGTTCAGCGACCTGACCCAGCGCCGCCAGATCGCGGAGGCCCTGCGCAAGGCCCAGGCCGACCTCGCCCATATCGGCCGGCTGACCATGATGGGGGAACTGGCCGCCGCCGTCGCGCATGAGGTCAACCAGCCGCTGATGGCGATCATCACCAACGCCGGCACTTGCCTTCAGCACCTGTCGCAGTCGCACCCCGACTTGGCCAAGACCCGCGTCGTGGTGGAGCGGATCGTGCGCGACGCCCAGCGGGCCGGTGACGTGGTCCGCAGCATCCATGCGCTGGCGCGCCGGACCCCGGCCGATCCCGGATGGGTCGACATGAGCGCGCTGGTCGCCGACACGCTGGCGTTGGTGCGGGGTGAACTGCGCCGCGCCCGCATCGTGGTGGAAACCGACCTGCAGGCCGGATCGCCCTGGGTCCACGGCGACCGGGTGCAGTTGCAGCAGCTGGTCCTCAATCTGGTGATGAACGCGGTCGAGGCGATGGCGGACCCCGATCTGCCGGAACGGCGCCTGCGCATCGTCACCGCCAGCGAGGACGGCCGGTTCCATGTCCGGGTCGAGGACAGCGGGACGGGCATCGCGGACGCCGATGTCGACGCCATCTTCCGGGCCCTGTACACCACCAAGCCGGACGGGCTGGGGATGGGCCTGTCGATCAGCCGGTCGATCGTGGAACTGCATGGCGGACGGCTGACCGCGACGCCGGGGAGCCCTTCGGGGAGCGTTTTCGAATTCGTGCTGCCGGTGTCGTCCGGAGGGTTGCGATGAGGGGCAAGGCCGAAACCGCCGCGGCCGTTGCGACCGTGGTGATCATCGACGACGACGAGGCCGTCCGCGAAGCGCTGGAAGGGCTGCTCGAGTCCGTCGGGCTGCAGGTGAAGAGCTTCGGATCGGTCCAGCAATACATCGACCGGCGCCCGGTCATCGATGTCGGCTGCATGGTGCTGGACGTGCGGCTGCCGGGGCGCAGCGGGCTGGATTTCCAGGCGGAACTGGCGCGCTGCGGCAACAGCCTGCCGGTGATCTTCATCAGTGGGCATGCCGACGTGCCGATGTCGGTGCGCGCGATGAAGGCGGGGGCCTTCGAATTCCTGACCAAGCCGGTGCACCACCAGGAACTGCTGGACGCCATCCACGCCGCGATCGCCCGGCATGGCGAGCAGCGCGACCAGGAGCGCGGCCTCGTCACCCAGCGCGCCCGCTTCGACACGCTGACCGCGCGCGAGCGCGAGATCACGATGATGGTGGTGTCCGGCCTGCGCAACAAGCAGATCGCCGACGATCTCGGTCTCAGCGAGGCGACGGTGAAGCTGCACCGCGGTCAGGCCATGCGCAAGATGGAAGCCCGGTCGGTGGTGGAACTGGTGCGCATCGTCGACAGCCTGGTGCCCGGCCGCGTCTACTGAGCGGGCGGGCCGCCTTCAAAGGCGCCGGGAGGTTCGGCGCAGCCGCGACAGCATGGCGGCCAGCGCGAAGCCGCCGACCAGCCCTAGATGCTCGAAGAAGGCGTTGGTCGCCATGAAGCGCTCCTGTCCGGCCATCGTCCAGAAATCGTTGGCGATCAGCGCGGCCAGCACGGTGAATACGCCGAGCGCCCCGGCGCCCAGCCACAGCGCCCGGTCCAGCAGGATCAGCAGCGGCCCGACCAGCTCGACCAGGATGGTCAGCGCCGCCCACAGCGCCGGCGGGTGCAGGCCGAAATGCGCCTGTTCGGCCACCGCGCCCGGCCAGTCGGCCAGCTTCACCAGCCCGCCCAGCAGATAGGCGCCGACCAGCGCCAGCCGGGCCAGAAACCATGTGCCGTCCCAGTCGAGGATACGGTCGATGGGGTGTTCCCGATCACGGAAGGTCATGGCAGGAACCGTTTCTTATTGTGGGGGAGGCGAAAATCCCCCTCTCCCCCCGGGGAGAGGGTCGGGGTGAGGGGGATGCATCGAGTGGATTTGAGGGAGCGGAGAGCGCGCGATTCTTGAAGATCCTCGCCGCGCGCCCCCCTCACCCTAACCCTCTCCCCGGGGGGAGAGGGGATTTTCCAGGTAGAGAAGCGGTCAAACAGCCCAGCAGCCGCAGCCGAGCGCGCCCCAGAAGGACTGCACGTCGGCGGCCGGGACGTCGGCGGCATAGGCGGCGGCATGGTCGTGGCCATGGACGCCGCAGCCGGTGGCGCAGCCGCAGGCGGATGCCAGCGCCTTGCGCTGGTCGCCCGCGCCGCCGTCCGCCGCCTTGTAATAGCCGCCGAAGGTGCGCACCGGCGACCAGTCCGGCATGGGCTTCGGCAATTGCGGCGCCAGCGGGCCGTAATCGCCTTCGCCATGCACCACGGCGCCGCCGAGCATGGTCAGGACGGAGCCGAGATGGGCGATGCGGTCCTCGGAAACCGAGAAGAAGTCGTCGGACAGCACGGCGAGGTCGGCCAACTGCCCGGCCTTGATCTGGCCCTTTTTGCCCTGCTCGTTGGAGAACCAGGTGTTGGCTTCCGTCCACAGCCGCAGCGCCGTCTCGCGGTCCATCCGGTTGGCCTGGGGGTAGAGGCCGAGACCGCCCACCGTCCTGCCCGTGACCAGCCAGGACAGCGAGACCCACGGGTTGTAGCTGGCGACGCGGGTGGCGTCGGTGCCGGCGCCGACCGGCAGGCCGGCCGCCATCATTCTGGCGATGGGCGGGGTCCGTTCCGCCGCTTTCGCGCCGTAGCGCTCGACGAAATATTCGCCCTGATAGGCCATGCGGTGCTGGACGGCGATGCCGCCGCCGAGTGCCGCGATGCGGTCGATGTTGCGGTCGCTGATCGTCTCGGCATGGTCGAAGAACCAGTGCAGCCCGTCGAAGGGGATGTCGCGGTTGACCTTCTCGAACACGTCAAGCGCCCGGCTGATGGTCTGGTCGTAGGTGGCGTGCAGACGCCAGGGCCAGCGGTTCTCGGCCAGCAGGCGGATCACCGGCTCCAGATCGCCTTCCATGTTGGGCGGCATGTCGGGGCGGGCGACGCGGAAATCCTCGAAATCGGCGGCGGAATAGACCAGCATCTCGCCGGCGCCGTTGTGGCGGTAGCTGTCGTCGCCGTCGCCGGGCTTGACCTTGGAGGCCCAGCCCGCGAAGTCGGACAGCTCCTCCTTCGGCTTTTGGGTGAACAGGTTGTAGCTGATGCGCAGGGTCAGCTCGCCGTCGGCATGCAGCTTTTCGATGATGGCGTAATCGTCGGGATAGTTCTGGTAGCCGCCGCCGGCGTCGATCACCCCGGTCACGCCCAGGCGGTTCATCTCGCGCATGAAATGGCGGGTCGAGTTCAGCTGGTACTCGGGCGGCAGCTTCGGTCCCTTCGCCAGCGTCGAATAGAGGATGGTCGCGTTGGGCTGGGCCAGCAGCAGGCCGGTCGGGTTGCCGGCGGCGTCGCGGACGATCTCGCCGCCCGGCGGGTTCGGCGTGTCCCTGGTATAGCCCACGGCGCGCAGGGCCGCGGCGTTCAGCAGGGCGCGGTCGTAGAGGTGCAGGATGAAGACCGGCGTGTCGGGGGCGGCGGCGTTCAGCTCCTCGATGGTCGGCAGGCGCTTTTCGGCGAACTGGTGCTCGGTGAAGCCGCCGACCACCCGGACCCATTGCGGCGGCGGCGTGATCGCCGCCTGCCGCTTCAGCATCGCCATGGCGTCGGCAAGGCTCGGCACGCCGTCCCAGCGCAGCTCCATGTTGTAGTTCAGGCCGCCGCGGATGATGTGCATGTGGCTGTCGATCAGCCCGGGGATTACCCGCCGGCCCTTGGCGTCGATCACCGTCGCTTGCGGCGCCGCGGCGCGCACCTCGGCCTCGGTGCCGACCGCGAGGAAGCGGCCGTCGCGGATGGCGATGGCGCTGGCCTGCGGGTTGGCGCGGTCCAGCGTGGTGACCTTGGCGTTGACGAGGATCACGTCACCAGTGGTGGCGGTGTTGGGCATGGCGGCATTCCCGGTTCTGGACGCGAGGGTGGACATCAGCGGCGAGGCGAGCAGGGTCGCGGCGGCGGTTCCCGCCATTGCCTTGCGGCGGCCGATCGCGGGAGGGGCGGGGGGCGTCACGCTTTCCCTCCATCCGGTGTCGTAACGGCTGGCGGCTGGTCGGCTCCGGCCTGCTGACCCAGCACATGGCGGGCGCAGTCGGTCTGGATGAAGGCGACGACCGGTTCGCCGGCGATCAGGCGCTTGACGACCGGCACCACCTGTTCGCCGACCAGCATGCCGAGCAATCCGATCAGGGCGATGGTCGGCGGTGCCGGCGAACGGACGCCGATCAACGCATAGATGACGCCGACCAGGATGCCGGCGCCGGCCGAAAGGAGATATGGCATCATGGATCCGGGCTCCCGGTCTGGAAAGCTGGTCTGCAAATGAGGATCGGTACCCGGCCGGAACCGGGCACCGGGTAGCGGGATCAGGCGTGCCGGTTACGCATGTTCGTGCGCGGCGGCGCCGGTCACCTTATGCGCGTACTCGCCACGCTGCGGGGCCTTGTGGACCATGGTGTAGGCGTAATCGACGCCCATGCCGTAGGCGCCGAAATGCTCGCGGACGATGTTCATCACGCCGTCATAGGTGCCGCGCTTGGCCCAGTCGCGCTGCAGTTCCAGCAGGACGTTGACCGAAGTGATGGAATGGGCGCCGGCCTGCTCCATGCGGCGGATGGCAGCGTCGTGGGCTTCCTGCGAGGTGCCGCCCGAGGCGTCGGTGACGATGTAGACCTCGAAGCCTTCCTCGATGGCGCACAGCGTCGGGAACAGCAGGCAGGCCTCGGTCCACAGGGCTGCGATCACCAGCTTCTTCTTGCCGGTCGCCTTGACGGCGGCCACCAGATCCTCCGAATCCCAGCTGTTCATCGAGGTGCGCTCGATGGGATCCTGCTTCAGCACGTCCATCAGCTCCGGCCAGATGTAGCCGGAGAAGCTCTCGGTCTCCACCGCGGTCACGATGGTCGAGGCGCCGAACAGCTTGGCGGTCTTCGCCAGCGCGATGGTGTTGTTCTTCACCTGCTGGCGGTCGATGTTGACGACGCCGAAGGACATCTGCGGCTGGTGATCGATGAAGATGAAGACGGTGTCGTCGGCGTTGATGAGCGACTTGGCCGGGAAGGTCATGATCGTTTCCTGTTCCGTGTGGGTTTTTAGGGGTTGGCTGCCGTTTTCGTTGGCGCCGCCGTCTGAAAGGACAATGGCACGAGCCATCATTGCGGAACAATTCCGCTGTTCAGAACATTATTGTTGCTGAAACCAGGACGAAGCGCCGCTGCTCGGTCAGGCGCGGATGAAGGCCAGCAGTTCCTCGTTCACGATATCCTTGTGCGTGGTGCAGATACCGTGCGGTGCTCCGGCCACGACCTTGAGCGTGCCCTTCGGCAGAAGCTTGACGGCGGCCATGGCGGAGGTGGCGATCGGGACGATCTGGTCGTCGTCACCGTGCAGGACGAGCGTCGGGACGATCATCTTCTTCAGGTCTTCGCGCTGGTCGGTCTCGGAGAAGGCCTTGACGCACTCGTACTCGGCCAACAGGCCGCCCATCATGCCCTGCATCCAGAAGCTGTCGATCGCGCCCTGTGAAACCTTGGCGCCTGGACGGTTGAAGCCGTAGAAGGGGAGGGCCAGGTCCTTGAAGAATTGCGAGCGGTCGGCCTTCACGCCGGCGCGGATGCCGTCGAACACCTCCATCGGCACGCCGTCGGGGTTCCAGTCGGTCTTCACCATGATCGGCGGGATGGCGCCGATCAGCGCCGCCTTGGCGACACGCGACACGCCGTGGCGGCCGATGTAGCGCGCGACCTCGCCGCCACCCGTGGAATGGCCGACATGGACGGCGTTCTTCAGGTCCAGCGCCTCGGTCACCGCGGCCAGATCGTCGGCGTAATGGTCGAGATCGTTGCCGAAGCCCGGCTGCGACGAGCGCCCATGGCCGCGGCGGTCATGGGCGATGGTGCGATAGCCGTGCTGGGCCAGATACATCATCTGGTCTTCGAAGGCGTCGCCGGTCAGCGGCCAGCCATGGCTGAACACCACCGGCTGGCCGGTCTGCGGTCCCCACTGCTTGACGTAGATCTGGACGCCGTCCTTGGTGGTGACGTAGCTGCCCTGGAGCATGGGTTTCGTTCCTTTGGTCGGGTCTTGACGGTTGGCCGTCTTTTCGGCCGCGGCGGCGGTGCCGGCGATCGTGGGCAGCAGACCGCCGCCCGCAACGGCGAGCGCGGCGCTGCCGGAGAGGACTGTCCGGCGGGACGGGTGGAAATCCTGGGTGGTCATGCGAAGTCCGTTCGGGGCCGGGCTGGTGGGAACCGCGCCGGCTGTCTTGATGAACGGATGGTACGGAAAGGGCGGAGAGGGTGATTGCCTCTTCGGAACGGCTTTTGCCGGTTCTGCGCATTGCGCCGTCGGGAACGCAAAAAGCCTTGAATCCCCTCTCCCCCCGGGGAGAGGGTTAGGGTGAGGGGGGCCCATTGGGAGGATCAGGGGGATATGCGGCGCCTTGCCGTCCTTGCAAAGATTCGCGGTGCGTCCTCCTCACCCCGACCCTCTCCCCAGGGGGGAGAGGGGGATTTGGTGCGGGGTTTGGGTAACTAACCAGCCAACGAAACCCACGCAGCATCACGCCGGCTGGACTCGACCGCGCCGTGGATGAAGCGCACGCCGCGCAGCCCGTCCTCCACCGTCGGCAGGGGCACGTCGGCAGGGGCCGGGCGGCCGTCCAACCGGGCGGCGATGCGGTCGGCAGCGTCGCGGTAGATCTGGGCGAAACCTTCCAGATAGCCTTCCGGATGGCCGGCGGGGGTGCGCGAGATGGTGGTCGCGGCCGGCAGGCTGCCAGCGCCGGCGCGCAGCAGGGTGCGGGTCGGCTCGCCCAGCGGGGTGAAACGCAATTCGTTGGGCTGTTCCTGCTGCCATTCCAGCCCGCCGGCTTCGCCGAAGACGCGCAGGCGCAGGCCGTTGGTGGTGCCGGGACAGACCTGGCTCGCCCACAGCATGCCGCGGGCGCCGCCGTCGAAGCGCATCATGATGTGGGCGTTGTCGTCCAGCCGCCGGCCGGGTACGAAGGCGGTCAGATCGGCGGCGAGATCGGTGCAGCGGAGGCCGGTCACGAACTCCGCAAGATGGAAGGCGTGGGTGCCGATGTCGCCGATGCAACCGGCGATGCCGCTCCGCGCCGGATCGGTGCGCCAGGAGGCCTGCTTCTGGCCGCTGGCCT
Source organism: Azospirillum sp. BE72 (assembly GCF_031455875.1). Classification (NCBI taxonomy): domain Bacteria; kingdom Pseudomonadati; phylum Pseudomonadota; class Alphaproteobacteria; order Rhodospirillales; family Azospirillaceae; genus Azospirillum; species Azospirillum sp. BE72. Next base: position 53,011 of record NZ_JAVDTO010000006.1, read on the forward strand.
CCAGATCGGTCGCCAGCCAGTCCTGGGCATATTCGGCCTGAACCACGCGGATTTTGCCCAGCGTCCCTTCCGCGACCATGGCGCGGGCCTGCCGGATCATCGGATAGCCGCTGTAATTGTGGGTCAGCACGAAGACGAGGTCGCGGTCGCGAACCAGTCCCGCCAGTTCCTCCGCCTCCTCCACCGTATGGACCAGCGGCTTGTCGCAGATGACGTGAATGCCGGCCTCGAGGAAGGCCTTGGCGGCAGGGTAATGCAGGTGGTTGGGCGTGACGATGGCGACCGCGTCGATGCCGTCGGACCGCGCCGCCTCAACTTCAGCCATCCTGCGGAAGTTGTCGTAGCAGCGGTCGGGCGCCAGGAACAGCTCCGCCCCGCTGGCCCGCGCCCGTTCCGGGTTGGAGGACAGGGCGCCGGCGACCAGTTCATAGCGGTCGTCGATACGGGCGGCGATGCGATGGACGGCGCCGATGAAGGCCCCCTGACCGCCGCCGACCATGCCCAGCCTCAAGCGTCTGGAGGCCGCGGGTGCTTGATCCGCGCTCATGATGTCCCTTTCCCCAGACCCAGAATCCGGCGGTTGGCCGCCTCGTCGGTTCCGGCATCGGCGAAATCGTCGAAGGCGCGGTCGGTGACGCGGATGATGTGGTCCTGGATGAAGCGGGCGCCCTCGGCGGCTCCCTGCTCCGGATGCTTGATGCAGCATTCCCATTCCAGCACCGCCCAGCCGTCGAAACCGTACTGTGTCAGCTTGGAGAAGATGCCGCGGAAATCGACCTGCCCGTCGCCCAGCGAGCGGAAGCGTCCGGCCCGGTCCTTCCACGGCGCATAGCCGGAATAGACGCCCTGCCAAGGGGTGGGATTGAACTCCGCATCCTTGACGTGGAACATGCGGATGCGGTCGTGGAAGACGTCGATGTAGCCGAGATAGTCCAGCTGCTGCAGGACGAAATGACTGGGATCGAACAGGATGTTGCAGCGCTTGTGCCCATCCACCCGGTCGAGGAACATCTGGAAGGTGGTGCCGTCGAACAGGTCCTCGCCGGGATGGATCTCGTAGCAGAGATCGCATCCGGCCTCGTCGAAGGCATCCAGGATCGGGCGCCAGCGCCGGCCCAACTCGTCGAAGGCGGTCTCGATCAGGCCCGGCGGACGCTGCGGCCACGGGTAGAGATAGGGCCATGCCAGGGCACCGGAAAAGGTGGCGTGCGCTGTCAGGCCGAGATTGGCGGATGCCTTGGCGGCGAGGTGCAGTTGCTCCACCGCCCAGGCCTGTCGCGCGTCGGGGCGGCCATGGACCTCCGCCGGGGCGAAGCCGTCATAGAGCGCGTCGTAGGCGGGATGGACGGCGACGAGCTGGCCCTGCAGGTGGGTGGACAGCTCGGTCAACTCGACCCCGGCATCGGCGAGCGTGCCCTTGACCTCGTCGCAGTAGGTCTGGCTGGTGGCGGCCTTCTGCAGGTCGAACAGGCGGCGGTCCCAGGTCGGGATCTGCACGCCCTTGAAGCCGAGGCCGGCAGCCCAGCGGGCGATGGCGTCCAGCGAGTTGAACGGCGCGGCGTCGCCCGCGAACTGAGCGAGGAAGATCGCGGGGCCTTTGATGGTCTTCATGGGTTTGGGCTCCCCGGTTGACGGGAGGTGCGGCCACTTGCCCCCACCCTGACCCTCCCCCGCTGGGCGGGGGAGGGGACTGGCGCTTTGGCGGGAGAGTGGCGGCAGTCCCTCCCCCGCCCAGCGGGGGAGGTTAGGTGGGGGTCTAACGCCGCAAGGCTCAGTACGGCGAATCCGCGAAGTAGAACTCCTTCGCGTTCTCCTTGGTGATCAGTGCCGACGGGATGATGTGGGTCGCCGGCAGCTTGTCGCCCTTCAGGCGGGCTTCGGCGGTCATCTTGATGGCGTCGTAGATGAACTTCGGCGAATAGGACACGTCGGCGTGGAGCAGCGGGTTGGAGCCGTCCATGATGGTCTTCACCATCGTCTTGGAACCCGCACCGCCGAACACCTCCTTGATGTCGGTACGCTTGGCCTGCTCGATCGCCTTCAGCACGCCGAAGGCCATGTCGTCGTCGGCGGCCCAGACGACGTCGATCTCCTTGAAGCGGGTCAGGAAATCCTGCGTCACCTTGAAGGCGTCGTCACGGTTCCAGTTGGCATATTTGGCGTCCAGGATCTTGATGCCGGGATGCTGCTTCATCACGGCGGTGAAGGCCTCCCACCGCTCGTTGTCGAGCGTGGTCGGGATGCCGCGCAGCGCCACGATGTTGGCCTTGCCGTTGTATTTCTTCGCGATGTATTCGGCCGGGATGCGGCCGAAGGCGGTGTTGTCGCCGGCGATGTAGGCGTCCTGCGCGCTCGGGTCGGTCAGGCCGCGGTCGACGACGGTGACGTAGACGTTCTTCTTCTTCGCCTGCATCACCGGCTGGGTCAGGGCGGCGGACTCGAAGGGGAAGATGACCAGCGAGTCGATCTTGGTCACTGTCACCAGATCCTGAAGCTGGTTCGCCTGTTCGGGCGCGCCGCTGGCGGTCTTGACGGTGATCTTCAGGTTGGGATGGGCCTTTTCAAGCTCCGCCTTCGCCTGATTGGCCCACCAAACGATGCCGCCGGTGAAGCCGTGGGTGGCGGCCGGGATGCTGACGCCCAGTTTCACCGCATCCGCCGCGAAGGCGCCGCTGCCGAGGGCGACCGTCGCCGCCATGGCCAGACCGGTGCCCAAGACAAGACGGCCCAACATTGAACGGCGGGTGTAACGCGCAACTTCCGACATGACGTTTCTCCTCCTTATCGTTTTTAAGGGCGCCGGCGCTGCAGGAAGGCGACGGCGATGATGACGCAGCCCTGGACCGCTGCGTTCAGGTAGACGCTGATGATGCTGGTCAAGTTCAGGATGTTGCTGATGACCGACAGCAGCACCGCACCGATCACCGTGCCGGCGATCCGCCCCTCACCCCCCTTGAAGGAGGTGCCGCCGACGATCACCGCGGCGATCGCTTCAAGCTCCCACAGCAGGCCAGTGGTGGGGGAGGCGGACCCCAGGCGCGGCACATACAGCACCGTGGCGATGCCGACGCAGACGCCGAGAAGGCCGTAGGTCAGCAGCTTCACCCGGTCGACATCCACCGCGGCGAAGCGCGCCACCTGCTCGTTGGAGCCGATGGCCTGGACATAGCGGCCGAAGGCGGTCCGGTTCAGCAGGACGGCACCCGCGACAGACACGGCCAGGAAGACCCAGACCGGCACCGGAATGCCGAGCAGGCTGCCGTAATAGACCGGGCCGTAAGCCTCCGACAGATCGTTGTCCAGCGTGATGGCGCCGCCGTCGGCCAGCCATGTCAGCACGGCGCGGAAGATGCCGAGCGTGCCCAGCGTGACGATGAAGGGCTCGATCCGGCCGCGCGTGTTCAGATAGCCGTGCGCCAGCCCGAACCCGCCGCCCAGCAGCAGCGCGAACAGCATGCCGAGCCCCACCACCGCGACCGGCGAGGCGACCGATGCGGCCAGCGCGTTCATCAGCAGGATCATGCCGCCGGCGATCAGCGCCGCCATCGATCCCACCGACAGGTCGATGCCGCCGGAGATGATGACGAAGCACATGCCGATGGAGATGATCCCGATGAAGGCCGTGCGGGTCAGCACGTTCATCAGGTTGTCCCAGGTCGCGAAATCCGGGTTCAGCGCCGTGCCGACGATCAGCAGCAGCACCAGCCCGATGACCGGGCCGAAGCGGTGCGGATCGAACCGGCGCGCCGGCTTGCCTGTGGACACGGTGCGGACCTCAGCGGACGGCGTGGGGGCGGGTGTGGGTGCTGACGTCGGTCCCGCTGGCATCTGTCCCGATGGCATGGGCAATCAACTCCTCTTCGCTGAGCCGGTCGGCGGGCACGGTCGCGGTCACCCGGCGCCCGCGCATCACGATCACCCGGTGGCAGAGCCCGATCAGTTCGATCAGTTCGGATGAGATCACGATCACGCCGCGCCCTTCGGCGGCCAGCCGCGCGATCAGGAAATAGATGTCCCGCTTGGCGCCGACATCGACGCCGCGCGTCGGCTCGTCCAGCACGAAGACGCGCGGGTCGGGCTCCAGGAACTTGGCGATGGCCAGCTTCTGCTGGTTGCCGCCGGAGAGTGACGACGCCGTTCCCTGCGGATCGCCGCGGATGCCGAAGTTGGCGACCGCGTGTTCCAGCGCCCGATCCTCCGATGCCGGCGACAGCAGCGGCTGGGCGTGGTGGCGCAGCGTCATCAGGGTCAGGTTGTCGCGCAACCCCATCTTGACGTGCAGGCCCTTGCCCTTGCGATCCTCGCTGAGATAGGTCAGGCCGTTGCGCATCGCCTCTCGCGGGGTGCGCAAGGACACAGTGCGGCCTTCGATCTCGATGGTGCCGGCGCTGCGCGGGCGCAGGCCCAGAATGCCCTCGAACAGTTCGGTGCGGCCGGCGCCGACAAGCCCTGCGAAGCCCAGGATCTCGCCGGGAGCGAGGTCGAAGCTGACATCCTCCGCCCAGCCGGGGACGGTCAGGCCGCGCACCGCCATCAGCGGCTTGCCGATGGCGGGGATGTGCTTGTCGGGGAACATGTCGGTCAGCTCGCGCCCGACCATCAGCGTCGCCATGCGCTGACGCGGCGTCTCGGCGGTGGGGGCGCGGGCGACGAAGCGGCCGTCGCGCATGACGATCACCTCGTCGGTGATGCGCTCCACCTCGTCGAGCTTATGGGAGATGTAGACGATGGTGACGCCGTCCCAGCGCAGCCGGTCGATCAGCCCGAACAGCCGGTCGCATTCGGACGGGGTCAGGCTGGCCGTCGGTTCATCCATAATCAGCAGGCGGGCGTTGCGCAGCTGCGCCTTGGCGATCTCCACCAGCTGCTTTTCGGCGACGATCAGGTCGCGCACCTTGGTGTCGGGGTCGCGCTCGAAGCCGACCTGACGCAGGGCGTGGGCCGCCTGTTCGCGCATGGCGCGGTCGTCCAGCAGCCAGCCGCGCTTGATCTCGTGGCCGAGGAACATGTTCTGGGCGACGGTGAGGTCGTCGGCGAGGCTGAGTTCCTGGTGGATCAGCACGATCCCACGCTTCTCGGCGTCGCGGGAGCTTATGAAGGTCACCGGCTGACCATCGATGCTGAGCGTGCCGGAGGTCGGCGCGTGATAGCCGGCGAGGATCTTCATCAGTGTCGATTTGCCGGCGCCATTCTCGCCCAGCAGCCCATGCACCCGGCCCGGATGCAGGTCGAAGCTGACGCCGTGCAATACACGCACGGCTCCAAACTCTTTGGTGATGCCGTCGAAGGCGACATGCAGGCTCATGGCTCCGCACCCCCTGACGGCCTTTCCACCGTCCGCAAAGCTGCGGCAGGGCGGATGCCGTCCATGACGTTTCTCCCATCGCGGAGCGTGTCGTCCCGGAAGACGCCGCTTCGTCTGTTGAGCGGATGGTAAGCCCGACGCTTTGGACAGACAATGGACGACTTCGAACATAATTTGGTAAAAGTGGGGTGGGTGTGGTAGGGAGGTGGGGTCGTGCTGACTTCGGTTGCCCCCACCCCAACCCTCCCCCGCTGGGCGGGGGAGGGGGCAGGTGCGTGTTCGGAAGGGGAGCGGCAGTCCCTCCCCCGCCCAGCTCTCGCACAAAGCTCCGCTTTGTGCTGTCGCGGCAGGCGGACCATAGGTCCGCTGAGAGCGGGGGAGGTTAGGTGGGGGGCTAACTCCCCATGTTCAGAAAGGCACAAGCCGATGGTTGACTGGCAACGTCTGTCGGACGGCGAGCGCGCCATGCTGGAGCGGCTGTTCTGGTCGGGCGGGCTGTCGCGCGGCGAACTGGCGTCGTCCGTCGACTTCTCCAAAAGCAAGGCAAACCTGGTCATCGCCAGCCTTATCGGCCGCGAACTGATCGAGGAGGGCGGGGTGCAGCCCTCGTCCGGCGGGCGGCGGCCGGAGGTGCTGAGGCTGAGCCACCGCATGGGGGTGCTGGCGGGGATCGACATCGGCGCCACCAGCGTCGACGTGGCTCTGCTCGCGCCGGACATGACGGTGCTGGACCACCGGTCGGAACCTGCGGACGTCCGCGACGGTCCGGCCGCCCTGTTCGCACGTGTGCGAGAAATGCTGCGCGAGGCGCGGGAACGCTGCGGGATCGGTGCCGCGCAGGTGCTGGGGATCGGGGTCGGCGTGCCGGGGCCGGTCGCCTTCGACAGCGGCATGCTGGTCAATCCGCCGCTGCTGCCGGGGTGGGAGAGCTTCTCGATCCGCGATTGTCTGGCCGAGGAGTATGCGGCCCCGGTGTTCGTCGACAACGACGTGAACATCATGGCGCTGGGCACCCATTGGCGCCTGCGCGGGCAGCTTCAGAACTTCCTGGTCGTCAAGATCGGCACCGGCATCGGCTGCGGCATCATCTGCCACGGCATGGTCTATCGCGGGCGGGACGGTTCGGCCGGCGACGTCGGGCATATCTGCGTCGATCCGCAAGGGCCGCTCTGCCATTGCGGCAATGCCGGCTGTGTCGAGGCGATGGCGGCGGGTCCGGCCATCGCCCGCATGGCGGAGGCGGCGGCCCGCGCCGGGGAAAGCCCGCGACTGATGGAATTGCTGGAGCGCAACGGCGCGCTGACCACCGTCGATCTCGGCAATGCCAGCCGGGCGGGCGACGCCGCCGCGAATGCCATCGTCCAGCAGGCCGGCGCCCATATCGGCCGGATGCTGGCCGCGGTGGTCAATTTCTTCAACCCGTCGCACATCTTCATCGGCGGCGGCGTCGCCCGGATCGGCCCGCTGCTGCTGGCCTCGATCCGGCAGAGCGTCTACCAGCGCTCGCTCGCCCTCTCCACCCGGCATCTCGACATCCAGTATGTGCCGGAGGTGGAGAGCGCCGGGGTGATCGGGGCGGCGGTGATGGCGGTGCAGGAAACCATGCTGGCGGGGGCGGGCAGGGAGCGGTCCGGCCGCCCCTGATGCCACTCATGACCCGCTTCTGCATGCGTGTTATGCCGCGCGCACCGCGGTGATGAAGGATGTGACCTCGCCGCGCAGCGTTTCCGCTTCGCGGGCAAGGCTGCTGGCGGCATCCAGCACCTCGGTGGCGGCGGAGCCGGTTTCCAGAACCGCATGGTTGACGCCGACGATGGTGGAGGACACCGAGCTGGTGCCGCGCGCGGCCTCCGTTACGTTGCCGGCGATGTCGCGGGTGGCGGCACCCTGCTCCTCGATCGCGGCGGCGATGGTGGTGGTGATCTCGCTGATGCGGCCGATGGTCTGGCCGATGCCCTGGATCGCCTCCTGCGCGCCGCCGGTGGCGAGCTGGATCTCCCGCACCTTGGCCTGGATTTCGTCGGTGGCGCGGGCGGTCTGGCTGGCCAGCGCCTTCACCTCGCCGGCGACGACGGCGAAGCCCTTTCCGGCCTCGCCGGCGCGGGCGGCCTCAATGGTGGCGTTCAGCGCCAGCAGGTTGGTTTGCGCGGCGATGGTGTTGATCATCTCCACCACATGGCCGATCTGGTCGGCCGCCTCCACCAGGACGCGCATGGTGGTGTTGGTCTGGTCGGCCTGGGTCACCGCTTCGCCCGAGATGCGGGTGGAGGCGGCGATCTGTCGGCCGATCTCCAGGATGGAGGCCGACAGCTCTTCCGTCGCCGAGGCCACGGTCTGGACGTTGGCCGACGCCTGTTCGGACGCCGCGGCGACGGCGGTCGCCTGCTCGCTGGCCTGGGAGGCGGTGGTGGACATGGCGCCGGCGGTGCCCTGCATCTCGGTGGCGGCGGACGCGACGGTCTCCACGATGTGCATCGCCTTGGCGTCGAAGTCGCGCATCAGCGCTTCCAGATGGGCCACGCGCTTTTCCTTGGCGGCCTGTTCGCGCGCCTGTTCGGCGGCGAGCCGGTCGGCAGTGATCATGCTGTCGCGGAACACGGTGACGGCCGCGGCCATGCCGCCGATCTCGTCGCTGCGGTCCAATCCGGGGATCGCCACCGCCATGTCGCGGTCGGCCAGCCGGCGCATCGCGTCGGTCATGGAGCGGATCGGGTCGCTCACCCGGCGCTTGGCGACGATCAGACCGACGATGGTCAGGGCGATGGCGGCCACCACCAGAAGGCCGGCAATGACGGCGTCGCGCGTGGCATGGGCAGCCTGCGCATCGGCACGGGCGACCATCCGGTCCACCGCGGCAAGCGCGGCATCGACGATATAGCCCTGGCTGGTGGTGTCCTGTTGGCGCATCGTGCCGATCTCCACCGGCGACTTGCGTCCTTCGGCGAGCGCGGCGAGCACCGCCTTGCGCTGTTCGACCAGCGGGCCTTCGAAATTCACCCTGGCCTTCTCGACCGCGCTGCGGATGGTGTCGGGCGTGTCGGGACGGGCGGCGGATTCCGTCACCAGGGTCCAGGCCTGGGTGGTGCGGCCGATAGCCTCCGCCACCGCCTGTGCGTCGGCCGCGGTCCAGGCTTGGCCGGTGGCGACCGCAGTCTGGATGCGCAGCGCCATGCCGCCGGCATTCAGCCGGGTGTTCCAGGCGGCGCGCTTGATGCCCAGCAGGTGATCGACCATCGGATCGGCCAGCTTCAGAGACGCGTCCAGCAGATCGGTGGCGGCGGTCAGCGCGTCGAGATAGGCGACCGGCGCCGTCGCCCAGGCCGCGGCCACCGACGGATCACGCGCCGACTTGCCCTGCCGGAGGGCATCGTCGACACGCCGACGCAATTCGGCGAGCGTGTCGTGCGTGCTGCGCAGCTTTTCCGTTGCAGCCGGCAGGCCGGGAAGGTCGAGCCCGCCCAGCTTGGCGGCGATGGCGGCGTAGCCGGCCTCCGCCACCTCGCGGTTCGCGGAGATCTGGCGGAGTTCGGTGTCGCCGAGCGATCCTTCGGCCCCCAGCGCCGGTCCGACCAGCCCGCGCTCCAGCCGGATCGCCAGCAGCGTGCGCAGCAACTCTCGACTGGTCTCGCTGAGCGCGGCGACCCTGTCGGCGGTGCGCGTCCGGTTCACCACGTCGATCATCGTGTAGGTGCTGGTGGCGATCAGCAGCAGGCCAAGCGCGGCGACGACAAGGCCAAGCGTGGCGCGGATCGACAGCCGCGGAAGGAGCGTGATCATGGTCAGGTCCTGTCTATGCGAAGAGTTCCGGCCTGTGCGGAGGGAGCGGCCGTAACGCCGGCCGGCATGAGCCCGGGAGGTGTCCGGGTTCGTGCGGCAGTGGGCATTCGACGTGGTCCATGGTTTAAACCAAAGACAATAAAGGAAGCAGAGCGGTCAGCCCGGCTCTACCCTTATTGACAACTGGACAGTTCCTTCCGCCGGGGCATTCCTTCGACGTTGATATACTAGTATGTTAACTCATAAAATTTTGAGAATGCAGGCATATTCAAAATGTGGATCAAAATGCCGCAGCAGGTCCCGTGGAAACTGTCAGTAAAATTTGCAGAAATTTCGAATAAAAGAGCCAAGAGCGGGCTAGGCTACCTTGTGATGGTAAGGTGCGCGCGGGTTTTGCGATCAGTGTTTGTGCATCCCTCGACTTTGTTCGGACCAGGCGCTTTCATGAGGCCATCGGCGCAACCCTGATTTGCTGGACTGCGCCGCTGAGCGTCAGTGAACGCCGCCACTGTGACCACCGGGGCTTCCTCCCGGCCCGGCGCCTGATCCGGGACCATGTCCGCGGGGGCCCCTGCCTGGACCGCCACCGCGGCCGAAGCTGCTGCCGGGTGTGCCAGCCGGTCCCCTGTCCGGTCCGCTGAACCTGCCGCCGGCCGGCGAGGATGCACCGGGTGAAGGTAGGCTGCCGGCGCGCGCCGGGCCGGATGGTGCATCTGCGTCGGTGGCGGAGCGGCCGGGTTCCGGTGTCGGTCCATCCATGCCCGGCCCACCCGGTGGGCCGTCAGGACGCTGACTTTCACGCGCCAGTCCGGCGGCGCGTGCCGCGGGGTCGGCGCCGGACAGCGACCGCCCGCCCAGGCGCGCGGCACCGAAGGCGCGGCTGCGGCCGAGTCCGCCACCGGATGTCACCACGCTGTCGATCACCACCCGTGCCGGCGCCGCGCCGCGATCCGCCATGTCCAGCTGGGGGCCGCCGGGGAACGCCGTCTGTCCCGACGAATCCACATAGGTTTCGACCGACAGTGCGCCGACAGCCGAGCCGAAGGGGTTGAAGGGATCTAGAGTGACCGACAGCGCCGCGTTGCCGGAGGCATCCGCCGCAGCCAGAACTCCGGCGACGCGGACGAGGCTTCCGACCGGAGGCATGGCAGCGCTCACCCCGCGCCGAAGCGTTACCCCGGCGACGGTGAGAGTGGTGGGTGTGGCCGCATCCAGCCGGCCGCGCAGGATCCAGCCCCGGGCCGGGTCCCAGGGATCGACCCGGCTGGCATCGACGACGCCGTCCGGCCGGCGCAGGCCGGAAACGGCGACCCAACGGCCGCGGGTGAGCGCGGTGGTTCCCTCCGCATCGGCGAGGTCTATGCGCTGCCCCATCACCAGACCGCTGCCCCCCTCCGCCCGCTCCACCGGACCGGCCACGACATAGCGGACCTCCAGCGTGCGTGCGGTGAGCCCGGTCGGTCCGCCGGGGCTCGCCGTCATGGCGACCGTATGGCCGAGCCTGACCTCGCCGGGCTCCGCCGGCCGGCCTTCGATCCGCACCGCCGTGGTGGGCGGCAGATCGACCCGCAGGCCGTTGACCCAGACGCTGCCGAAGGCGGTCACAGTGCCGATAATTCCCGTTTTGCCAATCCCTGTCCCGCCGATCCCGCGGTCGGTGACCGAAATGCCGGTTCCCCCGATCCCGCGGTCCGCGACGCCGCCATCGCGGGAGGAGCCGTCGCGCAGAGGGCCGCAGCCGGCGGCGACCAGCATCAGCGTCAGCAGAAGGTTGCGGGCCGGAGTGCCGGGCGGGCGGCGAAGCGGGGGGCTGGCTGAATCGGTCACGGCGGGGCGGCTCCCCCACCGGCATCGGTGGTTTCCTGCGCAGGCGCGGGCGGTTCCGCCTCGTCATAGAGGTAGAGGCCGGCGGTGAAGCGGTGGTTGGCGTCCTCGCGGCCTGCATCGCCGTCGGCAAGGTCGGCGGCCATCCGGTTCAACTCCACAAGCATCGCCATGCCCAGCCGGTCCGCCTCCCGGCGCAGGGCGGCGATGGACTCGGGGCTCAGCCGGTCATAGGCCAGCGCCCGTTCCAGGAAGGGCGGCGCGCCGCCCGCCAGATTGTGCCCGGCCGCCGCCAGATGGTCGGCAAGGTTGCGGCCATAATAATAGGCGAGCTTGTCCAGGTCGCCGCGCGGCACATGCGCCGCCGCAGCGAGTTCGAGCAGGCCGTCCGGCCGCTCCGCCACCAGCCCGGCATGCAGCAGTTCGTCCAGCAGGGCGCGCGGGCGAATGTCTTTGCTGATGGCGGTGACCAGCGTCTCGAAACCGGCCTCGCCATCGGCTGAAGCGGTGCGGGGCAGGGGGCGCGGTTGGCCGTCGGCATCGCGGAAGGCGGCTTCGGTCAGCCAGCGGCTCAACACCTGCGATCCGAACGACGGTGCCGCGGCGGCGGCGGCCTCCGCCGGCGGCGGAGCGTTGCGGATCTGGCTGACGTCCTTGCGGTGGACGCCGGTCAGCAGGGTGATGCGGCTGTCGGTTATCGGCTTCCCGGGGAGCGCGAAGCCTCGCTCCGCCACCTCGACATACACCGATTTCAGCAGGTTCGCCAGCATCGGCCAGGATATCCCGAAGCCGATCAGCGTCCGCACCAACGGCACCAGCACCCGGCGAACCGCCGTCAGCACCCCCGGCGGGGGAGCCGCCCCGGACAGGCGGGCCCCCTTCGGGCTGTCGGATTCGGGGTTGCGGGTCGGCACGCGCCGGAAACTCCAACAAAGCTTGGCAATGACGAGGGCGATCATGCCCCGGGACAGAGCCGACAATAGCGCGGCTCAGCGGAAAGGGAATCACCTTTTCGCTTGATGTGGGAAATTTTCCCACGCATCATGCCGGCGGTGCACCGGTTCCGCTCCGGCGCATCGTTCCAGCGCCCCGTGGTGAAGGAGCGGCCGTCCGGCCGTAACCCGCATGAGCCTAGTATCGTTCGACCAGTCCGCCCACCGGAACTCACCGGCTCCATCCTCGGTCCTTCCTTTCCGAACGCGAGCGTCCGACATGGTGTCGTCCACCGCCCGTCGCGCGGCCTTCAACCGATCCGCCCTGGTCCGCAGTGGCCTGTTCGGGGCGCTGGCGAATCTGCTGGTGGCCGGCAGCGCGCTTTATGCCGGTCCGCTCCAGTCGGCCCTGTGGGACGGCGCGGGGTATGGTGCGCTGCTTGCTCTGGTCGCCGTCGCGCTGGGACTGTTCGCCCTCCATGCCCTGCTGGACTTCGCCCAGGCGCGGGAACTGGCGCGGCTGATGCCGTCGGGAGGAGCCGTGGCGTGGCTGGACCGCGTGTGGGTGCTGGAGGCCGTGTGGGCACCGGTCCATCTGGCGGTCCTGGCCTTGCTGCATCCGCTGCTGGGCGCGCTGGCGATGGCCGGCGTCGCGGCGCTGGCGGCGATGATCGCGCTTGGCGCCACCGGACCGGCGAACCCGATGACGGGGAGGTCGCAGGTCGGCCGACCGGTCGGTAGCGACGGCTTCGGCTGTGCCGACGCCTTCCTGGCCGGTCTGCGCTTTTGCGAGACGGTCTATCGGGTGCTGATCGTGGGGATGGCCGCCGCTCTGCTGATGCGGGGCGACCTGCAGCCCGGCCTATTCGTCGCCACGTCGCTGATCGGCATCGCCGCGATGCGCACCGCCTCCCGCGCCGCCGCCCGCCGGCATGCGGATGTCAGGCGGTGGCCGCCTTGCTGATGGCCGGCCGGATCTGATCCGCCCCCACCTGATCCGGGCTGCTCGCAGAGAGGAACTCGCAGAGAGGAAAAGGCCGGTCCGCCCAGAAACGGGCGGCCGGCCTTTCGCTTGTTGACCTCTCGCTTGTCAATTCGGCGTCAGATCGCCGGCCAGGTCTCCGCCACCAGCCGGCGGACCTCGTCGGCACTGTCGGTGCCCAGCGCCGCTTCGGCGACGCGGCGGCAGTCCTCCATGCGCAGGGTGCGGATGAAGGCCTTCAGGTCGGCGATCACCGCCGGGGTGGCCGACAGTTCCGTCACGCCCAGCCCGATCAGCAACGGCGCCGCCATCGGGTCGGAGGCGGAGCCGCCGCAGACCGCGACCGTCCGGTCATAGGTCTTGGCCCCCATCACCGCGAGACGGATCAGCCGCAGCACGCCCGGATGCAGGGCGTCGAGCTGTGCCGCCACATGCGGGTTGCCGCGATCCATCGCCAGCACATACTGGGTCAGGTCGTTGGTGCCGATGGACAGGAAATCGGCCACCGCGCTGATGCGGTCGGCGATGAGCGCCGCGGCCGGCACCTCGATCATCGCGCCCAGCTCGATCGGTTCCGCACGGCCGAGCTTTGTCCGCTCCTCGTCCACCATCCGGCGTACCGCCAGCAGTTCCGACGGCGAGGCGATCATCGGCACCATGATGCGGCAGGCGCCTGCCGGCTTCACCCGCAGAATGGCGCGGATCTGCGCGCGCAGAAGCTCCGGTTCGCGCAAGCCCACGCGGACGCCGCGCAGGCCCAGCACCGGGTTCTCCTCCTTCGGCAGCGGCAGATAGGACAGCGGCTTGTCGCCGCCGACATCCAGCGTGCGGATCACCACCGGCCGGCCTTCAAGCGCGTCGGCGATCTGCTGGTACTGCTGATACTGCTCGTCCTCGGTGGGGGCGGACTGGCGTTCCAGGAACAGGAATTCGGTGCGCAGAAGGCCGCAGCCCTCCGCCCCCTCCATCACGGCGCCGGGGGCGTCGCTGACCCGGCCCAGGTTGGCGAAGACCTCGATCCGCGTGCCGTCGGCCATGCGGCAGTCCTCGCCGGCGGTGCGGCGGTTCTCCTCGCGGCGCGCGGCGCGGGCGGCGACGGCGGTGCGCGTGGTCGCCAGCATGTCCTCCGGCGGGAAGACCAGAAGTTCGCCGCGGTTGCCGTCGATCACGACGGGGGCGCCGTCCGGTACCCGTTCCGCCTGCCGGCCGAGCGCCACCACGGTCGGGACGCCGAGCGCCGCCGCCAGGATGACGGCGTGGGAGGTCGGGCCGCCATGCGTCATGCCGATGCCGGCCAGCCGCCCCGCCGGGACGCCGGCAAGGTCGGAGGGGAGGATTTCGTCGGCCAGCACGATGCTGCCGGCCGGCAGTTCCGCCAGACCGACGCTCGGCGCCTTGCCGGCCAGCACGGCCAGCACCTGCTGTTCCAGGTCGCGCAGGTCGGCCGCCCGCTCGGCCATGCGCGGGTCGGCCAGCGCCGCCAGCGCATCGGCCTGCAGCCGCGCCGTCCGCTGCCAAGCCCATTCCGCGCTCTTGCCGGCGCGGATGTCGGCAAGCGCGCCGTCCAGCAGTTCCGGATCGTCCAGCAGTTCGCGGTGGGCCTGGAAGATGGCGGCGTGTTCCGGCATCCGTTCGGCCGAGCGGCCCAGTTCCGCGATCACGCTGTCCAGCGCCCGATGCAGCCGCGGCTCCTCCACCGCCGGTCCGGCGCCGTCCTCCGCCACGCGCACGGCGCTGCGGAAGCGGCGGACGACGGATCCCACCGCCTGTCCCGGCACGGCGATGGTGCCTTTCAGCAGCACCTCCTCGCCGGGGCCGAAGGGCGGGCCGACCTCCTCCTCCACCGGTTGGGCCGTAGGGGCGGCGGGCGTGGCGGCAACCGGCGCTGCCGCGGTCGCGGCACCGTCGACGACGGGATCGCCCAGCCCGCCTTCGATCAGCACGGCGATGCTCTCCGCCATGTCCTGGGCTCCGGGGCCCGCGGCGCGCACGGTCAGCCTGTCGCCCAGCACGGTGCCCAGCCCCATCAGGGCGACGACGCTCTTGGCGTTCGCGCTGCGGTCGCGGCATTGGATGGTGACGGTCCCGGGATAGGCCTTGGTGGCGGCGACAAGCGTTGCGGCCGGCCGGGCATGCAGCCCGTTGGCGATGGGCATGACGACGCCGCGCTCACCCGTTTCGTCCGAGTCTGGAGCGGCGGCGGAAGCCCCGGCATCGGCGCCGCTGCCGCCGTGGATGGTCATCGCCGGCTCGCCCACCGCGATCTCGCGGTTGACGGACTGACCGTCGACGGTGAAGCCGTCATTCACGACGACCATCATGCTGACCAGGCTCTGCGCCCGGCTTCCCACCAGATCCATGTCGAAGCTGATCAGGGGATCGCCGGCCTTTACCGCCTGCCCGTCGCGGACATGGGCGGTGAAGCCTTCGCCGTTCAGCCCGACGGTGTCGACGCCCAGATGCAGCAGCACCTCCGCACCGCTGGCGGCGCGCACGGTACAGGCGTGGCGCGCGCGGTGAACCGACAGCACGACGCCGTCGCAGGGGCTGCGCAACTCGTTCTCGGTCGGGTCGATGGCCATGCCGGTCCCGACGAGCCCCTGGGCGAAGGCGGGGTCGGGAACCTCGGTCAGCGGCATGGCCCATCCGGCCAGCGGTGCTGCAAGCGTGATCGCGGTCATGATTGGTTGGTCCTCATTCTTAACGCATCGACCCCAGCGGGCGCCTTCGCGTCGGACGGCCGTCATCGTCTCACGGCTGCCCGATCGTTTGTATGCGCGCAGACGCCGCATAGCCCAAGCGCAATTCCCGCTATAGATTATCGAAACTTCCTGTCCGGAAAAGGCGGAAGCCGACGGCCAATCCGCGCCCGGCCTTGCGCATCCGGGATAAGCCTCAAGCCTTGCCTGACAAGCTATGTCGCCTATGTCGTGAAACCTGTCCCCCTTGCGGGTTGTATTCCCGTTCGGTGATGACGATGTTGCCGCCGCCGGACAAATTGCGGGAGAGCCGCCATGGCCTTGAACCCCTTTGCGTTTCTACAGAAGATCGGCAAATCGCTGATGCTGCCGGTGGCGGTGCTCCCCGTCGCCGGCCTGCTGCTGGGCATCGGTGCGGCAAACTTCGAATGGATGCCGCCGCTGCTGTCGATGCTGATGAAGAATTCGGGCGACGTGATCTTCGGGAATCTCCCGTTGATCTTCGCCATCGGTGTTGCGCTGGGCTATACCGAGAATGATGGCGTGTCGGCCATCGCCGCCACCATCGGCTATATCGTGATGCTGGCCACGCTGGGCGTGATGACCACGGTCTGGGGGATGGAGCCCAAGACCATCATGGGCATCAAGTCCATGGAAACCGGCGTGTTCGGCGGCATCCTGGCCGGCGGTCTGGCGGCGGCGATGTTCAACCGCTTCTACAAGATCGCTCTCCCGGCCTATCTCGGCTTCTTCGCCGGCAAGCGCTTCGTGCCGATCATCACCGCGCTGGCCGCCATCGTGCTGGGCGTCGTGCTGTCGGTGATCTGGCCGCCGATCCAGGGCGGCATCAACAGCTTCTCGCACTGGGCTGCGGTGAACGATCCGCGGTTGGCCGCGACCATCTACGGCTTCGTCGAACGCCTGCTGATCCCCTTCGGCCTGCATCACATCTGGAACGTGCCCTTCTTCTTCGAGATCGGGTCCTTCCAGAACGCCGACGGCCAGATCGTCCATGGCGACATCGCCCGCTATTTCGCGGGCGACCCGACCGCCGGCATTCTGTCCGGCGCCTTCCTGTTCAAGATGTTCGGCCTGCCGGCCGCGGCCATCGCCATGTGGCATGCCGCCAAGCCGGAGAACCGGGTGCGCGTCGGCGGCATCATGATCTCCGCGGCGCTCACCTCCTTCCTGACCGGCATCACGGAACCGATCGAATTCTCGTTCCTGTTCCTGGCGCCGGTGCTGTACCTGATCCATGCGGTGCTGGCGGCGACCTCGCAGTTCATCATGAATTCGCTGGGCGCCCATATGGGCTTCACCTTCTCCCAGGGCGGCATCGACTTCGTGCTGTTCAACGTGCTCAGCCCCTATTCGCAGAAATGGTGGCTGGTGCTGATCCTGGGGCCGATCTATGCGGCGATCTACTACGTGGTGTTCCGCTACACCATCCAGGCGTTGAACCTGAAGACCCCCGGCCGCGAGGATGCGGCGGAGGGAGCCGCGTCGACCGCAACCGGCAGCGAGCGGGCGCGCGACCTCGTGCTTGCCTTCGGCGGGCGCGGCAACATCTCCAACCTGGACGCCTGCATCACCCGACTGCGCGTGGTGGTGCAGGACCCGACCCGCGTCGACGAGGGCAAGCTGCGCGGCATGGGCGCCTCCGGTATCCTGCGGGTGCGCGACAGCGTGCAGGCGGTGTTCGGCACCCTGTCGGAGAATCTGAAGACGGAAATGCAGGAGTATCTGCGCAGTGCCGGTCCGGAAGCCGACGGTCCTGCCGCCGTCGCGGCGCCTGTTTCCGCCAAGCCGACCGCCGCTTCGTCCTCTGCCGCTCCGGCCGCACCGCTGCCGACCGACCGCGCCGCCCGCATCGCCGAGGCGCTGGGCGGTGCCGGCAACATCAAGACGCTTGCCGCCTTCGCCACCACCCGCCTGCGCATCGAACTGACCGATGCCGGCAAGGCGAATGCCGAGGCGCTGAAGCGGGCCGGCGTCCGTGCCGTAATGGGGTTGGGCGCCAACGGCCTCGACCTGATCGTCGGCAACGACGCCGACGCGCTGGCCGGCGCGCTGACCGGCCTGCTGCCGGACGGGCGCCGCGCCGCCGAATAGCGCGCGTCGAATCTGGTATTCGACTGGTTTTATCATGCGGCGCGGCCCTTCCAGGTCGCGCCGCTCTTCTTTTGCGTATTGATGTTGTGGCTGCGACGCGATTCCACCAATGGATGCTGGCCTCCGGCGTAAGAAGGTCTTAGATTGGTATCTATACCGGTCAATCGCGAGCGCCGCCATGACAGAGCAGAAGCCGCCCCGAAACCTCCCCCTGATGGCAACGGAGGCGGCAGAGGCGCCCGCCGCGGTGGCGCGGCAGATCGAGCGTTGCGGCGCCGGCTTCGCCGAATTGGGGGAGCGGCTGCGCCGTCATCCGCCGCGCTTCGTCGTCACCTGCGCCCGCGGCAGTTCCGACCATGCGTCGGCCTACGGCAAATACCTGATCGAAACGCACATGGGCCGGGCGGTGGCCTCCATCGGGCCGTCCATTGCCTCGGTCTATGGCGGACAGCTGAGCCTGGAGGGCGCGCTGTTCGTCGCCGTTTCGCAGTCCGGCCGCAGCCCTGACCTGCTGCGGCTGGTGGAGGCGGCGAAGGCCGGTGGGGCGCTGGTGGTCGGCTTCGTCAATGCGGAGGATTCGCCCCTGGCGGGCCTGTGCGACCATTGCCTGCCGCTGTCGGCCGGGCCGGAGCGCAGCGTCGCCGCGACCAAATCCTGCATCGCCTCGTTCGCCGCCTTTCTGCAGTTGGTCGCCCACTGGCAAGACGACCCGGTGCTGAAATCCAGGCTGGCCGCCCTGCCGCAGAGGCTGGAGGCGGCGAAGGCGCTGGACTGGAAACCGGCGTTGATGTCGCTCGTCAATGCGCGGAACCTCTATGTGCTGGGGCGCGGCGTCGGCTTCGGGGCGGCGCTGGAGATGGCGCTGAAATTCAAGGAAACCTGCCGCCTGCATGCGGAAGCCTTCAGCGCGGCGGAGCTCGTCCACGGCCCACTGGCGCTGGTCGGTCCCGGTTTCCCCGTGCTGGCGCTGACCCAGGCCGACGCGGCGGAGCCGCACACCCGCGCGGTGGTTGAACGCGTCGTCGGTCTGGGGGCCGCCGTCGCCACGATGGAAAGCGGCCTTGCCGGCACCACGTTGCTGCCCAGCCTGCCGGACCTGGCGCCTGAGGCCGCGCCGCTGGCGGCGTTGCAGAGCTTCTACGGCGCGGTCTATGAACTGGCGCTGGCCCGCGGCATCGATCCCGACAGCCCGCCCAACCTCGCCAAAGTGACGAAGACCGTCTGATGCGACAACTCCTGACCGGCGCCCGGATTTTCACGGGCGAAACCATCCTCGACTGCCGCAGCCTGCTGGTTGGGGATGGCCGCATCCTCGATATCGTCGCCCCCGGCCGCAGCCCGCCGGGCGTCGACCGGACGGTGGAACTGAAGGCGGACGACCTGCTGGCTCCCGGCTTCATCGACATCCAGGTGAATGGCGGCGGTGGCGTGTTGTTCAACGCGCAACCGACGCCGGAAGCGACGCTCGCTATCGCCGCCGCGCACCGGCGCTTCGGCACCACCGGCCTGCTGCCGACCATCATCACCGACACGCCCGAGTGCCACCGTGCCGCCGCCGAGGCCGCGGTGACGGCGGTGGCGCAACCCGGCAGCGGCGTGCTGGGCATCCATTTCGAGGGGCCCTTCATCAGCCCGCAGCGGGTGGGCGCCCATGACCCGCGCTTCGTCCGTGCGCCGGACGAGGCCGATCTGGACTTCATCGGCGGCCTGCCGGCGCGGATGCCGGGCGGGCGGGTGTTGCTGACCCTGGCGCCGGAATGCGTGGAGGATGCCGCCTTGTCTCGGCTGATGGCTGCCGGGGTGATCCTGTCGGTCGGGCACACCATGGCGAGTGCCGAACGGGTGGTGGAAGCCTTCGACCTCGGTGTGCGCGGGGTGACGCACCTCTACAACGCCATGCCCGGCATCGCCAACCGGCAACCCGGCCCGGCCGGCGCGGCGCTGGCCGACCGGCGGCCCTGGTGCGGGCTGATCGCCGACGGGCATCACGTCCATCCGCTGATGATGCGTGCGGCGCTTGCCGCCCGGCCGCGCGGGCGGATGATGCTGGTGACCGACGCCATGCCGCCGACGGGCACCCACGCCGACAGCTTCGAACTGAACGGCCGGACGATCTACCGGCGGGACGGCCGGCTGGTGCTGGCCGACGGAACGCTGGCGGGCGCCGATCTCGACATGGCGACCGCGGTGCGCAATGCGGGAACGCTGATCGGCCTGCCGCTGGAGGAATCGCTGCGGATGGCGTCGCTCTATCCGGCGGAGTTTCTGGGGATGGCGGGCGAGCGTGGTCGGATCGCGCCGGGCTGGCGGGCGGATCTGGTGCTGCTGCAGCCGGACCTGACGGTGCGCGGGACCTGGGTGGAGGGGGAGTGGCGGGGGGCTTGAGGTGGCGGAGTGTCGGCTTCGGGTGCCCCCACCCCAACCCTCCCCCGCTCTCGGCGGACCTACGGTCCGCCTGCCGCGTCAGCACAAAGCGAAGCTTTGTGCGAGAGCTGGGCGGGGGAGGGAGCAAGTGCTTGTTCAGAAAGGCAACGGCAGTCCCTCCCCCGCTCAGCGGGGGAGGATAGGTGGGGGTCTAACCCCGCAAGGATCACCCACCAACCGCCACGATCTCCAACCCATCCTCGTCCACCCGCACCCGCAGCGCCGCCAGATCGGGCAGGCACAGATTGTCGCCCAATTCATGCGCCGGCAGCGTCGTGGTCAGTCCGATCACCCGCGCACCCGCCGCTTTGCCGGCCTCCAGGCCAGCCGGGGCGTCCTCGAACACCACGGTTTCGCGCGGGTCGAAGCCGAGCTTCTCGGCGGCGGTGCGGTAGCCTTCGGGGTGGGGTTTGCCCTGGGTGACGTTGTCGGCGCCGATCAGCAGGTCGGGCAGGGGCAGGCCGGCCTGGGCGATCCGCTGTCTCGCCATGCCTTGCGGTGCGGAGGTCACCACCGCCCAGCGATGGCGGGGCAGCGATTGTAGAAGCTCCAGAGCGCCGGGAACGGCACGCACGCCTTCGGTGTCGTTGATGTAGCACTCCTCCACCAGACGCACCTCCTCGTCGATGTCGGCACCGGCGGGGGCGAAGCGTCGGACGGTTTCGATGCTGCGGACGCCGTGGCAGACGGCCAGGATGGCGTCGGGGTCCAGATCGTGCCGGGCAGCCCAGCTGCGCCAGGAGCGTTCAACGGGGCCCGTGGTGTCGATCAGGGTGCCGTCCATGTCGAACAGGATGGCGCGGACACGGAACGGGGTATCAAGGGCAGGCTTCATCGCGCGCTCTCGTCAGGATTTTTCTGCGTGGGAGGGAATGATCCGCAGGGATCAGGCCAGCGACAGCTCCACGACGAAGTCATAGGCGTCGCCGCGGTAGTGGGAACGGACGAACTCCAGCGGGGTTCCGTTCTCCAGGAAGGTGCGGCGCTCAATGTAAAGGGCGGGGGCGCCGTCGGGAACCCCCAGAAGCGCCGCCTGATCCGCCGGCAGGCGAATGGCAGACAAGCGTTGCAGGGCACGGAAGGGCGGATGGCCACGCCCGCGCAGCGTCTCGTAGAGGGAACCCTGCACAAGATCCGGATCGGGCAGGAAGCCGGCCGGCAGGGCGCTGAGTTCGATGGCGAGCGGCGTTCCGTCGGCCAGCCGCAGCCGGTGCAGCCGCACCACCTCCGCCCCCGGACGCAACCCCAGCGCCATCGACTCTTCCGGTGTAGCCGTGGCGAGGGACCGGCTGAGCCAGCGCGAGTCCGGCTTCAGCCCACGCCCGCCGATATCCTCGGTAAAGCTGGTCAGCGCAGACAGGCGCTGTTCCACATGCGGGCTGCGGTTGATGAATGTGCCGGCCCCCTGGCGCTGGTGCAGCAGCCCTTCCGCGATCAGCTCGCGCAGGGCCTTGCGCACGGTGACGCGGGACACGCCGAAGGTCTCCGCCAGCTCGCGCTCGCCGGGCAGGGCATCCTGGTCGGTCAGCCGCCCTTCCACGATCAGTGTCCGCAGATGACGCGCCAGCTGCAGGTAGAGCGGCAGCGGCAGGGCATCCGACAAGGCGGTCGGGTCGAACGGAGCCGCGGCGGCGGTGGACATCGGCAACCACTCCAATGCTCTGGGACCGGTATGATACCACTGAAAGGCCAATTGGGAGAGGCAGACGCGGGTGCCCGCGGCGTGGTGAAGTCGTCCGCCAATTCCGTCCGGGTGATCGTCAGGCCCATCGCCGGCCAACTGGCCGGGGAGATCCGGGATACGCTGAACGTATCGGCCGGCATGCGGGTTTGAATGGATGTTATGGCTCCCTCTCCCGCCCGCGGCAGGAGAGGGCGATTGCCGCCAATGCGATGGTGCCGTCAGGCCGGCTCATGCTCGTCGGCGAAGATGGCCTTCAGGTCGATCCGGGTGTCGGTCTTGGCCTCCAGATCCAGCTGACGCTCGACCTCGTCGAGATGCTCGATCATCAGCGCGGTCGCTTCGCCCGGCGCGTTGCCGATCAGGGCGGCGATCAGGCGGCGGTGATCGTCGGCGGAACAGGTGTGCGACGACCGCCGTTCGAAGGCCGCGATGGCAAGGCTGGAGCGGTCGATCAGGTCGGCCAGGATCCCCGTCAGCGTCGCGTTGCCGGCGAATTCCGCCAGCAGCAGGTGGAATTGGCCGGACAGCCGGATCATCGCCTTGCGGTCGGCCGCAAGCTCCGCGGCATCCTCCAGGGCGCCATGGCCGCGCAGCTTATCCAGCACATCGTCGGGCAAAGGGCGCGGCATCCGTTCCAACCGTTCCATGATCGCGCGTTCGATCACCCGGCGGGCCTCGAACACCTCGCGTGCCTCCTTCGGCGTCGGCTTGGCGACGAAGGCGCCGCGGTTGGGGATCAGCGTCACGACGCGCCGCTGCGCCAGCAGAAGCAGAACCTTGCGCACCCGCTCGCGGCTGACCCCGAAGGCCTCCGCCAGGCTTTCCTCGGTCAGCTTGGTGCCGGGCGGCAGGCGGCGGTCGGCGATCGCCTCGCCGATGCTGCGGACGATACGGGATTCGGCGCTGGCGCGGGTCCCGGTGCGGGCGCGGGGCGTGCGGCGGGCTGGCTTGGCGGTCGCGGCGGTCGTCATGGGCTGGCAAGGTGCTTTTAACGGTGTCCGGGAAACGTACTCCAGATTGTGCACAAACCGGGCCAGGAGGTAAACGGCAATCGCCCGAATGACGGGGTGGTGCCCGTTGCAACCAAGGCTGCCCAAAATAGCGCCATCGCGCCAATGCACTGCACAAATGCCGCGCCATTGCGCAGCGAGATGTCGAAAAGCTGGCTGATTTGCAAGAGTCCACCGCTGGCACGCGACATGCAAAATGCGAAGCGGTCACAAACGACCGCGCAGATTGTGCACAATTTTGGAGGCGCTCCGATGACGGCAGGTTCGACGGTCGAACTCGTGAAGCTGCGCAAGGCCTATGGCGCGACCGTGGCGGTGGACGGCATCGATCTGCGGATCGCCGCCGGCTCCTATTGCTGCCTGCTGGGGCCGAGCGGTTGCGGCAAGACCTCCACCCTGCGGATGATCGCCGGGCATGAGGACATCACGGATGGCGACCTGCTGATCGGCGACAGGGTGGTCAACGACGACCCGCCGGCCAAGCGCGGCACGGCGATGATGTTCCAGAGCTACGCCCTGTTCCCCCATCTGGACTGCACCGACAACGTCGCCTTCAGCCTGAAGATGAAAGGAGTCGGCAAAGAGGAGCGAAGGCGCCGGGCGCGCGAGATGCTCGACCTCGTCGACATGAGCAAATACGCCGGCCGCCTGCCCTCGCAGTTGTCGGGCGGACAGCAGCAGCGCGTCGCGCTGGCCCGCGCGCTGATCACCCAGCCGGGCGTGCTTCTGCTGGACGAGCCGCTGTCGGCCCTCGACCCCTTCCTGCGCGTGCGCATGCGGGAGGAGCTGAAGCGCCTGCACCGCGACATCGGCATCACCTTCATCCACGTCACCCACAGCCAGACGGAAGCGATGGCGCTGGCCGACCTCGCCGTGGTGATGAACCAGGGGCGGATCGAGCAGGCCGGCCCGCCGCGCGAGCTGTTCAACCGGCCGCGCACCGCCTTCGTCGCCCGCTTCATCGGCGGCCACAACGTCATCGAGGGCGGGGTCGTCGGCGGCGCCGGGCGCTGCGCCGTGCGCGCCGACCGCATCCTGCTAGGCGGGTCCGAACTGCCGACGGAAATCCAGGTGGAGGGCACCGTGCGCTCGCTGGAGTATCACGGCGCCTCCGTCCATCTCAGCCTCGACATTGCCGGCGCCGACGAGTTCGCCGTCGTGCTGGACGAGGCCCGCTATTTCGACGCGCCGGTCGGCGTGGGCGACCGCGTGCGCGCCGGCTGGAGCCGGCGGGACGTCCACCCGCTGGCGTCCTGACCCGCCTTTCAAAAGCGCTACCAAAAAACAACACGACGAACAGACTGGAGGCTCAGCGATGACCGACACCCGTACTCCTTCGACTCTTTCCACCGGCGTCAGCCGCCGCACCCTGCTGAAGGGCACCGCCGCCGTGGCGGGCACCGCAATCGGCTCCGGCGCCATCACCGGCTTTCCGACCATCTGGGCGCAGAACATCAAGAACATCACGCTGCGCCAGTTCGGCACCGGCGTGTCGAACCTGAATGCCGTCGCCGACAAGGTGAAGGAGGATCTGGGCTTCACCCTGCAGATGACGGCGCTCGATTCCGACGCGGTGACGCAGCGCGCGGTGACTCAGCCGAAGTCCTACGACATCGCCGACATCGAATACTGGATCTGCAAGAAGGTCTTCCCGGCCGGCGTCATGCAGCCGATGGACGTTTCCAAGATCAAGAATTTCGACAAGATCGTGCCGATCTTCGTCACCGGCAAGCTGACGCCGGACAGCGCCATCGCCCAAGGCACCGCCCCCCACACCGTCGGCTTCGTCGAGGGCAAGGACAGCACCAAGTTCGCCAAGTCGCCGACCCAGTGGATGACGCTGATCCCGACCATCTACAACGCCGACACGCTGGGCATCCGCCCCGATCTGGTCGGCCGGCCGATCTCCAGCTGGAAGGATTTGCTCGACCCCGCCTTCAAGGGCAAGGCGTCGCTGCTGAACATCCCGTCCATCGGCATCATGGACGCCGCCATGGTCTGCGAGGCGATGGGCGAGATCAAGTACGGCGACAAGGGCAACATGACCAAGGAGGAGATCGACAAGACCCTCAAGATCATGACCGAGGCCAAGAAGGCCGGCCAGTTCCGTGCCTTCTGGAAGACCTTCGACGAAAGCGTCAACCTGATGTCGTCGGGCGAGGTCATCATCCAGTCGATGTGGTCGCCGGCCGTCGCCGCCGTGCGCGCCAAGGGCATCCAGTGCGTCTACCAGCCGCTGAAGGAAGGCTATCGCGCCTGGGGCGGCGGCCTCGGCATCGCCAAGCACCTGAGCGGGCTGGAGCTTGAGGCGGCCTACGAATACATCAACTGGTATCTGTCGGGCTGGGTCGGCGCCTATCTGAACCGCCAGGGCTATTATTCGGCCGTGCTCGACACCGCCAAGCAGCACATGACTCCGGAGGAATGGGCCTTCTGGATGGAGGGCCAGCCGGCCAAGACCGACATCCTCAGCCCTGAAGGCAAGGTGATGGAAAAGGCCGGCGCCGTGCGCGACGGCGGGTCGTTCCAGGACCGCATGGGCCGCGTCGCCTGCTGGAACGCGGTGATGGACGAGGACCGCTACATGGTCC
The DNA here is from genome assembly GCF_031455875.1 of Azospirillum sp. BE72. Lineage (NCBI taxonomy): Bacteria > Pseudomonadati > Pseudomonadota > Alphaproteobacteria > Rhodospirillales > Azospirillaceae > Azospirillum > Azospirillum sp. BE72. Next base: position 78,351 of record NZ_JAVDTO010000006.1, read on the forward strand.
GCAAGTGGAACGAGTTCATCGCGGCTTGATGCGCTGAAGCTCTGGTCGCACTTGCCCCCACCCTAACCCTCCCCCGCTTCGCAGGGGAGGGGATAACTCCCTCCCTTGCGAAGCGGGGGAGGGAAGGGGCCCGCGGCGCCAGCCGTGGGAAGGATGGGGGCAAGCGCGGCGACCACCTCAAACACCACCTCAACCCGCAGGACCCCGCCCATGACCCTGACCGCCGAAACGTCCCGACCGTCCGTCACGGCCGCCGCCGGCAGGGCGCGGCGTCCCCGTCTGCTGCCGCGCGTTGTTCCCTATCTCCAGGCCGCGCCGCTGACGGTCGCGCTGCTGCTGTTCCTGCTGGTGCCGATCCTGACCATCATCGCGGTCAGCTTCTGGGATTACGACAGCGTGCGCATCTACCCGGACTTCGTGCTGACCAACTACACCGAACTGCTGAGCTCGCCGGTCACTTGGAAGACCTATCTGAACACGCTGAAATACGCGGCGCTGACCTGGGCGATCACGCTCGTCATCGGCTTCACGGTGGCGTATTTCCTGGCTTTCCACGTCCGGTCCACCACCTGGCAGATGGTGCTGTTCCTGGTCTGCACCATTCCGTTCTGGACCTCCAACATCATCCGCATGATCTCGTGGATCCCGTTCCTGGGACGCAACGGGCTGCTGAATTCCGGCCTGATCTCCGCCGGGATCATCGACCAGCCGCTGGAGTTCCTGCTGTTCTCCGACTTCTCGGTGGTGCTGGCCTTCGTCCACCTCTATGCGCTGTTCATGGTGGTGCCGATCTTCAATTCGATGATGCGCATCGACCGCGCGCTGATCGAGGCGGCGCGAGACGGCGGCGCCAGTGCGGCGCAGACGCTGTGGAATGTCATCCTGCCGCTGACCAAGCCCGGCATCGCCATCGGCTCCATCTTCGTGGTCACGCTGGTGATGGGCGACTTCATCACCGTTCGGCTGATGAGCGGCGGGCAGAGCGCCTCCATCGGGCTGATGATCGCCAACGAGATCTCGCTGCTGCAATACCCGGCCGCCGCAGCCAACGCGGTGGTGCTGCTGGCCGTCGTCCTGATCATGGTGGTGGCGATGCTGCGCGTCGTCGACATCCGCAAGGAGCTGTGAGCGATGAATTCATCACGCCGGGGCCTGTCCTTCTACCTGCTGGGGGCCTTCTTCGCGCTGTTCGTGCTGTTCCTCTACGGCCCGACCGCGACCATCCTGATCCTGTCCTTCCAGGGGCCGGAGGGTGGCTTGACCTTCCCGATGAATGGCGTCTCGCTGCACTGGTTCCGCAACCTGTTCGAACAGCAGGCGGTGGGCGATTTCGGCGGATCCTTCCGCCGCTCCATCGCGCTTGGGCTGATGGTGATGGTGCTGACGGTGCTGTTCTCGGTCCTGGCCGGCTTCGCCTTCCGCCGCCGCTTTCGGGGCAGCGGGGCGCTGTTCTATCTCGCGGTCGCCAGCCTGATCGTGCCGTCGATCCTGGTCAGCCTGGGCATCGGCCTGTTCTTCAACATCCTGGGGCTGGAGCCGGCCTGGTACAGCTCGGCGCTGGGCGCACATCTGACCTGGACGCTGCCCTTCGGCCTGCTGATCGTCTTCGCCATCTTCAACCGCTTCAACCCGGCCTATGAGGAGGCGGCGCGCGACCTCGGCGCCTCGCCCTGGCAGACGGTACGCCATGTCGTGCTGCCGATCCTGCTGCCCAGCCTGATCGGCGTCGGCCTGTTCGGCTTCACCCTGTCCTATGACGAGTTCGCCCGCACGCTGATGACCGCCGGCAGCTTCAACACGCTGCCGCTGGAGATCTACGGCATGACCACCAACGTCACGACGCCGGTGCTCTACGCGCTGGGATCGCTGACGACGGTCTTCTCCTTCACCGTGATCGGCGTGGCCTTGCTGGGCCTGATCCTGCTGCGCCGCCACCGCCTGCGCCGAAGCGGCATTTGAGGATTTTCACCACCATGCGCATTCTGGTCGTCAACCCGAACAGCACCGCCTCCATGACCGGGCGGATCGCCGCCGCGGCCCGCAGCGTCGCCGCGCCGGGCACCGAGATCCTGGCCGTCAACCCGCCGACCGGCCCCGCCAGCATCGAGGGCTATTACGACGAGGCGCTGGCCGTCCCCGGCCTGTTGGCGGAGATCGACCGGCACCAGCGCGGCAGCGACATCGCCGGCACCGTGATCGCCTGCTTCGACGATGTCGGGCTGGATGCCGCGCGCAGCCTCGCCACCGCGCCGGTGATCGGCATCTGCGGGGCGGCGATGCAGACCGCCGCGCTGCTCGGCGGCTGTTTCAGCGTGGTGACGACGCTGCCCCGCTCCATCCCCGCGCTGGAGCGGTTGGCCCAGCGTTACGGCATGGCCGGCCGCTGCACCATCCGCGCCGCGGGTGTGCCCGTCCTGGCGCTGGAGGACCCGGCATCCGGCGCCGTCGAGCGCGTGCGCGCCGAGATCCGCCGGGCCATGGAGCAGGACGGAGCCGAGACCATCGTGCTGGGCTGCGCGGGCATGGCCGACCTCGCCCGCTCACTGAGCGAGGAAATGGGCCTGCCTGTGATCGACGGCGTCACCGCCGCCGTGAAGCTGGTGGAGGGGCTGGCGGCGCTCGGCCTCCGCACCAGCAAGGCCGGCGGCTATGCACCGCCGCTGCCCAAGACGCGGTGACGCGTCCGCCCTTTCACACCCCCTTCGTCAAACCCGTGGCGGATCGGGGCACTCCAGTGTCGGCACCACCGGCAGCGCCCCTTGGCCGGCCTCCGCGCCGCCGGTCAGGCCCTCCAGTATCCGCCGGGCCGCGTCTGCGCATTGGCTGCGCAGTTCGGGCACGGCGGTCATTTCCCAGAAGGGCGCCTTGGCGACCGGGCCGAAGGCCAGCAGGCGGGGAGCCGGGGTGCCGTCGGCGGCGATCACCGCACCGCCTTCCGTCACGTCCAGCCCCAGCCGTAGCGCATCCGGCCGCGCGAGGCCGCGGTCCAGCAGCGAGCGCACCAGCGGATGGCGGATGCGGGTGTAGTCGCAATTGGTGCCGGTCGCGTTGATCAGCGCATCCGGCGACAGCACCCGCACCGCTCCACCGCCGCGTTCGACGATGTGCAGGTCCAGCCCCGTGGCGGTCAATGCCGCATCCCTCAGCCGGCCCGGCAGGATCGTCAGCTGGCCGCTGGCTCGGGCGGCGGCGATGCGGTCGGCCACCTGCGGCGCCATGCGGTGGCGGTGCACCTCCCAGAAGGGGCGGGCGTGACGGAGAAAGCGGCGGCGCTCCTCCATCGGCAGATGCGCCCAGATGCGGTGATGGTGCGGACGCAGCGCGTCGAAGGCAGAGCGCCAGTCATAGCCGGCCGCCACCGCCCGCCGCGCATCGGCCTTCAGCGCGATCAGCACGTCCAGCACCGTGCTGGGCAGCACGTCGGGATGCAGGAAGGAGGTGTAGGGCCGCACCTCCTCATGGCGCAGCGGCAGCAGGCCGCGGCGCGACACGGCGGTGATCGGGCCGCGATGCTCCTGGTCGAGCAGCGACAGCACCGTGTCCACCATGGTCAGGCCGGTGCCGAGGATGGCGACCGGGGCGTCCTGGTCGATGCGGCCGATGGCGGCGGCATCCCACGGGTCGCCGATGAAGCGGTCGGACGCGAAGGCCTCCGCCGCCGTCGCAGAAGACAGGCAAGGTGCGGAGGGCGGGAAGTTGCCGATGCAGAGCGCGGCGGTATCGGCGCTGACCACGCGGCCGTCGCCGAGACGTACATGCACGGCGCGCTTGCCGTTGGCCGGATCCTCGGTGCGGACGTCCACCGCCTCGCCGCGGATCAGGTTGAGGCGCGCGTGGGCGGGGGCCTCGGCCTGCGCTTCCGCCAGTACGTCCTGGATGTAGGCGCCGTACAGGGCGCGCGACACGAAGGCGTGGCCGCTGGGCGGCACCGGCTGTTCCGGCGTCGGCCCCTCCGCCCGGCTCCACAGCCAGCGCAGGAAATGGCGCGGGTCGTCCGGATAGGCGCTCATGTTATAGGCGCGGACGTTCAGCACATGGGCGCCGTTGGGGGTGGAGTAGGCGACGCCGGTTCCCGGTCTGCTGCCATATTCGATCAGATGGACCACCAGAGGCGCCCGCGCGCAGCGCAACAGGTGGGCCGCCAGCAGGCTGCCGGTGAATCCCGCGCCGACGATGGCGATGTGGCGCTCAAGAAGCCCCAGGGGATTGCCGCCGGGCGAATGGAAGTGAGGCGTTGCAGGCATCGGAGTCCGTCCTTCCGTGAGTCATTCCGGAAAAGGCCGGCCGTTGGCGATCAATCCCCCCGATTCGGAACTGCAAAGGCCGTGTCGGGGCCGGGGGACTCGCGTCGGCCGTGTGTCTGCTCGGTCCGCTTCGTTCTCTCCTGCTTAACACACGCTGTCGGCACGCGCCATCGGCCGAAGGGCAAATACCCCGACGAAAGTAGAGATCAGGATGGTACAACAAGGAAAGCTCGGAAAATATGGAGGGCTTTGTCGATTTCGAGTGGAGCCCGCATCTCACGCCGCTGCCCGTTCCGTGGACCGCATGATCCCGGTCGCCAAGCCGACGCCGATGTGGCACATGCGATGGCACGCTCCGCTATAGTCCGATCCGCCCCATGACCTGCCAGGAACCCGCCATGTCCGTGTCCGCCATCCCCCACCCGTCCGCGTCCGACCGGCTTGAGGCGGCGCTTGCCCGCATCGCCGATCCGGAGCGGCAGGGCGCGATGGTCTTCACCGAAATCTATGCCGACGAGGCACGGGCCGCCGCGGCCGCCAGCGACCGCCGGGCCGCGGCCGGCCGGCCGCTGGGGCCGCTCGACGGCCGGATCGTCTCGGTCAAGGCGCTGTTCGACATGGTGGGCGACACCACCGCGGCGGGTTCCGCCATCCTGCGCGGCCGGCCCGCAGCCCGGCGGGATGCCCATGCCGTGGCGCGGCTGCGTGCCGCCGGCGCCGTCATCGTCGGCCGCACCCACATGACGGAGTTCGCCTTCTCCGCCGTCGGCATCAACCCCCATTACGGCAATCCCGGCAACCCGCGCGACCGGTCGCGGGTGCCGGGCGGCTCCTCCTCCGGTGCGGTGATCTCGGTGGTGGACGGCATGGCGGAGATCGCGGTCGGCAGCGATACCGGCGGTTCGCTGCGCATTCCGGCGGCGCTGTCCGGCGCGGTGGGGTTCAAGCCGACCTCCGGCCGCCTGTCGGCCGAAGGCGCCTTCCCGCTGTCGCCGTCGCTGGATGTGATCGGCCCGGTTGCCGCGACCGTCGCAGACGCGGCCTTGCTCGATTCAATTTTGGGTGATAGCGACCCGGCGCCGCTGGCCCCTCTGCCGGTTGCCGGCCAATCCTTCCTGGTGCCTCGGTGGCGGTTGTTCGACGGGATCGAGCCGGCGGTCGCCGCTGCTTTCGAGGCGGCGCTTGACCGCCTGCGGGCAGCCGGGGCTCACATCGTCGAGGGCTCCATCGACGCCGAACTGGACGCATTGGCCGATCTGGACCGCATCGGCGTCTTCACCGCCATCGAGCTTGCGGCGACGCTGGCGGAGCTTGGCATCACCGCGCTCGACGGCATCGATCACAAGACCCGCGCCCGCATCGAGGCCGGTGGCCGGACGCCCGCCGCCGATTACGTCCGCATGCAGCGCCGCCGTGCCGACCTGATCCGCCTGATGGACGAGCGGCTGGCCCGGCATCCCGTCCTGCTGCTGCCCACCGTTCCGCTGACCGCCCCCGCCATCGCAGACGTGCTGGACGACGCCGGCTTCCACCGCGTCAACCTGCTGCTGCTGCGCAACACCCGCATCGCCAACCTGTTCGACGTGCCGGCGATCTCGCTGCCGGTGCCGTCCGCCGGACTGCCGGTCGGGCTGATGGCGATGGGCCGCCGGGGCAGCGACCGCAGCCTGCTGGGCATCGCCGCCGGGTTGGAGGCCGCGTTGGCGCCCTGAGCCCCGGTTGCCCCCGCCTTCCTTCAGGCGACCGGAGACTGCCAGAGCCAGACCAGCCCCGCGACCGCGCCGGCCACGAGAAGGACCAGCGCCAGGATAATGGCAAGGGCGGTGCGGCGGTCCTTCGCCTCGCGCTGTTCCGCTTCGCGCCGCTTCTTCAGCAGATATTGCTGTTCGGGGCTGAGGAAACGTCCGGCGGCGGCATCGGGCGTGGCTGCGAAGCTCGGCCTGCGCCCCTTGGTGACTGTCTGCGCCGTCGTTCTCGCCGCCGTCCCTCTCACCGCGGTGGTGAGGCCGCCGGGCGACGGCCTGCCCGTGTTGATCGTGTCCGCCGCCGTCCCGCGGGCGGCCGTCACCTGCCTGCCCCTGCGCTTGCGCGGTAGCTTGCGCCGTCTGGTCGCCATACCCGTCCCCTTGCTGTCCAACATCCCTCGAGTCGCGGCGGGGAGCATACCCGTCCCGGCCGTCCGGCGCAGCCGATCACAAGAGGATCTGCGGAAAGTTACATAGAACGGTCTGCCCGCCGTCATCCGGCCCGCCTCCACTCCCTGCGGCGAACCGGCGCACATCCCCTTTGGGGTCTGGAAGTCCGATGCATACTAGTATACTACTCTATGACCCGTTCTGTTCCGGGCGGGCATGACAGCAATCGATTGGGAGGGTCACCATGCTCAAGAACGATGACGACCATCAGCTGGTGGCGAAGGCGGTGAATGCGCTGCGCGACGCCATGTTGGCCGGCGACGGCGCCACGCTGAGCGCGATGACGATGGAGCAGCTGACCTATGGCCATTCCAACAGCCGGCTGGAAGACAAGGCGGGCTTCGTCGGCAGCCTGGACGGCAAGAACGCCTTCAAGGCGCTGGACCTCAGCGACCATGTGATCCAGGTGGTCGGTGACGTCGCCATCGCCCGCCACACCTTCGATTGCGTCAACAACCTGGCCGATGGCAAGACCAGCACCGCCCATATCAAGGTGCTGCAGGTCTGGAAGAAGGTCGACGGCAGCTGGAAGCTGCTGGCCCGTCAGGCCTCGCCGCTGCCGGCCTGACCGGATCAGCGCCTTGCTCAGAAATCCAGCAGGGCGTTGTCGATCACCTCCTTCATGACGAAGAAGGTCCGCGTCTGCCGCACGCCGGGCAGGGCGATCAGCTGTTGCCCGTGCAGCTCGTTGAAGTCGGCGATGTCGCTGACGCGGATCTTCAGGAAGAAATCGAAGTCGCCGGCGACCAGATGGCAGTCCAGCACGAAGGGCAGCTTGCGGATCGCCTTCTCGAAGTCGCCGAAGCTTTCCGGTGTCGAGCGGTCCAGCACGACCCCGACGATCACCAGCGTCCCGCGGTCCACCTTCGCCGGCGCGATTTCCGCCCGCACGGACCGGATATATCCCTCCTCGAATAGGCGTTGCGTGCGCCGGTGGCAGGTCGCCGGGCTGACATGGACCGCGGCGGCGACATCCGCGTTGGTCATACGGCCATCCCTTTGAAGATGCTGCAGAATCCGGCGATCCACCGCATCGAGCTTTTCAGTCATGAAAGACTCTTCCATTCTTCTGCCTGAAATGAGGCTATCCGTCTCCCCAAGGGCAGACAATGCTGGGATTGCAGGAAATCTGCGGCTGAACTATGAAAGCACCTTTCAAAAAGGCGGTGATACCGTTGCTCCACCTCACCATTGGAGCATGCCACGATGCGCCTCGACCGTTTCGAACGCTATCCGCTGACCTTCGGCCCGACCCCGATCGAGCTTCTGCCGCGCCTGACCGCCGCGCTCGGCGGCAAGGTCGAGATCTACGCCAAGCGCGACGACTGCAACTCCGGCCTCGCCATGGGCGGCAACAAGCTGCGCAAGCTGGAGTACATCGTTCCGGACGCCATCGCGTCGGGGGCCGACACGCTGGTGTCGATCGGCGGCGTGCAGTCCAACCACACCCGGATGGTGGCGGCGACGGCGGCGAAGATCGGCATGAAATGCGTGGTGGTGCAGGAAAGCTGGGTCCCGCACGAGGATGCCGTCTATGATCGCGTCGGCAACATCCTGCTGACCCGCTTGATGGGGGCGGACAGCCGCATCGTTCCGGACGGCTTCGACATCGGCATCCGCAAGAGCTGGGAAGAGGCCATCCAGTCGGTCAAGGATGCCGGCGGCAAGCCCTACGGCATTCCGGCCGGCGCGTCGGTGCACAAGTATGGCGGGCTCGGCTATGTCGGCTTCGCCGAGGAGGTGCGCAAGCAGGAGGCCGAACTCGGCTTCAAGTTCGACTACATCGTCGTCTGCGTGGTGACCGGCTCGACCCAGGCCGGCATGATCGTCGGTTTTGCCGCCGACGACCGTGCAGACCGCGTGATCGGCATTGACGCTTCCGGCACGCCGGAACAGACCCGCACCCAGGTCCGCCAGATCGTCGACAGCACGGCCGAACTGGTCGAACTGGGCCGCAAGGTCCGCGACGACGAGATCGTCATCCTGGAAGACTACGCCTATCCCGCCTATGGCGTGCCGAGCGCCGAGACCAACGAGGCCATCCGCCTCGCCGCCCGCACCGAAGCGATGATCACCGACCCGGTCTATGAGGGCAAGTCGATGCAGGGCATGATCGACCTCGTCAAAAAGGGCTTGTTCCCGGAGGGTTCCAAGGTGCTCTACGCCCATCTCGGCGGGGCGCCGGCGATCAACGGCTACAGCTACACCTACCGCAACGGCTGAGTGCGGCCGGCAGGACTGTGCAGGTGGACTTGACCAATCGGGATGGCTTCTCTTGAATCCCGCGCGTGATGCGGCCGGACGTCCGGCCGCATACGCCGGGGCAATCCCGGACGCTCCTCCTGCCAAGGCCGCTCCGCGCCATGCCCCGTTTCGCCGCAAACCTGACGATGATGTTCACGGAGCGGCCGTTCCTCGACCGCTTCGACGCCGCGGCGGATGCAGGCTTCCGCGCCGTGGAGTATCTGTTCCCCTACGACCATGCGCCGGACGAGATCGCCGGGCGTCTCCAGCACAATCGCCTGACCCAGGCCCTGTTCAACATGCCGCCCGGCGACTGGGCGGCGGGGGAGCGCGGTCTGGCCGCTCTGACCGGCCGCTTCGATGAGCTGAAGGCCGGCGTCGCCACCGCGTTGCGCTATGCCGAGGCGACGGGTTGCCGCCGGCTGCACCTGATGGCTGGGCTGGGCGATTCCGGCGATCCGGCGGCGGCGGCGTGCTATCACGATGCGGTGCTGCATGCCGCCGATGCGCTGGGCGAACGCGGCATCGAGCTGATGCTGGAGCCGATCAACGGCCGCGACATGCCCGGCTATTTTTTGAATGATTTCGCCGCCGCGGAAAGCATGATCGCCGGCATCGGTCTGCCGAATGTCCGGCTGCAGTTCGACATCTACCACCGGCAGATCCTGCATGGCGACGTCACCATGGCGCTGCGCCGGCTGATGCCGATGATCGGCCATATCCAGATCGCCTCGGTCCCCTCCCGCCATGAACCGGATGGGGAGGAACTGAACTGGCCCTTCCTGTTCGCCGAGTTGGACCGGCTGGGCTATGGCGGGTTCGTCGGCTGCGAATACCGTCCGCGGGGCCGGACCGAGGACGGACTCGGCTGGTTCGGCCCCTACTGCGACTGACCGGCCGCGGCTGATTGGGCCACGACCGGCCGGCCGTTATGCCAGGACGGTGTCGTACAGCAGCTTCAGGTTCAGCACGACGATCACCGTGGCGACGATCCAGGACAGGGTGGCGACCCAGCCGGGAACGACGAAGTTGCCCATCTTGCTGCGGTCGGTGACGAAGCGGACCAGCGGGATCACCGCGAAGGGCAACTGCATCGACAGCACCACTTGGCTGAAGACCAGAAGTTGCGCCGTGCCGCGTTCGCCATAGATCGCCGTCACCACCACCACCGGGATGATGGCAAGCCCGCGGGTCAGCAGCCGGCGCGCCCAGTGCGGCAGGCGCAACCGCAGAAACCCCTCCATCACGATCTGGCCGGCCAGAGTCGCCGTCACCGTGGAATTCAGGCCGGAGGCCAGCAATGCCACCGCGAACAGCGTGGAAGCGATGCCGAGGCCGAGCAGGGGCGACAGAAGCTCGAACGCCTGTCCGATCTCCGCCACCTCGGTATGGCCGCTGCCGTGGAAGACGCTGGCTGCCAGGATCAGGATGGCGGCATTGACGAACAGGGCCAGCATCAGCGCGATGGTGCTGTCGGCGGTGGCCCAGGTTATGGCGTCGCGCCGCCCCTCCTCCGTCCGCGGATATGCGCGGGTCTGCACGATGGAGGAATGGAGATACAGGTTGTGCGGCATCACCGTCGCCCCCAGGATGCCGATGGCGATGTAGAGCATCTCCGGGTTGGTGACGATCTCCGCCGACGGGACGAAACCGTGCAGGACGGCGGCCACCGGTGGAGCGGCGGCGGCGATCTGCACCATGAAGCAGCCGGCGATGACCACCAGCAGCGCGATCACGAAGGCTTCCAGATAGCGGAACCCCCGCTGCATCAGCAGCAGGACCAGGAAGGCGTCGAGCGCGGTGATCAGCGCGCCGCCGATCAGCGGGATGCCGAACAGCAGGTTCAGCGCGATGGCGGTGCCGATCACCTCGGCAAGGTCGCAGGCGATGATCGCCGCCTCGCACGCCACCCACAGCACCAGATTGACCGGTCGCGGGTAATGGTCGCGGCAGGCCTGCGCCAGATCGCGCCCGGTGACAATGCCGAGCCTTGCCGCCAGCGACTGCAGCAGGATCGCCATCAGGTTCGACAGCATGATGACGGCCAGCAGCGTGTAGCCGAACTGCGACCCGCCGGCGAGGTCGGTCGCCCAGTTGCCGGGATCCATGTAGCCGACCGACACCATGTAGCCCGGCCCGGCGAAGGCCAGCATCCGGCGCAGCCACAGGCCGCCCTGCGGCACCGCGATGGATGCGTGGACCTCCGGCAGGCTGAGCCGCGTCTCTCCATCCGCGCTGGAATATTTCCAGGCCTTCGGGGTTGGCAGGGCGGCTTCGGCTTCCGACATCGGCGAGACTCCTGGCCGAGTTGCGAATTGGTATCAGTCAAGTATGTACCGGGACAACGAGTATGCAAGGTGCTATACTTTCCGTACCGCAACTTTTTGCCGGAATCGCCATCCACCCCCGAAGGATGCGGCTCCTGAAGGATGGGGCCGGCCGGATCGATGGTGGGCTTGACGGCCGGCGGTTGGCGTCGGAGGGTGGGGCGCAACCGTTTGGGCATGGCTTTCAGAGGAGTCGACGCGCGCGATGGCCGAATCCCGGAAGTCGCCTGATTGGGAAGAGGGTGGAGCAGCGCCAGCCGAAACTGCCTTGCCCGATGCCGAACTGCATGCCGAGGGGTTCCGCCGGACGCGGGAGGCGCAGCGCTCCGCCCTGGCCGAGGATTATGTGGAACTGATCGCCGATTTGATCGAAAGCGGGCAGGAGGCACGGCAGGTGGACATCGCCGCGAGGCTGGGCGTGGCGCAGCCCACCGTCGCCCGCATGCTCGACCGGCTGGCGGCGGAGGGGTTGGTCACCCGCAAGCCCTACCGGGCGGTGTTCCTGACCGATGCCGGCCGCCGGATCGCCGAGGAAAGCCGGGAGCGCCACCAGACGGTGGAGGCCTTCCTGCGCTCCCTCGGCGTCAGCGCCGACATTGCCCGCATCGACGCCGAAGGCATCGAGCACCATGTCAGCGCCGAGACGCTGGACGCCTTCCGCCGCGCGCTGGCGCGGGGCGGCTGACCGTCATCCCGCCTCAATGGCGTCCTCAGTGGCTCCCGCAGGAGCCGCCGTGGCGCCGCACCGGCTTCGGGCCCGCCGCCTCGCAGCCGCGGCAGCCCCCGCCGCAACCGCCCGCCGGCGACGGCGGGGCCGGGCGGCCCGCCAGACGGCGCAGGCGGTCGCGGGCGGCGGCCGGCAGCAGGATGGTCCAGGCGACCCAGGCGAAGGCCAGGGTGACGATCAGGCCGACGACGAGTGATTCCATCATCGCTCACCCTCCCAGCAGGGCGCTGGACACCCGGAAGGTGACGAAGGCGGCACCGTAGGCGAGCAGCGTCATGTAGGCGATCATCACCAGCATCCAGAACCAGGAGTTGGTCTCCCGCTTCACCACCGACAGGGTGGAGACGCATTGCGGGGCGAACACGAACCACGCCAGCAGCGACAGCGCGGTCGGCAGGCTCCAGTCTGCCGCCAGCACGCCGGACAGCGAACCGGACAGCGCGTCGCCCGTCTCGCTCAGCGCATAGACGGTGCCGAGGGCTGCCACCGCCACCTCGCGGGCCGCCATGCCCGGAACCAGCGCGATGGCGATCTGCCAGGTGAAGCCGATGGGCGCGAGCAGCGGCGCCAGCGCGTGGCCCAGCATCCCGGCGAAGCTGTAGTCGATCGCCGGGCCGGTGGCGCCCTCGGGCGCGCCGGGGAACGTGCCGAGGAACCACAGCAGGATCATGATGGCGAAGATCACCGTGCCGGCGCGGGCCAGGAAGATGCGGGCGCGTTCCAGCAGGCCGATCAGGATGTCGCGCGGGCTGGGCAGCCGGTAGGCCGGCAGCTCCATCAGCAGCGGCTCGCGCGCGCCCTTGAAGATCGTGCGCTTCAGCACGAAGGCGACCGCCAGCGCCGACAGGATGCCCGCGGCATAGAGCGTGAACATCACCAGCCCCTGCAGCCCGATCATGCCGCCGGCCACCGTCCGTTCGGGGACGAAGGCGGCGATGATCAGCGTATAGACCGGAAGCCGGGCCGAGCAGGTCATCAGCGGCGCGATCATGATGGTGGCCAGCCGGTCGGCGCGGTTTTCGATGGTGCGGGCCGCCATGATGCCGGGCACGGCGCAGGCGAAGCTGGACAGCAGCGGGATGAAGGCCCGGCCGTGCAGGCCGACGCCCCCCATCAGCCGGTCGAGCAGGAAGGCCGCCCGCGCCATGTAGCCGGTGGATTCCAAGATCAGAATGAAGAGGAACAGCACCAGGATCTGCGGCAGGAAGATCACCACGCTGCCCACCCCGGCGATGATGCCGTCGGTGATCAGGCTCTTCAGCATGCCGTCGGGCAGGGCGGCGCCGGCCGCCGCCTGCACCCAGCCCAGGGCGCCGTCGATCATGTCCATCGGCAGGGCCGCCCAGGCGAACACCGCCTGGAACATCAGGAACAGCACCAGGAACAGGAAGGGCAGGCCGATGGCCGGGTGCAGCAGGGCCGCGTCGATGCGCTGCGTGGCGAGCGACGGCTTGCCGGCGTCGCGGAGCGCGGCGGCCAGGATCGCTTCGACCTCCTGATGGTAGGCGCGCAGGTCACGCGCCGACGGCTCGCTCCAGCCGCAGGGGGAAGGGGGGCCGTCGCCCGCCATCACCATCATGCTGCGGTCGATCTGGTCGAGCAGGCCGACCACGCCTGTGCGCTTGATCGCCACCGTCGGCACCACCGGCACGCCGAGCGCCGCCGACAGGGCCGCCGCGTCGACGCGGCAGCCGCGCGCCTCGGCGACATCCATCATATTGAGCGCCAGGATGATGGGGCGGCCGAGCTTCTTCAACTCCAGCACCAGCCGCAGATGCAGGCGAAGGTTGGTGGCGTCGGCGACGCAGACCATCACGTCCGGCGGCGTTTCATGCTCGAACCGGCCGAGCACGACGTCGCGCGTCACCTCCTCGTCGGGGGACCGGGCGCGCAGGCTGTAGGTGCCGGGCAGGTCGAACACCTGGACGCGGGCGCCGGCAGGGCTCAGGAACTCGCCCACCTTGCGCTCCACCGTGACGCCGGGATAGTTGGCGACCTTCTGGCGGGCGCCGGTCAAGGCGTTGAACAGGGCGGTCTTGCCGCAGTTCGGATTGCCCACCAGCGCGATGCGCGGCAGCGGGGCCAGAACGGGTGCGGCCATAACGGCAGAATTCGACATCGCGGAAATCCTTTCCGCAGGAAGGGGAGGCGACGCTCAGCCGAGCGTCACCAGAACGGCGTGCGCCTCCGCCCGGCGCATGGCCAGGGTGTGGTCGTTGATGCGCACGGCAAGCGGATCGGAGCCCGGGAATCCTTCATGCAGGATCTCCACGCGGGCGCCTTCGATCAGGCCCATCTCGATCATGCGGCGTTCCAGTTCGCCGGGCGGCAGCGGGGTGGCGACCGCGCTCTCGTCGAGACCGGTCACCACCGCGCGCTGGCCCTTGCGCAACGCGCTGAGACGGCAGCCGTCCACGGCGGACGGCGGGTCGGAGGAGGTGCCGGGCGCCGGACCGGGCGTCATGCGGGCAACGGGGGAGGAAACGGTAACGGAAGCGGGTCCGGAGGACGGACCCGACACGGGGGCAGTCATTGGGGATCACCTTTCGGCTGCACGGCACCGACAGGGCGTGCAATTCGGCGGCACCGGGCCGCAGGCGCCATAATGATGCGAATCACTCTCAACAGCGATGTGGCGAAGCGTCGCAAAGCCCTGCCTTGCACATGCCGAAAAGGCGGAGGCGGACAGGGAGCGTGGTCATAGGCCCATTTTTTCATGCAATTTTGGTATGCAGGCTCGGTGTGAGTTGCCATGCACGAACAGCCAGTGGACCCACTTCGCGTGGAGGCGCTGGGTGCACCCCAATCTGAAATAGCGCCGAAAGGCGTATGCTGCACTGCAACCGACATTTGTCCTTGGGCGATGGGGATCGCGGTTGCTTTGGTATGTACTGTAACGCAGACAATAAAACGGTCTTTATTTACATAGCAAGATAGTTGTTCCCTATCTCTGCGAGTATCGGTCAGCATTTTACCAAAGATTTTCAGTATCAGTGATCTGAACAAACTGCATACGCGGATATGTAACAATCCTGAAGGAACGTTTATTTCCGATGCAATTTCGGTTTACCAAATCTTTGGAGTTACGATTTAGCCTCCAACTCACTTCTTGAAAGCGGTTGTGTGTTTGGAGCTGTCTATGCAACCAAATTCGGTCGCACGTCCGCGCGTGACTCTGCCTGTCATCACAGCAATTAGCCTCTTCACCCTGTCTTTTCTGGTTTGCGCTAAATTTTATGCAAACGTTGCCTCGGCAATTGAGTTCGATGCCGCACAAGTTGTGCTCGGTGCCGTTCGTGATCGCTTGATGACGGTTGCCGCCGTGGTTTCGACTGTGGTGGCGCTGTTGGCTCTGTGGGCGCCGGCCCAGCTGCGTGCGGCCGGAGCCACGCCCTTGCGCGCCATCATGATGGTGACGACGGCCCTGATCGCCTTCGCGGCCGGGACGCTGCCGCAGCTGGCCACCGTGTTGCCGGCCGAGGCACTGCGCGGCGTCCTCTACGACGGCGGCGTTCTGCTGCTCGTTTCGCTTCTGCTGGTGTTCGAGGTTCTGCTCCTGCTTGCCGCCGCGCCGCGCCGCCCGGCACCGGCATCGGAACCCGCATCGGCGGTGGCGGGAATGCGCGCCGCGCTGTTCCTGTTCATGCTGGCGGAAGAGCTGTCGCGCTCCTTCCTGCCGCTCTACACGCGCGAGCTTTACACGCCGGTGCCCGGCCTGTCGGAAACCCTGATGATGGGGCTGCCGATCGGGCTGTTCATGGCGCTGGTCGCGGTCTTCACCCCCTTCGCCGGCGCCTGGGCCGACCGGTTCGGCAGCCGCCGCACCCTTCTGCTCGGCACCCTGCCGGCGGTTGCCGGATTCGCCGGGACGGCGCTGGCCGGGTCGCTGGCCGAACTGCTGCTGTGGCGCAGCGCCTGCGCGCTCGGCTATGCGGTGATGTTCATCGGCGCGCAGGGCTTCATCGCCCGCCACACCCCGGCCGGACAGCGGGCGCGCGGCATGGCGCAGTTCGTCGCCGCCGTGGTCGTCGCCGGGCTGTGCGGCGCGCCGCTGGGCGGCATCCTGGCCGACCTTCTCGGCTATCGCGCCACCTTCGCGGCCTCGGCCCTGCTGGCGCTGGCCGCCGCCGTCGCCGCTGCGACCCTGCTTCCGGCCGACCGGGTGGAGTGGGCGCAGAACCGCCGCTTCCGCCTGGGCGAGGTCACAGGCCTGCTCGCCAATCCGCGCTTCGTCGCGCTGCTGCTGTTCTCGTCGGTGCCGACGAAGCTGATGCTGACCGGCTACCTCTTCTATCTGGTTCCGGTTTCCCTCCATGCGGCGGGCGAGACTCCGGCGGGGATCGGCCGGCTGATGATGACCTATGGGTTGATCATCGTGCTGCTCGGTCCCTGGGTGTCACGGCTGTCCGACCGAACCGGCCGCCATGCCCTGTTCGCCGGGATCGGCGGGCTGGTCGGCGGGGCCGGCACGCTGGCGATCCTTCAGGACCCCGGCGTTGCGGGCATCCTGGCCGGCATCGCGGCATTGGGTGTCGCCCACGCGCTGAACAACGCCACCCAGCTGGCCCTGGTGCCGGAGGTTTGCCGCACGGAATGCGCCCGCATGGGCGAGTCCAGCGTCTTCGCCGTCTACCGCCTGCTGGAGCGGGGCGGATCGGTGGCCGGCCCGCTGCTGGCCGCCGCCGTCGCCGACCGCTTCGGGATTCAGGCGGCGCTGGTGACCCTGGGTGGCCTGGGCATGCTGTGCGGCACGGCCTTCTGCGCGGTGTTCTTGCTCGCTCCCGCCACAGCCCCCGCATCACGGACGGCCGGGGAGGGCGCAGCCCCATGACCACGGCGTCTCCCCTGCCATTTCCGCATTCATCGATCCCCCACCCATCTCTCACGGAGGCGAAGACGCCCATGCCTGACCAGATGCTCGTGGAGCCCCTTCGCGCCATGCCGGCCCCGCCGCTCCGCGGCGGCCAGACCCTTCCTGCCGATGGCCGCCACTGCCGCGCGATGGAGGCGTTGCGCGCCACGCTGGATGCGCTCGGCATCGGATCGGCCGAAGAGATCAATTGGAAGACTTACGAGACGATCATGCGGGTGATCGAGCCGTTGATCGGGGCCGGCCACACCCTGCGCCATTTCGACTATACCCACAGCGCCGAGCTGCAGCCCGGCACGGTGGAGCGGCTGCGCACCGACTACAGCATCCGCCTCGCCTACACGGAATGGGGAAGCCCGCAGAATCCGGCGCTGATCTGCCTCGGCGGCATCGCCAACTCGGCCCGGCGCTTCGACTACATCGCCCGTGCCTTATCTCGCCATTACCATGTCCTGTGCCTGGACTGGGCGGGGCGCGGCCGCAGCGGCTGGCTGGCGGACCAGTCGGACTACAGCTTCGACGGCAACGTCGCCCAGGTGCTGGCGCTGATCCGGCACAAGCGGCTGGGGTCGGTCACGCTGCTCGGCTCCTCGCTTGGCGGCAACGTCGCCATGCGGGTGGCGGCTCAGGCGCCGGAGCTGGTCGACGGCCTGATCCTCAACGACATCGGCCCCTTCATCCCGAACGAGCGCCGCCGCCGCCGCGCCGAATCGGTCGCCCGCCACTATGTCTTCCGCCATCCGGCCCAGCTGTTCCACCGCACCGGCGCCGCTCAGAAGAACGACGGGCCGGTGGACGACACCGTGCTTCTGCACAACAGCTTCCACCAGACCCGCTGGTCGGAGGAGAATGGCGGCCGGGTCTACCGCCACGACATCCGCGCGCTACAATGCTACCGCGACGGCGCCGCCCAGGACCACGACCAGTGGGACGACTGGCAGCGGGTATCCTGCCCGGTGCTGCTGGTCCACGGCATGATGAGCGACGCGCTGCAAGAGTCGACCATCGCGCGGATGATGGAGAAGCCGCGGGTCGGCGTCGTCCATGTGCCGGACGTCGGTCATACCCCGACGCTGAGCGATCCGCTGCACATCGATACCCTGCGCCGCTGGATGGCGGCTCCCCATGGCTGGCCGGCGGAAAGCACCATCGGCTGGACCGCGGGCGCCGACCGCATCCTGTTCCGGTGAGGGGGGCGATGACCGACCGGTTCCATTTCGTGCGCCACGGCCAGACCGAGGACAACCGCCGCGGCGTGCGCTGCGGCGGCGACCGCGACATTGCGCTGACCGAGATGGGCATCGAGCAGGCCCGCCGGGCGGCGGAGCGTTTCCGCGACCAGGGGCACGATTGCGGCCTCGTGATCGCCGGGCCGTTGCGGCGCACCTCGGTCACCGGCGCGCTGTTCGCCGAGGCGCTGGGCGTCCCGCTTCTCTCCCGCGACTGGCTGCGCGAGCGGCGGCTGGGGGAGTGGAACGGGCTGCCGATCGAGCTGACCCGCCCCTGGTTCGCCGCCGGCGAAACACCGCCGGGTGGGGAGAGCGAGGGCGTGTTCGCCGCGCGCGTCCTCGACGGGGTGGAGGAACTCGCCACCTCGCCCGCCAATTCCGCCGCCGACCTGCTGGCCCGCCGGCCGCTGCTGGTCGGCAGCAAGGGGATCGGCCGCATCCTTCTGCACCGTCTGGCCGGCCGGCCGGGGGTGGAGCTGGAGAATTGCGAGGTCGTGGCCTTCACCCGCCTGTCCGCCCCGCCGGGCGGGCCGGGGCGGTGGCGCTGCGACCAGCTGGAGAGACTGGCCGGATGCGCGGCCTGAGCGAAGACCACCAACAGACCAACCAATTCGAACGATGCGTGGATGCCATGCGGTGCCGCGTGGATCAGGACTGAGGAGAAGGGCGTGATGAAGCTCAAGATTGGTACGCGGCTGATGCTGCTGGTGTTCGGCGTGGCGCTGCTCAGCACGCTTGCCGGCGCCACCGTCCACCTGACGGGAATGCGCACGAACCTGATCGAACAGCGCAAGGCCAAGGTCAAGGAGATGGTGGACGCCGCATCCTCCGTGATCGCGCTGTATGGCGAACAGGAGAAGGCCGGCAAGCTGCAGCGCTCGGAAGCGCAGGAACTCGCCCGCAACGCCGTGCGCGCCATGCGCTATGGCAACGGCGAGTATTTCTTCGTCTACGACTATGCCGGCGTCAGCCTGGTCCATGGCCTGCGCCCGCAGGTAGAGGGCAAGAACCTGCTGAACCTGAAGGATCCCGACGGCGTTCCCTTCAACGTCCAGATGACGGACGCGGCAAAGGCCGGCGGCGGCTTCGTCGCCTTCCGCCACAAGCGCACCGACGCCGCCGACCCGTCGCCGAAGATCGCCTACGCCACCGGCTACCAGCCCTGGCAGTGGATGATCGGCACCGGCGTCTATACCGACGACGTCGATGCGGAATTTCAGGCCCGCGCCCTGCGTGAAGTGGGCGTCACCCTGCTGCTGCTGGCGATCAGCGTCGCCATCGGCATCTGGGTCTCGCGCGGCCTGTCGCGCCCGCTGCTGGCCGTTCGCGACGCGCTGGGCCGGATCGGCGGCGGCGACCTGACCGTTTCCGTTCCCCATGCCGACCGTCCGGATGAGATCGGCGACATGGCCCGCGCCGTGGCCGGCCTCGCCACCACGCTGCAGACCGCCCGCGACGAGAGCCAGCGCGCCGAACTGGACCGCGCCGCCCGCGACATCCAGCGCGAGCGCCTGTCCGCCCGCGCCGCCGAGTTCGCCCGTGCGATGGACGAGGTCGTGGCGACGCTCAGCACCACCACCGTCGCCCTGCACGAGCGCACCGCCGCCCTCAGCAACGACGCCGCCAGCACCACCGATCAGGCGCATGCCGCCGCCGGCGCCGCCCAGGGCGCATCCGACAGCGTCGAGTCGGCGGCTCTCGCCAGCGAGGAGCTGCGCGGGTCCATCGCAGCCATCAGCCGTCAGGTGGAAAGCGCCGCCCAGACCGCATCCCGCGCGGTGACCGAGACCTCCAACACCACCGGAATCGTCACCGGCCTCGCGTCGGCCGCCGAACAGATCGGCGCGGTGGTGGAGCTGATCAACTCCATCGCCGGCCAGACCAACCTGCTTGCGCTGAACGCCACCATCGAAGCGGCGCGTGCCGGCGAGGCCGGCAAGGGCTTCGCCGTCGTGGCGAGCGAGGTGAAGAGCCTCGCCACCCAGACCGCCAAGGCGACAGAGGACATCCAGTCGCAGGTGGGGGCGATCCGTGCGGCCACCGCCAACGCCATTGGCGCCATCGAGGGCATCGCCAGCCTGATCACCAACCTCAGCGCCCTGAACGGCGAAGTGGCGTCGGCCGTGCAGCAGCAGGAGGCGGCGACCCACCAGATCTTCGCCAACGCCCGGACGGCCGCCGACAACTCGCGTCAGGTCACCAGCAGCGTCGGCTCGTTGTCGGCGACCATGACCACCACCAGCGAGCGCATGCGCCTGGTGTCCACCAGCGTGGAAAGCGTGTCGGAGCAGTCGGAGCGTCTGAAGGACGAGGTCCGCCGCTTCGTGGCCGAAGTCAACGCGGCCTGACCGGATGGTAATGCGCTCCCGGCGGTACAGGCCGCCGGGAGCCGCCTCCCGGTCGATTTCTTCGCTTCTGAAGCCCCTCTCCCCTTGTGGGAGAGGGGTTTGGGGTGAGGGGTAGCACAGTTATAAATTCCAACGGCTTTCAGCCGGCTGCCCCCTCATCCCAACCCTTCTCCCACAGGGGGAGAAGGGCTTTTGGCGCGGAACGGCGCGACTCCGACGCTAAATGCAATAGCTTCCGCCGATTTCTGCCCTCTCATTTCCGCCCTTGTTCCGGTTGTGCGGCCGGGACCAAATAGGGACCTGAAATGGGGCCGTCGCCCGGTGGCAGCGGTCGGGAAGGCAGATGATGACTGAGATTCAAAAGGATCCCTTCGCCGCGGCGGCATCCTTCAATGCCGGCGTCTATGGGACCAGCATCCGGCCGGTGCAGGCCGACAGGCTGGCCGAGGCCGTGCGCCGCCTGTTGCGGGCTGCCGGCAGCGAGGCGGAGGAGGCGCGGGTGGTGGCCGACCATCTGGTCGAGGCGAACCTGCGTGGGCATGACAGCCACGGCGTTGGCATGCTCGCCATGTATATGCCGGCCATCGCTGCCGGATTGCTCCGCCCCAACCAGCACGCGACCGTGATCGGCGAGTCCGGTCCCTTCCTCTCGGTCGCGGGCGGAAGCGGCTATGGTCAGCTGATCGCGCGGGAGGCGACGGATCTCGCCATCCAGCGGGCAAGGCGGGACGGGCTGGCGGTGCTGTCCCTGCGCGACAGCCATCACATCGGCCGCGTCGGCTCCTATGGCGAGCAATGCAGCGATGCCGGCCTCGTCGCCATGGCCTTCGTCAATGTCGTCACCCGCCCGGCGGTCGCGCCGCATGACGGCACCCGGCCGCGGCTGGGCACCAACCCGATCTGCATCGCCATACCCGCCACGCAGGCTACTCCGGCCCTGATCCTGGATTTCGCCACAAGCGCCGTGGCCGTCGGCAAATGCCGCGTCGCCATGGGCAAGGGGCAGGAGATGGCGCCAGGATTGCTGCTCGACTCTCAGGGTGAAGCCACGCGCGATCCCGGCGTGATGTTCCGGGATCCCTCCGGCGCGCTGCTGCCGCTGGGCGGCCACAAGGGCTTCGGCCTGTCGCTGATGTGCGACGTGCTGGCCGGCGCGCTGGCGTCGGCGATGCCCGGCACGCCATCGCACCAGGATTCCGGACGGGTGATGAACAACATGTTCGCCATCGTCTTCGACCCGGCGCGCGGCGGCAACGCCCAGTGGGCCGCGGATCTCGACGATCTGGTCGCCTATATCCGCGACACGCCCACGGCGCCCGGCGCCGACTCCATCCAGCTGCCGGGCGAGCCGGAAAGCCGCACCCGTCGGCAGCGGCTGGCCGCCGGCATCCCACTCGACGGCGCCACCCTGGCGATGCTGGACAGCCTGGGCCGCGAGCGCGGCGTGGAACTGGCAGAGTTGCTGGCCTGACCATTTGCGACGCCTGAAGGGCGCGGCCGCAACCGCTTCCGCGCTCCTGTCGCCCCTGCCTCTGCCCGTGTTCCTGCGAAAAATCCGAATTGATCCATATCAAGGTCTTTCGCAGCGCTGCACACTAGTATACTAGTACACACGAACACAACGCGGCCAGCGAGCCGCGCGCTCCCGGCGCAAACCCCGAGCGGGCATTTCAGGAGCCTAGCGTCATGAACATCAAGAAGCGCATAGACAGCATCCCCGGCGGGATGATGATCGTTCCACTGTTCCTCGGTGCGTGCCTGAACACCTTCGCCCCGAACACCGGCAAGTTCTTCGGCTCCTTCACCAACGGGCTGATCACCGGCACGCTGCCGATCCTGTCGGTCTGGTTCTTCTGCATCGGCGCCAGCATCAGCCTGAAGGCCACTCCGCTGGTCCTGCGCAAGAGCGGCGTTCTGGTTTCGGTGAAGATCATCACCGCGGCGCTGGCCGGCGTCGTCGCTTCCTGGTTCATCCCGACCGAGGGCATCTCATCCGGCTTCCTGACCGGCCTGTCGGTCCTGGCGATCATCGCCGCTATGAACGACACCAACGGCGGCATGTACATGGCGCTGATGCAGCAGTACGGCACCAAGGAGGAAGCCGGCGCCTTCTGCCTGATGTGCCTCGAATCAGGCCCCTTCATGACCATGGTCACGCTGGGCATCGCCGGTCTGGCCGTCTTCCCGTGGCAGACCATGGTCGGCGCCCTGCTGCCCTTCGTCATCGGCTTCGCGCTGGGTAACCTGGACAAGGATCTGCGTGCCTTCTTCACCCAGGGCGTGGGCGTCATGGTTCCCTTCTTCGCCTTTGCGCTGGGCAACAACCTGAACTTCACGACGATCCTGAACACCGGCCTGCTGGGCATCGTCCTGGGCGTCGCCGTGATCGTCGTCACCGGCACGACGCTGGTCCTGGCCGACATCTTCCTGGCCAAGGGCAACGGCACGGCCGGCATCGGTGCCGCCTCCACCGCCGGTGCGGCCGTCACCGTCCCGCCGATCATCGCCTCGATCGAGCCGTCCTTCGCCCCGTCCGCCCCGGCCGCCACGGCCCTGGTCGCCACCAGCGTGGTCGTCACCGCCCTGCTGACGCCGCCGCTGACCGCCTGGTGGGCCCGCCGCTTCGGCGTGCTGTCGCCCCGCTACCAGGCCGCCGAAGCCGCCAAGTCCGTCCAGACGGCACAGGTCGCCGCCGCCGAGTAAAGCCTCAACGCAGTCCCGGCAGCGCTCCGCCGCAGCCGGGACCGCCCGATTTCAAACGGGTCCGACGCCAGCGTCATCGCCCGCCTTCAGAGGAACGCCGTCATGAAGATCACCACCCGGTACGACACCCATCCGGCCGACGCGCGCGGCTACGACACCGAGACCCTGCGCGACCGTTACCTGATCGAATCGATCTTCCAGGCCGACGACATCGTCCTGACCTACAGCCACGTCGACCGCGTCGTCGCTGGCGGCGCCATGCCGGTTTCCGCCCCGCTCGCCCTGGTCGCGACCAAGGAGATCGGGTCCGACACCTTCCTGGAGCGCCGCGAACTCGGCCTGTTCAACGTCGGCGGCGCAGGCCGCGTGACCGTCGACGGGACCGTCTACGATCTGGAGACCCGCGACGCCCTCTATGTCGCGATGGGCAGCGTCGACATCCGCTTCGAAAGCCTGGACAGCGGCAATCCGGCCAAGTTCTATCTGGTCAGCACCCCGGCCCATGCCCGGTTCGAGACCATGAAGATCTCCGCCGCCCAGGCCAAGCAGCGCCCGCTGGGCGAGACCGCCACCGGCAACAAGCGCGTCATCTACCAGATGATCCACCCCGACGTGGTGCGCACCGCGCAGCTGGTCATGGGCCTGACCGTGCTGGAAAACGGCAACATGTGGAACAGCATGCCGTGCCACACCCACGAGCGCCGCTGCGAGTTCTATTTCTACTTCGACCTGCCGGAAAGCGCGCGGCTGTTCCACTTCATGGGTGAGCCGACCGAGACGCGCCACATCGTGGTCGCCAACGAGCAGGCGGTGATCTCGCCGTCCTGGTCGATCCATTGCGGCGTCGGCACCCACAGCTACTCGTTCATCTGGGCGATGGGCGGCGACAACCAGACCTTCGACGACATGGACCAGGTTCCCCTGGCCTCAATGCGCTAACGGAGACGTGACACATGACCAAGCCTTTCGATCTGACCGGTAAGGTGGCCCTGGTCACCGGCGCCAACACCGGCATCGGCCAGGGGATCGCCCTGGCCCTGGCCCAGGCCGGCGCCGACATCGCCGCCGTCGACGTCGTCTCGCTGGACGAGACCAAGGGCCTCGTCGAGGCCGCCGGCCGCAAGTTCCACGCGATCCACGCCGACCTGACCAGCATCGCCCCGGTCCAGGGGCTGGTCGAGGAGACGGTCGGCACCCTCGGCCAACTGGACATCCTGGTCAACAATGCCGGCCTGATCCGTCGTGCCGACGCGGTGGACTTCACCGAGGCCGACTGGGACCTGGTGATGAACATCAACATCAAGACGGTGTTCTTCCTCTGCCAAGCCTTCGGCCGCTATGCAATCAACAACGGGCGCAAGGGCAAGATCGTCAACATCGCGTCCATGCTGTCCTTCCAGGGCGGCATCCGCGTGCCCTCCTACACCGCGTCGAAGAGCGGCGTCGCCGGCATCACCAAGCTGCTGGCCTGCGAATGGGCGGGCAAGGGCATCAACGTGAACGCCATCGCGCCGGGCTACGTCGCCACCAACAACACCGCCGCCCTGCGCGCCGACGAGAAGCGGAACGCCGAGATCCTCGGCCGCATCCCGGCCGGCCGCTGGAGCGTGCCGTCCGACATCGGCGGCCCGGCGGTGTTCCTGGCCTCCGACGCGGCCGACTACATCCACGGCACCATCCTGCCGGTCGACGGCGGCTGGCTGGCGCGCTGAGCGCCGGGGGACTACGGTTCCAGCCTTCTGCACGGCCTGCATTCCGGGAGTTCTCCGGGATGCGGGCCGTCCGCTTTTCCAGGGTCGTTTACGCTACGGCCTGGGTGCGGAGATCTCGACCGGCATGCGGACGAGATCGCGGTTCCAGGTGATCCTGCACCCGGTCAGGTTCAGCCGCGTCATGTAGAGGTAGGCGGCCCCGCCGACATCCTCGAAATTGCGGCTCTTGCTGACGGGGTCGAGAAGGGCGGGGTAGTCGAAGGCGGCAGCATCGCCGCAGCCGTAGCGGAACAGCAGGGGTGCCGCCCACAGCAGCTGCGGTTTCGACCAGGTAAGAAGGTCAGGAGAGGTCGTGGTCCAAATGCCGGTCTGTCCGTCGCGGGTCATCGCCAGCGTGGCGATGAATTGGCCGCTCGCCCGATGGCGGACGACGCTGCGGACGGTGCCTTGCAGTGTGCCGGGCGCCACCGGGGCGCAGAGATGGGCTTCCGGCGCATCGCTGGTCTGTCCGTCGCGGACGAAGCGGACCGCGAAGGACTTTCCATCCCAGCCGCGCCAGGATTGCGGATCGGCGAGGTTGTCGGTCCGCATCAGGCAGGCGCCGCGCTTCTGCGCGCCGAACCGTTCGGCCCATAGGAAGGCGTACCAGTGGTCGCCATGGCGGACGATGTTGCTGGGGGCGAAGTAGCCGGTGCGTTTGCCGGCGTCGCCGCTGTAGGCATAGGGCAGGGTCGCGACGGTGTGGTCGGGCGGCGCGGCGCTCAGCCGGAAGCTCGCCCCGCCATCGCTGGAGACCGCCGCGGTGATGCTGTTGCGCCAGCAGCGCATGTAGTCGCCGGACGGGCAGAGCGCCCGCCGCTTTTGGGCATGGAACTCGTTGCTGACCAGCGCGAACACCGTGCTGCCGTCCAGTGTGTGGAAGGACGAGATCCAGCTGCGGTCGTCGTGAAGGCGCGGGTCGTCCTGCCCATGTCCCTGGAAGATGACGGCGCAGTTGGGGCGCACGGCATCCAGCGACGGGCCGGTGAGGGCCCGTGCTGTGGAGTGCGAGGCGATCAGATGCACGGTGCCGCCGGCATCGCGGAAGGCGCGCGCCGGCGTGTCCGGCGCATCGCTCTTCGCACAGGCGTCGTGCTGCCAGGAGGTGACCGTTTCCGGTTCCCCGGCCTTTCTGACCGTCAGCGCCTGCGCTCCCGCCGTCCCCGACATCAAGGCAAGGCCCAGGGATAGCGCGAGCGCCGCAGTCCGGCGGGTCCTTGCCAACGTCACTTGCCGACGGCGATGGACTTCAGGAAGGGGGCCGGCTGCAGCCGGTTGGCGATCAGGAAGTCCAGGTAGCGGGTGGCCGACTCCGCGCGGTGGCGGTCATAGGCGTCGGGATCGAAGCTGATCAGGGACTTCAGGCGCATACGGGTCAGCGGCGCCGTCAGGTCGGCGGCATCGACATAGGGAACGCCGGTGTTCTCGCACAGCTCGCGCGTGCGGGAGTCGATGGTCACCGTCAGGCCCATCCGCTCCGCCTGGATCGCCAGGGCGACGCCGTGATAGCGGCAGCCGATGGTCAGGTCCTGCTGGCGCAGAGTGTCCATCCAGGCCGGCACGTCATAGTAGGAGCGCATGTAGTTCCGGCACCAGGCCTTGAACTCCTCGAAGGAGTAGTGCGGCACGGTGTGGCGGTGGATTTCCTTCAGCGCATGCGCGTCGATGCCGTCGAACAGGCCGCGGGAGGCCTTGATCATCTCGCCCATCGACTGGACGATGTACTGGCCCGGCGCGATCGGGTCCATCATCAGGGCGATCAGCTGGTGTTCGATCTCCCGCGTCTTGACCCAGGCCTGATGGCCGCCGGCCACCGTGATCGAGCGCGGCAGGTCGAGAGCCGACCAGTTCGCGTGGATCTTGCGGCCCAGGCCCGGAGCCTGGTTCAGGAAATGCGACGGGCAGCCGCCCGGCAGGGAGCCGGTGATGCCGAGCTTGTCCAGCTGCGCCGTGGTGTAGGCGCCGCGGGTGTAGATGTTGGGGGAGGTCGCGGAGGACGGGTTCGACGCCGCGATCACCTGGGCCCAGCGCAGCGTGCCGGGGCTGAGTTCGATGTCGTGGTCATAGCTGTTCGCCTGGGCGCCGAGGCCAATGGCGACGACCGGCAGTCCCGACTTTTCCAGATTCTCCGCCATCTGCCCGTAATCGGTGTGGCGGCCCAACTGGTTGGCGCAGGGGATGACGATGATGTCCGCGTTGTTCCTCAGCGTCTCGGCCGAGGATCCCCAGCTGAAATGCTTCACCGGATTGGTGATGTGGCTGCAGATCGAATGGACGAAGGCGAGATTGCCGTTGTTGTGGCCGATGCCGTTGTACAGGTCGTCGAATGCGGCGTTCGAATACAGGCCGAGATTCGGCGTCTTCCACAGCACCGCGACGCGCAGAGGCTGGGACGACGCACGGCCGGAGCCTTGTCCGGAAGTGTGCGGCCGGTCGACAGGAGTATCGATGACGATGTCTTCAAGCATGTCGGCTCTAGCCTCGGGTCGGTGGATGCTGGAAACGAACCGACCGTATGCGCAGAAGAGGTACGACTGCAAGTGACATCCGAAAAATAACACAAAGAGGAAAATCGCAGACTATGCTTTGAATTTCTATGCAAAGTGGGGCGTATATGGGTTAATGACCGGCACACTGCGAGATATCCTGTGATGTTTCATGGAAATGCATCGAAAATCGAATGAAGTTCCTGCGGGGCAGGTGGAAGCGTGGCGCCAGAGCAATGGGCTTGAAACCGGCGAAGCGCCGTCCTATTTCAGGCGAAGTTCCCGCCAATCCCGACGCGGGGCCAAGCGTAAGCTAAGGTGCCAGGAAAATTCGCCTGGGCGCCCCTTTAATCCGTTGTCAAAATTCCTATATAAAGTTCGTTGCGCCGTTGAAAGCGCCGGCCCCTACAGGATGGTTTCCTCTTTTGTGATCGATCCGTTCCCTTCGGTTCGGCTGCGCTGAACGGCGTGGCCCTGCCTCTCCTCTCCGGCCCCGTGGCGTGCCGGCTGCCGCGATCCTTCCCCGGTCGCGGCGCTGCCCGGGGGGCTGGAGAGGACCCCATCACGATCCAGCACCGCAACCGGTGCACGCCGTCCGGCAGCGTCGAATGCCGGCAACGCAACGAACAAACAAACCCACCGTCAACAGGACCGACCCGAACGACGCGGGGGGCAACCCCCTGCGGCGCCGTTTCCGTCGGCTGGGAGAGACAGAGACACCATGCAGCGAGACGCCGAGACCCATACCGTTCAAACCCGCACCACCCAATCCAACTCCACCGGGCCTCGTATGAACGAGCCCCGTTCCGCCGAACCGATGCAGCTTTATCTGCAGGATGCCCGCAAGTACCAGTACCTGACGCCCGAGCAGGAGCATGAGCTGACCGTCCGCTGGCACGACCACCAGGACCCGGCGGCACTCGACCAGCTGGTCGGCAGCCATCTGCGGCTCGTCGTCAAGATGGCCCGCGGCTATCTCGGCTATGGCCTGCCGTTGTCCGATCTGGTGGCGGAAGGCAATGTGGGCGTGATGCAGGCGGCGCAGAAGTTCGATCCCTCCAAGGGCTTCCGCTTCGCCACCTATGCGTCCTGGTGGGTGCGTGCGGCGATCCAGGAATATGTCCTGCACAACTGGTCGCTGGTGAAGATCGGCACCACGGCCGGCCAGAAGAAGCTGTTCTTCAGCCTGCGCCGCCTGAAGGCGCGGATGCAGGAACTGGAAAGCGGCGACCTGTCGCCGGACGCGGTGGAGACCATCGCCACCGAGCTGAACGTGTCGAAGACCGAGGTGGTGGAGATGAACCGTCGCCTGGGCAATGACCGTTCGCTGAATGTCGGGCTGTCGGAAGACGGCGATGCCGAATGGCTGGACCTGCTGGCCGACGATCGCCCCGATCAGGAGACGACGCTTGCCGATTCCGAGGAACGCCGTCGGCGCCAACAGTTCCTGAAGCTGGGGCTGGGCGTGCTGGACGACCGCGAGCGGCGGATCCTGGTCGCCCGCCGCCTGCGTGACGAGCCGCTGACGCTGGAGGAGCTGAGCCAGACCTTCCACGTCTCGCGCGAGCGCGTCCGGCAGCTGGAGGTGCGTGCCTTCGA
Organism: Azospirillum sp. BE72; assembly: GCF_031455875.1. Lineage (NCBI taxonomy): Bacteria > Pseudomonadati > Pseudomonadota > Alphaproteobacteria > Rhodospirillales > Azospirillaceae > Azospirillum > Azospirillum sp. BE72. Next base: position 107,074 of record NZ_JAVDTO010000006.1, read on the forward strand.
GAAGCTCCAGAAGGCGGTGATCGCCAACGCCCGGACGGAGCAGGCGGCGATGGAGAAGAACCGCCTGCTGTCCCGCGCCTGATCGCGCGGGTTCGAACCTGTTGTCTCGAATTTGAGTGTCCTGGGGCGCGGCTTTCAAAAGGCCGCGCCTTTTTCTTGTCCGGACTCCTCACTCCCCCTCGAATGACACCACCCGCATCTCGCGCCCGGCCAGTAGCGTGCGGTCATGGCCGCCGCAAGATGGGCAGGGGGAGATCAGCGTTTCCGGGGAGAAGTCGGTCCCGCAGCCGGTGCAGCGGGCCTTCAGCGTGATGCGGTTGACGACGAGTTCCGCCCCCGCCGCAGCCGTACCCTCCGTCACGATGGGAAAGCAGAACAGCAGGGCATCCGGATCGATGGCGGATGCGACGCCTATGTCGACCGTCACGCGGGTGACCCGGTGCAATCCCTCACGGCGGGCGCTATCCGCCACGATGGCGACGATGCTTTCGCACAGCGACAGTTCATGCATCGATTACACCCGCCGAACGACCAGCCGCCAATTGTATCAAGTCTTCACCGCAATCGGTCTGCGCGCGTTGATGTAAATCATATCGGAGCATGCCAAGTCGTGATAAAGCTGGCTTGTCTGTTCCAAAGATTGCCAGACCCGCCTTCCAGACCAAGTCGCCAGACGGGCCCTATGTTTTTCCGATCATAGCGGGCCAAGACTATGAACGACAAAACGGCGCATATCCTTCTCTTCCCCAACGTTCCCCTCTGCGGGATGGAACCGGTCATTGCCGGTTGCCACCCACCCTGAGCCGGGATCCGTCCTGACGGATCGGCATCGTCCCCGGACCGGTCCCCGACGGACATCACCCGCGCATCCCGTGCGCCGCATGCCGGCGCCCTCCCTGTCGACGCAATGGGACCGCCCGTCATCGTGGCGGCCATCCGCATTGCGTGCGGGATTGCGGGACCATCCGGGGTCATCCCAGAGCCGGACGCGCAAGAACGGCCGCCAACCGCAAGCGGCGACCGCGTCACGGTATCGAGGAGGTCATCGACCATGAGCATGATGCTGATGATCCATCCGGACAAATGCACCGGATGCCGCAACTGCGAACTGGCATGCTCCATGGAGCATGAGGGGAGCTTTCGACCGAAGGCGTCCCGCGTCCATGTCTATACGTGGGAGCGCGAAGGCTTTTCCGTTCCCATGATGTGCCAGCAGTGCAAGGATCCCGCCTGCGTCGCCGTCTGCATGCCCAAGGCCATGCACCGCAACCCGGCGAACGGGCAGGTGGAGCTGGATGCCGGGAAGTGCATCGGCTGCAAGATGTGCGTGCAGGCCTGCCCCTTCGGCTGCGCGTCCTGGGATTTCCAGAGCCTGCAGATCCTGAAATGCGACACCTGCGACGGTGCGCCGTCCTGCGCGGCAATCTGCCCCACCCACGCGCTTGAATGGGTCGAGGACACCGTCTCGGCGCAGGCGCGCAAGCGCTCCTTCGCCGCCAAGCTCAAGAACGCCTTCGCGGAGGTCTGATCATGCATGGCTGGATTGGAAAAATCCTTCGGGTCGATTTGGGCACCGGCAAGATCACGACCGAAGCGATGAAGCCCGACTTGGCGCGCGATTACATCGGCGCCCGCGGGCTGGGCACAAAATACATGTATGACGAGGTCGATCCCACGGTGGATCCGCTGTCGCCGGCGAACAAGCTGATCTTCGCCTCCGGACCGATGACCGGGACCTTCGCACCGTCGGCGGGGCGCTACGACGTCGTCACCAAGGGTCCGCTGACTGGCACCATCGCCGCGTCGAACTCCGGCGGCGCCTGGGGGCCGGAGCTGAAATACGCCGGCTACGACATGCTGATCCTGGAAGGCCGCGCGGCCAAGCCGGTCTATCTGTGGATCCAGGACGACAAGGTGGAAATCCGCGACGCCGCCCATTTGTGGGGCAAGGACGTGCCGGAAACCACCGAGGCGCTGAACGCCGAGACGGCGGCCGACGCCAAGATCGCCTGCATCGGCCCGGCGGGCGAGAAGCTGTCCTACATCGCCTCGATCATGAACGACATGCAGCGGGCGGCCGGCCGCACCGGCGTCGGCGCGGTGATGGGTTCCAAGAACCTGAAGGCGGTGGTGGTGCGCGGCACCGGCGCCGTGACCGTCGCCGACAAGGAGGCCTTCCTGGCCGCGGTCGCCAAGGCCAGCACCATGATCAAGGAGCATCCGGTCGGCGGCACAGGCCTGCGCCTCTACGGCACCAACGTGCTGGTCAACATCCTGAATTCGGTGGGCGGGTTGCCGACCGGCAACTTCCAGGACGGCCATTTCCCGACCGCCGACAAGGTGGGCGGCGAGACGCTGGCGGCCAACCAGCTGCAGCGGCCGAAGGGCTGCTTCTCCTGCATCATCTCCTGCGGCCGCGCCACCAAGGTCAGCAACCCCAAATACAAGGGTGAGGGCGAAGGGCCGGAGTATGAGACCGCCTGGGGCTTCGGCCCGGACTGTCGGATCGACGATCTGGATGCGGTGGTCAAGGCCAATTACTACTGCAACGAATACGGTCTCGACACCATCTCCATGGGCAGTACGGTCGCCTGTGCCATGGAGCTGTTCCATCGCGGCATCATCACGCGGGACGACACCGAAGGGCTGGATCTCGACTTCGGCAACGCCGACGCGATGGTGGAGGCGGTGCGGCTGACCGGTCTCGGCCAGGGCTTCGGGAAGAAGCTGGCTCTGGGCTCCTACCGGCTGGCGAGCCTCTACGGCCATCCGGAACTGTCGATGACGGTCAAGAAGCAGGAAATGCCGGCCTACGACCCGCGCGCGGTGCAGGGCATCGGCCTGAACTATGCCACCAACAACCGCGGCGGCTGCCATGTCCGCGGCTACACCATCAGCCCCGAAGTGCTTGGCGTGCCGGTGAAGGTCGACAAGGACAGCATCGACGGCAAGGCCGAACTGGTGGCCCTGTTCCAGAACCTGACGGCGGCGCTGGATTCGAGCGGATCCTGCCTGTTCACCACCTTCGGCATCGGCGCGCCCGAATTCGCCGAACTGATGACCGCGCTGACCGGCTTCGCCTACACCGGCGACAGCTTTATCGAGGCGGGCGAGCGGATCTGGAACCTGGAGCGGCTGTGGAACCTCAAGGCCGGCCTGACCGCCGCCGACGACACGCTGCCGCCGCGCTTGCTCAACGAGCCGATCGTGACCGGCCCATCGAAGGGGGCGGTCAGCCGCCTGCCGGAAATGTTGCCGCTCTACTACGGTGCCCGCGGCTGGGACGCCCAAGGCGTTCCGACCAAGGAGAAGCTGAGCGCCCTGGCGCTGGCTTGATCCCGCCGGGCCGCAGCCGGCAGGAAAAGCTGGCAAGTGCATTCGGACCTGGGACGGCCGCATTCGGCTTGGAAGCCCTTCTCCCCTTACGGGAGAAGGGTTGGGATGAGGGGTAACGGCCGAAGGCCGTCGGGTTCTTAAGGTTGTACCCCTCACCCCAACCCCTCTCCCACAAGAGGAGAGGGGCTCTCGTGGAGCAGGACGGCCGTTTGCGAAGGTCCGGCAGGAAGGCAGTTGTGCCATGAAAGTCTCCTATTTCGCGCTGCTGCGCGAAGCCACCAAGAAACGCAGCGAGATCCGGGAGCGGCCGGCACCGACCGTCCGCGACCTGCTGCGCGATCTGGTCGCCGAATACGGCCCCAACTTCGCCCGCTGGATCCTGAAGGACGGTGAACTGGCCGGCTTCGCCATCATCCTGGTCAACGGCCAGGACGTGCGCGGCCTGCAAGGGCTCGACACGCCGCTGACCCCGGATTCAGACGTCTTCATCTTTCCGCCGCTGGCCGGCGGCTGAGAAAGGGGCGGGCCATGACCTCCATCACGCTCCCCATTCTTCTTCTGCTTGGCGGCTTCGTCCTGCAATTGCTGCTCGCCCGCCTGCTGACGCCCGTCGGCAAGGGCGTGCTGGCGACCGCGACGGTCTTCGCCTCCTTCCTCGCCACGCTGCCGCTGGTGCCCGCCGCCATGGCCGGCATTGCGATGGAGGCGCCGCTGCTGCCGGTGTGGGACGGGCCGTTCTCCCTCGGCCTGCGCATCGACGGGCTGGGCATCCTGTTCATGCTGATGGGCACCGGCATCGGCGCCGCCATCCTGCTGTTCTCCGTCCGCTACATGGAGCATGAGGAGCAGGGCACGACGCGCTTCTACGCGATCATGCTGGTCTTCATCGCCGGACTGCTTCTGCTGGCAAGTGCAGCCGACATGCTGGGCGCCTATATGGCATGGGAGGTGATCGGGCTGTGCTCCTACAGTCTGGTCGGCTTCTGGTACAATCAGAGGGCGGCGACCGACGGCGCCCGCAAGGTGCTGGTCATCACCCACTTGGCGGGCTACGGCTTCCTGATCGGGCTGGTGCTGGTCTATTCCCGTGCCGGCACGCTGGTCTGGACCGATCCGGCGGTGGGGTCGGCCTTCACCTCCGGCGTCGCGGCGCTGTTCATCGTCGCGGCGATGGCGAAGTCGGTGATGTTCCCGCTGCACACCTGGATTCCGGAGGCGATGAACGCCCCGACCCCGGTGTCGGCGCTGCTGCATTCCGCCTGCTACGTCAAGGCGGGCGTCTATCTGATCGCCCGCATGTACGTGATCGGGGATGGGCAATGGCAGGCCGCGCTGGAGGTGCCGCTGCTGGCGGTCGGCTGCGTCACCATCCTGGTCGGCGTCATCTTCGCCATGGCGCAGACCGATCTGAAGCGGCTGCTGGCCTTCCACACCGTCAGCCAGCTCGGCTACATCGTCGTCGGGCTGGCGCTCGGCACCGATCTCGGGCTGGCGGCCGGCCTGTTCTATTGCCTGAGCCATGCGCTGTTCAAAGGCACGCTGTTCATGTGCGCCGGCGCCATCCAGCACGCGACCGGCACCCGCGACCTGCGCGACCTCGGCGGCCTCGCCACCGCGATGCCGGGGACGGCGAAGGTGTGGATCGTCGCCGCCGCGTCGATCGCGGGCGTGCCGCTGACCAACGGATTCGTCGCCAAATGGCTGCTGTTCGGCGCCGCGCTGGACAAGGGGCTGCTGGTCGTGGTGCTGGTCGGCTGGATCGGCAGCATCCTGACCGCCTTCTCCTTCCTCAAAGCTACCGTCAATGCCTTCTACGGCGTGCCGTCCAAGGCGCTGCTCGGCAAGCACATCCACGACGCGTCGCCCAGCATGCTGGCCGGCATGGGCTCCATGGCGGGGCTGTGCCTGCTGTTCGGGCTGGCGCCGCAGCTGCTGATGGTCCCGGTGGTGGCGCCGGCCGTGCGCTCGCTGGGCTTCGACTGGGCGGTGCAGATGAGCTGGCTCGGCATTCTGACCGACCGCGGCAGCATCGCGATGACGGTCGGCGGCGTGGTGGTGCTGGCATCGGCCATGCTGGGCCTGCTGGTCTACCGGCTGGCCCAGGCGCCGGCTCCTGGGCTGGTCTCGGTCTATTCCGGCGGGGAGCCGCTGCCGGCCGGCGACCGGCCCGGCGCGGTCGACTTCGCCGAGATGGCCGAGCACGCCTTCCATCCCGTCTATTCGCTCGATCCCGATCCCGCCTACCTGCGGATCTGGCACGCCCTGACCCGTGCGGCCGGTGCGGCGCAGACCGCGGCAGGTGCCGTTTTCGAGGATCGTCCGCTCCTGGCCATCGGTCTCGTCGCGGTCGCGGCGCTGGCCGGCGTGTGGCTGGTCTGAGCGCAGCCGGAGGCATCCATCATGGACATGGTGCTGATCCCCCTTTTTCTGGCGATCGCGCTCGGCGTCGGCCTCTATGCCCGTGCGATCCCGCAGGGGAATGGCGGATGGTGGCGCTTCGCCGCCGCGACCGTCGCCCTGGCGGTCGCCGCCCGGCTGGCCGGACATGGCTGGGCCGCCACCCTGCTGGCCTCGGCCGCCGAATTCCTGGCGGTGGGCATGGTGTGGAGCGGCGGGACGCCTGAGGCCCGCGCCGCCGCCCGCAAATACCTGACCGCGGTCGCTCTCGCCGCCTTGTGCGGCTGGACGGCGCTGGCGTTGATCCAACTTGGCGCGTCGCGCCCGGCCGCGCCGTGGGACAGGCTGGCGGTGGCTCTGCTGCTGGTCAGCGTGGCGCTGAAGCTTGGTCTGGTGCCGGTCTATTTCTGGCTGCCGGCGGTCGCCCGCGCCTCTTCGGCGATGACGACGGCGCTGATCGTCGCGGTGGTCGATGTCGGCGCCTTCTGCGAGCTGCTGGCCCTGCGTGACGCGGCGCCGTGGATCTTCGTGGATTTCGCGCCGCTGTGGATCGGGCTGGCGGTGCTGTCGTTGCTGGGGGCGGCGCTGCTGGCGCTGGCCCAGCGGGAACTGAAGCCGATGCTGGCCTTCTCCTCCATCGACGACATGGGCTATCTGCTGTTCGGGCTGGTGGCCGGCGGGGCCGACGGCATGGCCGGGGCGTGGTTCGGCATCCTGGGCCACGCGATGGGCAAGATCGTGCTGTTCGGCGCTGTGGGGGCGGCGGAGTGGCATCTCGGCCGGGCGGTGACGCTGGACGACCGAGGCCTGTCCACCCCGCTGCCGGTGGCGAGCGCCGCCTTCATGCTGGGGGCGCTGGGCTTCATCGGCATCCCGCCGACGCTGGGCTTCATCGGGCATTGGCGGCTTTATCTGGCAGGGGCGGAGTTGGGCGGGCCGCTGCTGCTGGCCGTGCTCTATGCGTCGTCCGCAATGGCGCTGCTCTGCTATGTCCGCGCCATCCACCGGGTGTGGCTGGGGCCGGTGGAGTCTCCCGTCGCCGGGCGGCCGCTGCCGCGTGCCGCAGCTTTGGTGCTGCTGTCCTTCGCCATCGCCCCGGTGCTGTTCGGGTTGGCCCCCAACGGGCTTCGTCCGGCGGCTGAGCCGCATCCCCATGTCGCCGCACTGCCGACTGAAACGGCGGAAGGTGTGAAATGAACCTGATCGAACGGGTCATCGCGATCTCGCGCCGCCGGTCGCCCTGGATCTGCCGCCTGAACGCCGGGTCCTGCAACGGCTGCGACATCGAGATCACGCCCCTGCTGAGCCCGCGCTACGACGCCGAACAGCTGGGAGTCGAACTGCACGGCACGCCCAAGCATGCGGACATCGTGCTGATCTCGGGCACGCTGACGCTGCGGTCTCGCGAGGCCATCCTCGACATCTATGCGCAGGTTCCGAACCCGAAGGCGGTGGTGGCGCTGGGGTCCTGCCCGGCGTCGGGCAACGTCTTCGCCGGCAGTCCGCTGGTGCTGAGCGAATCCCTCGACAGCATCGTTCCGGTCGACGTCTGGGTGCCCGGCTGCCCGCCGCGGCCTCAGGCCATCCTGGACGGCATCGCCCGCGCCGCCAAGCTGCTGGAGGACGGCGCCACCAAAAGCCAGCTGGAGTGCCGGCGGGGGAGGCTGTCATGAACGCCGTCTGGTCCTATCTGATCGCCTTCGCCGTCTGGCCGGGACTGCTGCTCGCCGCCCCGCTGGGATGGCTGGAGCTGTGGTTCATGCGCAAGCTGGTGGCGCGGCTGCAGGGGCGGCAGGGACCGCCCTTCTTCCAGCCCTTCTTCGACTTCATGAAGCTGCTGGGCAAGGAGACGGTGATCCCCCGCGGCGTCAACCGCGGCATCTTCCTGGCCTTGCCGGTGGTGTCGGTGGCGGCGGTGACGGCTGCGCTCGCCATCGTGCCGCTGCCCGGCAACCCGGCGCCGTCGCTGCCGGGCGACGTCGTGCTGCTGCTGTACCTGATGGAGGTGCCGATCCTGTGCGAAGTGCTGGCCGGCTATGTCAGCCGCTCCATCTACGGGCAGGTCGCGGCGATGCGCGAGGCGCTGCTGTCGCTGGCCTACAACCTTCCCTTCCTGGTCGCCATCATCGCAATGGCGCAGGAGGCCGGAAGCTTCCAGATGAGCGCGCTGCAGGCCGCGCCCTATGGGATCGTCCATCTGCTGGCGGCGGTGACCTTCCTGCTGGCGCTGCCGGCGCGGATGAAGCTGAACCCCTTCTCCATCGCCAATGCCGAGCATGAGATCGTCGCCGACAGCCACATCGAATACAGCGGTCCGCCGCTGGCCCTGTTCAAGCTGTCCCATGCCGTCGAGTTGGTCCTGCTGACCGAGCTGTTCGCCGTGGTCTTCATTCCGGCCACGCCCTGGCCGCTGGTCAACCTGCTGGTCTATCTGGCGGCGGGCGTCGCGGTGCTGGGCGGGGTGACGCTGCTGGCGACGGCGACGGCACGGTTGCGGCTGACGCAGGCCTTCCGCTTCTACTGGGTCTGGGGCGGGCTGGCGTCGGCCGTCACCATGGCCGCGACGCTGGTCCGTTGAGGGAGGATGCGCCATGGCCATGCTGAAAACCATCCTCGGCAACCTGTTGCGCCCCTCGCGCACGCGGGAACCTGCCGACATGCCGGAGGTGCCGCCGGTCTATCGCGGCGCGCTGGCCCATGATGCCGCCCGCTGCACCGCCTGCGGCACCTGCGCCTTCGTCTGCGCGCCGAAGGCCATCACCTTCACCCAGGATCCCGGCGTGTCGGTGTCCTGGCACTTCTTCATCGGCCAGTGCTCCTTCTGCGGGCTGTGCGCGCAGAACTGCCCGATGCAAGCGATCAGCCTGCAGGCCGACGCGCCCGTTGCGACGAACAGCGCGGCGGGCGATGGACTGCGGCTTGAAAGCGTCATCCGGCTGCAGCCCTGTACCCGCTGCGGTGCCGCCCATGTGCCGCTGCCCGATGCGACCATCGAGGCACTGTGGGGCGTGGAGGAGGCCGAGCGCGGCTATTGCCCGGAGTGCCGGCGCCGGGCGGCGAGCGAGAAGCTGCGCGCCGCCTTCGTGCCGGCGGAGGAGGCCCATCATGACCGCTGACCGCACCCCCCGCCGGCTTGCTGATGCGCTGCAGGCGATCCCCGGCGTCCGCAGCGTCGCCGAACGCAACGGCGCCCTGTGGGTGGATGCCCCGCTGCTGGAAGTGGAGGCGATGGCCGCCGCCATGGCGGACCTCGGCATCCGGCTCGGCACCGTCACCGCCATCCCGCATGCCGAGGATGCCGAATCGACGGTGATCTACCACTACATCGACGAGCATCGCGTCATCAACATGAAGACCTGCACCCGCAACGGTGCGCTTGCCTCGCTGGCGCCGGCCGTCCGCGCGGCGTCCTGGGCGGAGCGGGAGATCCGCGACCTGTTCGCGGTGGAGTTCCCCGGCCATCCCAACCCGGTGCCGCTGATCCGGCCCGAAGGCATCGACACGGCCACCCTGCGCGCGGCGATGTGCCGCCCGGCGGAAGTCCCGCGCAAGCCTGTTTCCCCGCTGGCCTCGCCCTCGGCCACCGATCCGGCCCGTTCCTAGGAGTTTCCGGCCATGCCCTACAGCTTTCCGCTCGGCCCCTATCACCCGGCGCTGGAAGAGCCCTTCAAGGTCAAGGTCCAGTGCCGCGGCGAGGTCATCGACAGCGCCACCGTCGAGGTCGGATTCAGCTTCCGCGGCATCGAGCTGCTGGCGCAGAAGCGCAACTGGGTGGAGGTCATCACCCTGATCGAGCGTGTCTGCGGCATCTGTTCCAACACCCATGCCATGACCTTCTGCATGGCGGCGGAGACCATCGCCGGGATCGAGGTGCCCAAACGCGCCGCCCACATCCGCACCATCATTGCCGAACTGGAGCGGCTGCACTCCCATCTGCTGTGGGCCGGGGTGGGGGCGGAAGACATCGGCTTCCATTCCCTGTTCATGGAGGTCTTCACGCTTCGCGAACTGGTGATGGACACGCTGGAGGCGATCAGCGGCAACCGGGTCAATTACGGCATGAACTGCATCGGCGGAGTCCATCGCGACATTCCCGATCCGACGCGGTATCTGCCGGCGCTCGACACCCTGTCCAAGGGGCTGGCGGAAATCGTCATTCCGACCTTCACCGAAAATCCGACGGCGCTCGCCCGGACCCGCGGTGTCGGCCGGCTGAGCCGGGAGCAGGCGGTGGAATGGGCGGTGGTCGGACCGGTCGCCCGCGCCTCCGGCCTCGACATCGACGTGCGCAAGGACCAGCCCTACCTGTCCTATGCCGACCTCGGCTTTGAAAGCGTCGTCCGGCCGGAGGGCGACGTGCTGGCGCGGGTGGTGGTGCGGGCGCTGGAGATGGTGGAGAGCATCCGCCTGATCCGCGAGGCGCTGCTGTCCCTGCCCGCCGGGCCGTTGCGGGCGACGCAGGGATTGCCGGAAATTCCGGCCGGCGAGGCCACCATCCGCACCGAGGCGCCGCGCGGCGAGGCCTTCTACTATGTCGCGTCGGAAGGCGGGGCCACCCCGGCGCGGGTCAAGATCCGTACGCCGTCCTTCGTGAACATCCCGGCCATCGAAGCGATGGTGGCGGGGCAGCCGCTGGCCGACCTGTCGATCATCCAGGCCTCCGTCGATCCTTGCATCTCCTGCACCGACAGGTAGCGGGAGAGAAGCCGGAACCACCCTTCGAGAGCCTCAGTCGAGATGGTTCCGGCCGACCGGCGTTATCAGGTATCGAGGCAGCCACCCTGGGGTGAGACGGTGATGCGGATCAGTTCGGCACTGCCGCCGCCGAAGACGTTGCCGCCGGTGTAGGTCAGGCAGCCTTCGTTGCGGTAGATGACCTGCAGACGCTGGGCGTCGTTGCCGAAATAGAAGGGGATCCAGCGCTTGCCGGTCTCGTGCCGGATCATGTTGTCCGGCGCGCCGATCAAGGTGGATACCTCTTCCATCGTCATGCCGATCTGCAGCTTGGCGAAGCGGCTGCCGGGGGCGGGCGTGCCGATCAGCTCACCCTCATAGCGGCCGTCACGCGATTTCACCATTCGCCCGCCCGGCGTCGACGGCGCCGCCGATGCCGTCGCGGCCGTGCCGTTGCCGGTGGTCGACGCCTGCTGCTGGCCGGCGCAGCCGATCAGCAGCGCCACCGCCGACAATGCCGCCCAAGTCGCTTTTCCCGCCATGTCTGTCCCTGCCTGTTCTGTTCCGGTCGATTCCCTCTGCCCGCGACTATGGGTCCGATAACCCCATGACGGCATCGGCAAAGGCGGATGAAGAACGCCAAAGAGGGGTAATATCAACAGGCAATCCGCCTGCTTCCCTGCTTTCAGGTTGCGGGGTCGGACTGCCGCCGGCCGGTGTAGTTCTTGAACAGGTCGTAGTCGGTGTCGCAGCGGACCTGCGCCAGCCCGGCGGCGGCCATCGCCGTGGTGATGACCTCCGGTTCGACGCATTGGTCGATCGTTTCCCAGTAGTAGCGCATCAGCGTACGGCCCTCCTCCCCACCGCCGCTGAGGCGCGAGACCGCCGGCACCACCATGCCGAGATAGGCGTTCATCAGATGCCGGGTGACCGGGCGCCGGGGGCGGCCGATCTCCATCACCAGCACCGTGCCGCCGGGGCGGAGCACGCGGCGGAACTCCCGGAAGGTGGCGGTGAGGTCACCGACATGGCGGAGCGCGTAGCCCATGGTGATCAGGTCGACGCAGGAATCGGCGAGCGGCAGCGCGTCCGCCACGCCCTGGATCAGCGGGATGGACAGGCTGCGCCGCGCCTCCGCCAGCATCGCTTCGCTCAGGTCCAGACCGATGACATCGTCGGGACTGCCGCAGAGTGCCACCGCCTCCCGCGCGACCAGTCCGGTGCCGATGGCGACGTCGAGCACCCGCATTCCCGGCCGCAGACCCGCCCGGCGCAGGCATTGCGCCCGATACCAGGAGCCGGAGCCGAGCGCGAAGATCGTGTTGATGCGGTCGTAATGATGGGCGGTCCGGTTGAACAGTCCACGGACAAAGCGCAGCCGCTGCGTCTTGTCGCGATAGTAGGCGTCCAGCACCGGATGCGGTTCAACGGCGCCGACGCGCGGGGTGGGTTCGGTCGGCACGGCGGTGTCTCCTTCGCGTTGTGGCCCAAGCGTCAGTCGAAGATGTCGCTCACCGCGCTGACCCGGCTGTCCGACCGGTAGAGCGAGACGGTGAAGCCGGCTCCGACCGACAGGTTCACGGCGCGCTTGTAGAGCGGGCTGTCGTCATTGGCCGCGCCGGAGAACAGCTCTCCCCGCACCGCGCCGAAGGCGGAGATGCGGTCCGTTACCGGCACGACCAGGGAACTGTGCAGGCGCAGGCCCAGATAGCCGGCGCGCGCGTCGTAGGCGTCGCGTCCGGGGCGGGCATATTGCGGGTCGACCTGATAGAAATAATCCATCAGATGGCTGGACGCGAAGATCGGCCCCAGGCCGAGGCGGAACTGGTCGTCGCCCGACATCAGCCCGGCCTTACTGTAGGCGACGTCGGGCGCGAAGACGAGCCCGCGGTACTTGATGCGGCTGAAGTCGGTGGAGAAGACGCTGCGCACCGGCAGGGTCAGGTCGATCCGCTCGCGCTTGTCCCTGTCGCGGTGCAGGTTGATCTTCAGCGCCGGCCCGACCTCCCCCAACAGATCGATGTCCGGCATGCCCTGCCGCGCGCGGTTGTCGTCGGCCGAGGAGCCGAGCGCCCCTTCCAGGCTGACTTCGAAGGTCACGCGGTCGGAGCGGTAGAGCCGTCCCTGGATGCCGTTCCGGTCGGCGCGGAACACGTCGCCGCGATAGATGACGTAGGGCAGGGCGGCGGCCTGGACATGGTTCTGGTCGGCCGCCGGATAGTCGGGGATGTAGCCGACACCGCCGCCAATGCCGACCTCGAACAGCGGCTTGCCGTTCTCAGTCCCCGATTCCTGGGCAAGGGCTGGCCCCGTTGCGCAGAGGATCGCCGGCAGGGCGCAGGCGGCAACGGCAAGCGTCGTTGTCAACACACGTACCATGCATCCCCGATCGAGTTCGCCGCCTTCCGGCCGTGCGGCATCTTGTAAGCGCCGGGCACGGCAGGCAAGTAGCATTGCAAATCGCGAAATGGGTAACCAATCAAGCTAGTTGCGCTTTCCCAAGTGCAATGGCGGAAATCCACGAGCAATGCGTGGAGGTGGTGCAATCGATCCGTAATATTGCCGCTGCGGCGTCTTCAAACAGGAGATGCTGATACCGGGAAGCTGCGGATATATCATTTTGGGTATGCCCCGGATAAAGGGCATGTCGGGCTTTTGTCCCTGGAACGCCCGTGACGGGGTCTGATAAAAACAAGGGCATGACCTCCTGGTCGCATTGCCGGAAACGGGTATCGGGAATCGAACAACCCAAAGCAGAACTACCGGGGGAGCGGCAACGGCCGCAAAGGCGATGATGTCGAACGGTTCCGATTACGATTGCGATGTTATGGTGGTGGGCGGCGGTCCGGCCGGATCGACCGCGGCGGCTCTTCTGGCCGGCAAGGGCCATCGGGTGATTCTGCTGGAGAAGGACCATCACCCGCGTTTCCACATCGGCGAATCCCTGCTTCCCTGCAATCTGCCCCTGCTGGAGCGGTTGGGCGTGCTGGAGGAGGTGGAGCGGATCGGCATGCTGAAATACGGAGCGGAGTTCGTGTCGCCCTACCATGGCAAGGCCGTCACCTTCGACTTCGCCAACGCCTGGGACAAGACCAAGCCCTATGCCTTCCAGGTCCGCCGGTCGGAATTCGACCACATCCTGATCCGCAACGCCGCCGCCAAGGGGGCGACTGTCATCGAAGGCTGCAAGGTGACCGATGTCGACATCCGCGGGACGGAGGGCACCATCGCCACCGCCCGGCAGGACGACGGCACCGTCCGCAGCCTGCGCACGCGCTTCCTGGTCGACGCGTCGGGCCGCGATACGCTGCTGGCCTCGCGCTTCGGCATCAAGCGGCGCAACGCCAAGCACAACAGCGCGGCGATGTTTGGCCATTTCACCGGCGCCAGGCGGCTGCCGGGCAAGGCCGAGGGCAACATCACCGTCTTCTGGTTCGACCATGGCTGGTTCTGGTTCATTCCGCTGGCGGACGGCACCACCAGCGTCGGCGCGGTCTGCTGGCCCTATTACTTCAAGACGCGCAAGACAGACCAGACCCGCTTCTTCCTGGACACGGTGGCGCTGTGCCCGGCGCTGGCGGAACGGCTGGAGGGGGCGGAACTGACCGGCCCGGTGACGGGGACCGGCAACTTCTCCTATCAGGCGGACCGAATGTCGGGGCCGGGATACGTCATGCTGGGCGACGCCTTCGCCTTCATCGACCCGGTCTTTTCCACCGGAGTCTATCTGGCGATGACCAGCGCCTTCGAAGGGGCCGAGGCGGTCGATGCCTGCCTGCGCGAACCGGCGCGGCAGAGCCAAGTGCTGAAGCATTTCGAACAGACCGTCCGGCAGGGCATCGGCACCTTCTCTTGGTACATCTACAGGGTGACGACGCCGGCCCTACGGAACCTGTTCATGGGGCCGCGCAACGTCTTCCGGGTGGAGGAGGCGCTGCTGTCGCTTCTGGCCGGCGACGTCTTCCGTCCGTCGCCGATCAAGGCCCGGCTGAAGATATTCAAGGCGATCTACTACATGAACGCCCTGCTGGACTTGAAAAGGAACTACATGGCATGGCGGAAACGGCGACAGAACGTGCGGACGCCCCTGGGCGACGCCGTCTGACCTTTGTCGGCGCAGTCCGGCAGGTCTGGGAACATGTCCTGTTCTATGGCCTGCTGTTCCTGTTCGGGCTGATGTCACTGGCCTGGAGCCTGACGGCGGCGCTGATCGGCCCGCTGCTGCCGCGCCGCATCGCCGGTCCGCTCGGCCGGCTGGCGATCAAAACCGGCTTCCGCCTCTATCTAGGCACGTTGCGGGCCTGCGGGGTACTGAGAACCGATCTGTCGGCGCTGGACGGGTTGAAGGGCGACAGCGGGTTGCTGATCTGCCCTAATCATCCGTCGATCCTTGATGCCGTGCTGCTGATCTCGCGGCTGCCGGACGTGGTCTGCATCGCCAAGGCCAAGATCTATGACAACCTCTTCCTCGGTGGCGGGGCGCGGATGGCCGGCTACATCCGCAACGACGCGCCCAATTCGCTGGTCAAGATGGCGGCGCAGGAGGTTCGCGCCGGCCACCACCTGCTGATTTTCCCTGAGGGAACCCGCACCGAGCGTGCACCGGTCAATGCGCTGAAGGGCGGCTTCGCGCTGATCGCCAAGACGGCGGGGGCGCCGGTGCAGACCGTCTTCATCGACAGCAACACCAATTTCCTTGGCAAGGGATGGCCGCTGTTCCGCAAACCCGACTTCCCGCTGGTCTACACCGTCCGTCTCGGCCGCCGGTTCGATCCGGTTACGGACGTGCGCGGCCTCGTCGCCGAACTGGAACACCACTACAGGTCCGAATTGTGATCACCGACGCGTCATCCAGCCATCTCGTCCTGATTCCCAGCTACAACACCGGGCCGAAACTGTTCGAGACGGTACGGGCCGCGCGCCTGCATTGGGCCCCGGTCTGGGTGGTGGTGGACGGCAGCACCGACGGTACGGTGGAGGAATTGCGGGCCATGGCCGCCGACGACCCGCATCTGCGCGTGCTGGAACTGCCGGCAAACCGTGGCAAGGGGGCAGCCGTGCTGCATGGGCTGGAGGAGGCGGAGCGCTGCGGCTTCACCCATGCGCTGACCATGGATGCCGACGGCCAGCATCCGGCCGACCGCATTCCGCAGTTCCAGGGCGTTTCGCTGGCAAACCCCGATACCCTGGTGCTGGGCAAGCCGGTGTTCGATGCCGCCGCCCCGCGGCTGCGGGTGGGTGGGCGCAAGATCTCCAACTGGTGGGCCAATCTGGAGACGCTGTGGGGCGGGATCGGTGATTCGCTGTTCGGCTTCCGCGTCTATCCGATCAAGCCGCTGAGGGCGGTGATGCGGCGCAATCCCTGGATGCGCCGGTTCGACTTCGATCCGGAGGCGGCGGTGCGGCTGTGCTGGCTCGGTGTTCCCACCATCAACGTGGCGGCACCCGTCCGCTACTTCAAACCGGAGGAAGGCGGGGTTTCCCACTTCAAGTATGTCCGGGACAACGCCCTGCTGACCTGGATGCACACGCGGCTTGTGCTGGGCTTCATCGGCCGGCTGCCGATGCTGACGATCCGCCGGCTCCGCTCCCGGCCTCTCAGATCATCCCTCCGTTGATCGAGATGATCTGGCCGGAGATGTAGGCGGCGCGGTCGGACGCCAGGAAGGCGACGAGATCCGCCACCTCCTCCGGCCGGCCGGCACGCTTCATCGGCACCATCCGCTTTACGGTTTCGACGTCGAAGGCGGCATCGGCCATTGGCGAGGCGATGATGCCCGGCGCCACCGCGTTGACGGTGATGCCACGCGGCGCCAGTTCCAACGCCAGCGACTTCGTCGCGCCATGCAGCCCGGCCTTGGCGGCGGCATAGTTGGTCTGGCCACGGTTGCCGGCGATGGCCGCCACCGATGACAGCGTGACGATACGGCCCCAGCGCGTGCCGATCATCGGCATCAGCAGCGGTTGCGTCACGTTGAAGAAGCCGTTGAGCGACACGTCCACCACGCGGTTCCACTGCTCCCGCCGCATGGCCGGCATCACGGCATCGTCATGGATACCGGCATTGTTGACCAGAACCTGGATGGGGCCGGCCTCCAGCACGCGCTCCAGTGCGGCGGCGGTGGCATCGGCGTCGGTGACGTCGAAGGCCAGCGGCTCCGCCGAGCCGCCGGCCGCGGTGATCTCCGCCGCCAACGCCGCGGCGCGGTCGGCGGCGCCGTT
This sequence comes from Azospirillum sp. BE72, assembly GCF_031455875.1. Classification (NCBI taxonomy): domain Bacteria; kingdom Pseudomonadati; phylum Pseudomonadota; class Alphaproteobacteria; order Rhodospirillales; family Azospirillaceae; genus Azospirillum; species Azospirillum sp. BE72. Next base: position 123,703 of record NZ_JAVDTO010000006.1, read on the forward strand.
GGCGTGGACCAGCACATGGCAGCCGTCCGCCGCCAGCGCCCTGCAGATCGCAGCCCCCAGAGCCCCGCTGCCGCCGGTGACGAGTGCGCGTCTCATGCCGCCCCCAATTCCGCGATTCCGGCGTCGATCACCACCGCCGCCCGGCCCTTCAGCAATTCGCGGCCGCCCGCCGAGATGGTGAAGGCGTAGATCACGCGGCTGCCTTCGCCGGTCAGGTTCTCGGCATCGATGATCAGGTCGTCGGCCACATCGTCCAGCCGTTCGACGTGGCAGGCGAGGTCGCGCAGGCTGGCAAGGTATCCCGCCGCCGGGCGCGCTCCTCCCCCCGTCAGCCCGCCATGCACCGCCATCGCCTGGGAGGCGTATTCCACCCCGCACAGGGCGGCGAGCCGCCCGGTATGACGCAATGGATTGTCCGGATCGCGATGGCTGCGGGCGATGCAGCGGATGCGGCTGTCGTCCCAGGACAGCACGCCGTCCAGCAGGCACATGGCGCCGGCGTGGGGAATGAGGGCCGCCAACGCCTCGCGCGTCATCAGCATGGAGAACCCACCCGGATCACCACCCGTCCGCCGGGCGGCAGGTCCAGCACCACCGTCTCGGGGCCGCCGCCCGCACAGACGCGCGCCAGCGCCGACAGCAGCGGCAGGGCGCGGGCGGTCGGGTTGCCGGTCCGCAGCGCCTCCAGCCCGATGTCGGCCATGCGGGTGACCGGTTCGTCCTCCCGCACGATGTCGATGTCCAGGCAGGCAAGGCAGCGGTCGGTCGGCGTACGCGTCAGGACCAGCGCGGTGCCGAAGCTCCCGGCGATAGGGCGGGCCCTGTTCAGCGGCTCCGGATAGGGCAGGTCGTAGGTGATCAGCCCGACGGTCCAGCCGTCGGCCACCACCTCCGCCGCCGCCTCCAGCAAGCCGGCCTGGAAGCTCTCGTCATGGGCCGACAGGCTGGTGGAGGGCTCGCGCGAGCGGGTGGCGATGCTCCAATAGCCGGCCGGGGCATTGTGGACGGAGTTGTGGAAGCGCGTCGGCGAGATGTCGCGCTCCTCCGTCGCCAGCGTTTCCAGAATCTGGTGCAGGGTGTCGGGATCGCCGCTGGAGGAGGCGAAGACGGTGGCGACGGTCGCGGGATCGCGGCCTGCCTGCTCCATCGCCTCCGCGCCCACCGCCATGGCGAGCTTGACGGTTGGCACGCTGCGCCGCCGCTCGGCCGGGGGCAGGAGGGGGCTGGCACTCAGTATGGTCGGCGTCGCCACATAGGGGCTGTCGCCGGTGAGGATGGCGCGCGAAGCCGCCCAGCCGGCCAAGCCGGGGCCGAGCAGGCCGATGCCTTCGACATGGACCCGCATCAGGCGGCCCACCCGAAGATCAGGCTGCTGTTGCTGCCGCCGAAACCAAAGGAATTGGTCATCACGCGGTCCATCCGTCCGGTTTCGTTGGCCTGGAGGTAGCGGCTGCGCAGGGCGGGATCGAGAGTGCGGGTCTGCGGACTGCCGGGGATCATCCCGGTGCGCAGGGCCAGAATGCTGACGATCGCCTCGACGATGCCGGCGGCACCCAGCGTGTGGCCGGTGTAGCCCTTGGTCGAACTGACCGGGGTGCGGGTGCCGAGCAACTCCGTGATCGCGCGATCTTCCGCCGCGTCGCCATAGGTGGTCGCGGTACCGTGCAGGTTGACGTAGTCGATGTCCCCCGGCTGCAAGCCGGCATCGGCCAGCGCCCGCTCCATCGCCAGCCGCGCGCCCAGCCCTTCCGGGTGCGGGGTGGACATGTGGTGGGCGTCGTTGCTTTCGCCGGCCCCCAGCAGATGGACGCTTCCCGGCGCCGGATTGGAGGACGCGCGCTCCAGCAGGGCGAAGCCGGCGCCTTCACCCAGCGAGACGCCGCTGCGCTGCGCGTCGAACGGCCGGCAGGGGGTGGGGGAGACCAACTCCAGCGAATGGAAACCATAGAGCGTGGTCAGGCACAGGCTGTCGGCCCCGCCGACCACCGCCGCGTCGCACAGGCCGGCCGCGATCATGCGGGCGGCATTGGCGAAGACCTTCGACGTGGTCGCACAGGCCGATGAGACGACGAAGGCCGGTCCCTCCAGCCCCAGGCGGCGGCGGACGAAGTCGGCGAGCGAGCCGGTGCTGTGGGTGGTGGCGAAGCTGAAGTCGGCGGGCAGGGCCCCGGTCTGCGGATCGCGCGCCCGGAAGGCCAACTCCGCCGACAGGATCCCGGAGGTGCTGGTGCCGAGGAAGACGCCGATCCTGTCCGCGCCATAGCGGTCCCGTGCCGCGGCAACCGCTTCGGCGAAGCCGTCCTGCCACAATGCCATGTCGGCCAGCCGGTTGTTTCGGCACTCATAGCCGGCAAGCTCGGCCGGCAGGCGGAGATCGTCCAGTCCCTCCACCTCGCCGATGTGCGTGTCGAGCGTGACCGTTTCAAAACTGCAAGGCTTCAGGCCGCCACGACCGTTGCGCAGAGCATCCAGGGTGGCATCCTGCCCAGCGCCAAGGCTGCTGACGATGCTCATATGGCTTACGGCAAGTGGCTGCACGATGTTTTTCTTATGAATGTTGGACGGGTCTATGGTCGGTCTACGGTTTCATTGTCCGCCGAATGCTAGCACCCGCAATTTCATGCGAGGAAGGGCAAAAATGGACTGGATCACTGCTTCGGCGGGCTATGAACAAGGTGTTGGCGAAGGGCGTACCCTGGCTCATCGGCAGGGCAGTGGCGGTCAGGCCCAGCCCGTTCAGCAGGAATAGCCAGTCGGCCGAAGGGCGGTAAGTCAGGGTTTGCCGCCATTGGCCACGTGCGGCGCAGGCCGCCTGCTCGGCCCATCGGGTGATCTGGAATGGCAGGCCGCCGCCGGAATCCGCCTCACGCAGCAGCAGAACGCCGCCCGGCGCCAGCGCCTCGGTGCAGCGGGCCAGCACCGCCGCCTGCTCCTCCGGGTTCAGATAGAGAAGGACGTCCAGGATGACGATGGCGTCGCTGGGCGGCAGCTCGGCCTTGCGGATGTCACCGTGGCTGACGGCATCCGCGCCCAGCGCCGTCCGGGCGATCCGGACCCGCCGGGCCGACAGTTCCACCCCCCGGGTGGCGAGGTCGGTGGGCGGGGCCGGCCAGTTCGCCGGCCAGTCACCGGAGGCGTGCCGTTCGGCCGCCGCGCGCAGCAGCGCGGTCAGCACGCCCTGCCCGCAGCCGAGGTCGAGCAGACGGCCGCGGGCGGGAAGCAGCGGCTGGCTCAGCAGGTGGCGGAAGACGGGGTCGCCGGCGAGCTTGCCCTTGGCGAAATGCCAAGCGTAGCGGCCGCAGGGGCGGTAGGGCCGGGCGGCGGCGGTCACCAGTTCCCGGAAGACGGCCTCAGACATCTTCCTCTCCATCGGGGACCACTCCCTCCAGCGATACGCCTGTCAGTCCACGGGCGGCCAGCCTGTCGAGCAGGCGCGGCAGCACCGCCAAAACCACCGGCCGACCGTCGGCGTCGCGGGCGGCGGAACCGTCATGCAGCATCAGCAGGTCCCCGGAGCCGAGCCCGCGGAGCAGGCGCCGCTCGACTGCCATCGGGTCGCGCCGCACCGCATCGAAGCCGCGCCGGGTCCAGGTCGCCAGACGCAGGCCGAGTCCGGCGAGGACGGGATCGAGCAGGGGATTGCGCAATCCCGCCGGCGGCTTGAAGAAGCTTGGCGGCCGGCCGGCGAGATCGGTGAGGATCGTTTGCGCTTCCCCCACCTCGCGCCGGATCGCGCGGATGCCCATGGCGGCGAAACGGTGGGGATGGTGCCAGCTGTGGTTCTCCACCGTGTGGCCGCGACGGACGATGGCCTCGACCAGGGCGGGATGGCGGGCGGCGCGGTCGGCGATGCAGAAGAAGCTGGCGCGGGCGCCCGTGCGGTCGAGCAGGTCGAGGACGGCGGGCGTCACTTGCGGATCGGGGCCGTCGTCGAAGCAGAGGCCGACCTGACCAAGCCGGGCATTGGCCTCCGGCAGGCGCCGCAGGTTGGGGCCGAGCAGGCTGCTGCGCGGCCAAAGCCCGATGGCGCCCAGCAGGGCGTGGTTGCCCGCCACCGCTCCCAGCGCCCAGGGCCAGGATGCCGGCGACGCCGCGACGCCCGCCGCGGCGGCCACGTGCAGAAGGGCGGATGCCCGCAGCAAGGGGGCCGGGCGCCAGCGCATCGGGTCAGGCATGCCCCTCCACCTCCCGTGCCGTGGCGGTGTCCTGCCGGCTTAGCACCGCGGCGAAGGCGAGGCTGAGGAAGGCGCCGATGGCGACGGTCATGCCGATGCCGCGCAGCACCGGGATGCCGGAAAAGGCTAGCGTGCCGAAGCCGATGACCGTGCAGAGGTTGGCGATGGCGACCGACGCGACCGTGCGCTCGCGCAAGGCCACGGACGGCTCCGGCCGCTCGAACAGCAGCGAATAGTTGGACCCCACTCCGACCACCAGCAGCAGCCCCACCAGATGGAAGATCGACAGCGCCTGTCCCAGCGCCGTCAGCAGCGCCATGGTGACGACCACCGCCGCCGCCAGCGGCATCACCGCCACCGCCAGCGACCGCAGGGATCGCAGCGCCGCCGCCAGCAGCAGCGTGATGGCGACCGCACCCAGCAAGGCCAGCGTCAGCGCCTCCTGCCGGTAGGTGCGGTAGAGGTGGTCGGATTCCTCCTTCAGGTTCAGCAGGACGGCTCCGCGCGCCTCCTCGCCGGTCATCCGGGCGGCAACGGCCAGCGGGTCGGTCACGCCGCGCAACGGCAGCATGGCGGTCCAGCCGTCCCCATTGCGGACCAGCAGCGAGTCGAGCTTCAGCTTCAGGCCGGTGCCGTCCAGGCTGGCCGGGGTCAGCAGCGGCATGGTCCGGGCCTTTTCCGCATCGGCCAGGAAGGGGGCGAAGGCATCGGGACGGAAGGGTAGGCCCTGCAGCGCTTCGTTCAGCGCCGCGCGCAGAGTGTCGGGCGGCGGCAGGGCGGCTTGGCGCGCGCGCTGGGTCGCCTGACTCGGCAGCGTCAGGGCGGGGGTGTCGTAGCCGGCGATCAGGCGGGCGCGGACCAGCGCTTCCAGCGGGGCGGCCAGCCGTTCGGCGGCGGCCAGAGCCTCGTCCGCCGTGGCGGCGCCGGTGACCAGCAGATGGCTGGCGTCCGGCGCGCCGAGATCGCGGCGCAGCGCCTCGTCCAGCGTCTGGTCGGCCTCCGCGATGGGGCTCAGGCTCGACAGCTCCACCGACCAGACGGCCGGCCCCTGATGGACCAGCCATGCCAGCGATAGCAGCGTCGCGGCGGCGAGCGGCAGGCGCAAGGCCGGGGCCGCACCGGTCAGGGCGGTCAGCACCGGTGCCAGCCGTGCCGGCCGCTCCGTCGAGTATCCCTCCGGCAACAGGGTCGGCAGCACCCAGCGGGTGACGGCCAACGCCACCAGCAGCCCGGTGATGGAGAAGAGACCGAGCTGTGCCAGCCCGCTGAAGCTGGAGACCAGCATCGCTCCGAAACCGACGATGGAGGTCGCGACCCCCAGCAGAAGCGTCGGCCAGATGCGCAGCAACGTCCGCCGTGCCGGGTAGCCCGGCTGGGTCTGGGTGAAGAGATAGATGGCGTAATCGACGCTCTCGCCCAGCAGGGTCACGCCGAAGCCCAGCGTGATGCCTTGCACCGTGCCGAAGCCGAGCCCGACCGCCGCCACGCCGGCCAGCGCGCCGCTTGCCGCCGGCAGCAGCGACAGCGCAAGGACGCGCAAGGATCGGTAGACCAGCAGCAGAATTCCGGCCACCAGCAGGGTCGCGACGATGGAGGCGCGGGTCGCATCCGCTTCGATCCGGTCTCGCGTCTGGACGGAGAAGACCGCCGGCCCGGTCATCACCAGCCGCGCGGTTCCCTCCGCCCCACGAACCTGATCGAACGCGCTGCGCATGAAATCCAGCGTCTTCTGTTGGGCGTCGAGATCGAAGCCGGGGGCGGTCGTCTGCACCAGCAGCAGCGCCCGTGCCCCGTCGGCCGAAACCCATACCCCGTCACGGCTGGCCGGGCCGCCGGTGCCCTCCAGCATCCGGTCGGTCAGGCGCAGGATTTCGGCGGTGGGATCTGCCGGCAATGCCTGTTTCAGGAACATCCCTGCCGGAGACTGCAGAAGGCGCAGGTCGTTCTGCAAGGCCTGCCGCAGCCCGTCGGCGGTGAAGCGGTCGGGCGTAACGGCGGGGCTCAGCAGATAGCGGTTGGTCCAGAGATAGGCACCGTCGGCGCCACGCCCGCTCCGCTCGCCATTCTCCACCGCCGCGACCAGCGGGTTGCCGCGCAGCCGGGCGGCGAGGTCGCGGCTGAGGCCGGTCAATCGGTCCGGGGCGTCGCCCTCTATCGCAACGAGGATCAGGCGGGAGACGACGCCGTCGCGCAGCTGGTCGACCAGCAATTGCTGGGTCGGGGACGGCGAGCGGGGAAGGAAGGCGGAGAGGTCGGCGGTGACGGGAGTGCGCGCCACCAGCAGCCCGCAGGCGATCAGCCCGGCCAGCCACAGCGCGATGCCCCATCCGGCCCCCCATCCGCCCCGTCGCACCGCACCGGTCATGCGGGGTCCGGCTGGATGGTCATGATCGAGCGGTCGCCGTCGGCATGGAGAATCTCGATCCGGCGGATCGTCGCCTCCCGACCGGCGATGACGATGCGCTGCACGGTAGCGCGCGCTTCCGCGGCCCGCGGGGTCAGCTGCATGCGCCACTCCTGCACCGTGCCGTCCAGCGCAACCTCGTAGAAGCGCATGATGGCGGGCACGTCGCCGCGCAGGGTCGCGCGGATGCTCTCCACATAGGTCTGGATTTCCGGCATGGAGGACACCGACAGAGTGCGCGATGCTCCATCGGCCTGGGTCAGCGTCAGCCGGTCGCCCTCCAGCCGCAGGCTTTCCGACTGGGGTTGAAGCGTGCGCTTTTCCAGGAAATCCGGCCGCCGGTAGGTCAGCGTGCCGCTGCTCTCCATCGGCGCGTTCAGCAGGCTGACCTCGCGCATCTCGACGAAGCGGGCGTTGGAGCTGCCGATCGCGGCGAAACGGGCGAACAGGTCCTCCAGACCCCAGGGCTCCGCCGCCCTGGCCGGCACGGCACCGGCCGACAGCATGACGGCCAGCCCGGCAGCAATCAGGCGCCGGGGCAGGCGCCGGCCCGGTCTATTTCCAGAAATCATAGAAATTGAACCAGTTGTAGGGGTGGGAGCGGGCGTAATGCTCCAGCCGGTCGGCGAAGCGGCCTGCGGCCCAGCGCACCAGACCGGGACGGTCCTGCACCGGCACATCGGAGAAGTCGGCGATCCGTTCGAAATGGACGTCGTAGCGCCGACCGCCCTGATAGATCCCGACCATCAGCACCACCGGCCGCTTCAACATCGCCGCCAGCTGGAACGGACCCAACGCGAAGCCGGCCGGCTGGCCCAGGAAGGGCAGGCGGACCTCCTCCTCCCCGTCCAGGGTGCGGTCGGCCAGCATGCCGACGAAATGGCCCTGGTCCAGCCGTTCGCGCACGCGCATCATCGAATCCGGCCGGCCGAGCCCGATCACCTCCATCGACAGCAGCGGGTTGATGGCGTTGAGCACCGAATTGATCTTGCGCGCGTTCTCCTCGTACATCACCAGGCTGACGCGCAGGTCCTGCTGACGGTGGCCCAGCATGCGGATCGCCTCGAAGCTGCCCATATGGGCGCCGAGCAGCAGGCAACCCTCCCCCCGCTCCATCAGGTCGATGACGATGTCCTCGCCATGGACGCGGATGTCGAAATCGTCGGACTGGTCGTTCAGGAAGAAAACGCGGTCGAGCAGGCAGGCGGCGAAAACGTGATAGTGGCGGAACAGGTCGCCGAAGCCGGGCGCCCGGCCCAGCGCCTTGGACAGGAACAGCGCCGAGGCCACGCGCGGCTTGCGCGAGAACAGCACGAAATAGAGGCAGATCGGGTAGAGCAGCAGCCTCGCCGCCCGCCGGCCGAGCCGCAGAGCCACCCAGACGATGAACTTGATCGCCGCCGTCGTGCTGCGTTCCGGCCGGTTCATCCACTCCTTGCGGCGGCGGCGGGGCGGCGGCGGGGCGATGGGGGAGGCCGCGGCGTCCGCTGCCGGCTTCGCGCGCAGGGGAAGCTTCATGAGGTCACGCTTCCGGTCATGACGGGACGACCTGCGACGCTGCCGGTGAAGGCGATGCCGCCGGATGGTGCGCCCTGCCATTCGAGCAGCATTCGGTCACCCGGCCGCACCGGGTGCAGGAACTTGGCCGAGCGCAGGCGGCAGGGGCCGGATTGGCGCCCCTCCGCCGCGGCGATGGCGGTCAAGGCGGTGTCGAGCAGCACGGCTCCGGGAATGACCGGATTGCCGGGGAAATGCCCGGCGGCGGTGGGGTGGTCGGCGGGGAACCCGATGTCGGTCTGATGAGGCACGGCGGCGGCACCTAGTCGCGTTGGGGGATGTCGAGCATCCGCAACAACGCTTCCCGCGGCAGCTTGCCGGTCGGGTTGCGCGGCAGGGCGTCGACGAAGCGCAGCGGGCGCGGCAGGAAGATCGGGTCGATCCGCTCGCGCAAGGAGGCCAGCAGCGTCTCGGCGTTCAGACCCGGCGCCACCACCAGCGCGGCGAGGCGGGTGGTCCCGCTCTCCCCCTCATTCGGCATGAAGAAGACGCCGTCCTTCACCCCCTCCACCGAGTTCAGATGGTGGTTGAGGAAGGCGAGCGAACTGCGCTTGCCGGCGATGTTGACCTGATCGGCGGAGCGTCCGTGCAGGATGAAGCGGGTGTCGCTCTTCAGCTCGATCACGTCGGCCAGCAGGGTCTCGCCGTCCAGGAAGTCACCCGATGCCCAACTGCCCTGCTCGTCCTGGCGCAGGCGGATGCCGTCGATGCACAGCCACTCCGCCGTGGCGCTGGTGCGTCGGACGGCGACCTGACCGGTCTCCGAACAGCCGTAAATCTCGTGCAGCGGCGCGCCCAGCTTGGCCTCCGCGTCGATGGCCAGCTGCGGGGCGAGCGGGGCGGTGGCGCAGAGAATCAGGTCGAGCGGCGGCAGGGCGGTGCCGTCGCCGAGCAAAGCCTGCAGGTGGACCGGCGTGGTCACCAGGATGCGGCGGTCGGGGAAGGCGCCGAGGCAGGCGGCGATGTCGGCCGGGAACAGCGGGCGGCCGGCATGGAGCACCAGCCCATGCTGCAGGGCCAGCAGGGCGACCGATTCCAGCCCGTACATGTGCTGATGCGGCACGGTCCCGACCAGACCGGCGGAGCCCAGCCCGGCGATCCCGAGTGCGGTTCCGGCGCCATGGACGCTGCGGACCAGCGTTCCCCAGCTCTTGACCTGGGGCATCGGCCGGCCGGTGGAGCCGGAGGTGAAGGCGATGGCGGCGACCTGATCGGCCGGGAAGGCGAGATCGTCGTCGAATGGCAATGCGGCGGCGGACAGGCGGTCGAGCCCGCCCGGCGGCAGCGCTTCGATGCGGGTCATGCCGGGATAGTCGGCGCCCGCATCGGTCAGGCAGACGAGGCCGGGGTAGCTTTCCTCCAGTTGGCGCAGGGTGGCCGGCGTGTCGTTGGGTGGCAGCAGGCTGACCTGACGGCGCAGCAGCGCGGCACCCAGCCCGACGACGAAGCCCAGCCGGTCGCCGCACAGGTTCAGCACGAAGCCGCCGTCGGGCAGGCGGCGGGCCAGATCGCGCACCGCGGCGAGATAACCCCGCACCGTCACCGGCCGGCCGTCGTGCCAGGCAAACAGATCGTCGGGACTGCCGTGCCGGATCAAAGGCAGGCGGGTGGTGGACAGCATCGTCATGGCAGGACCGTCGTCGTTCTGGCCTTCATGGATTTGGCCGCTCCGAAAAGACGCGGACGACATCCGCGATGGAGCCGTGGGAGTGGTTGCGGAATTTCCGCAGCCGGCAGGCGTATTCGGCCAGGAACATCGCCGCCACCAGCGGCAGGTCCAGCACGTTGATGAAGAAGGACCACACCGTATCGGGGGCGAGGCGGAACAACAGGGCCGACATCGCCAGCTGTCCGGCGAAGAACAGGCACCAGGCGATGGTGACGCGGCGGGTGTAGACCAGCATCTCGTCGGTCAAGGTCCCGCGGATGCGTCGCGCGATCCAAGTGATCAGCGGCTCCCGCCCGGCCAGCAGGGTGCGGCCGAACAGGACCAGCAGGCCGACATAGATGGTGGCGTGGCTGACCGCAGAGGCCGCCAGAAGCCCGTCGCGGGCGGAGCGCCAGGACAGGCACAGCAGGGCGATGGCGGCGGCCAGCGCCACCCAGCGGTATCGGGGAGCGGCACGGCTGACCGCCACGCCGGTCACGGTGGCCTGGACCAGCGCCAGGGCCATGGCGGTGTCGGCATCCAGGTCGGCGACGATGGCGCCATGGACCAGCAGGGGGTAGAGGGCGAACAGCGACAGGCCGGCGCCGACCGCGAGCGCGCTTCTGCCGCCTCCCCGGGCCTGGGCCGCGACGTCCGGCATCAGGCGGCTTTGAGCTGTTGAATGTGGTCGTTCAGCGTGCGCAGCGAGGAGAAGATCCGGGTGTTGTTCTCGTCATCCGCCCGCAGCTTCACCCCGTAGGTCTTGGAGACGGCGAGCGCCACTTCCAGGATGTCGATCGAATCGAGCCCCAGCCCTTCGCCGTACAGGGCGGCGTCCGGGTCGATGTCCTCCGGGGTGGTTTCCAGCGTCAGGGTATTCACGATCAGCGTCGCCAGATCGAGTTCGGCGGGAGACATGGTCTTCAAGTCACTCATTATGCCTCGCTAAAGCAACGCCTGTGACTCTCGAACTATTCTACCCCTTTCGATATAATCCGAGGGTGTAGAAAACCGTATTTGAGTCCCAGGATTCGCAATTTCAGGAGTCACGATAGCCACGCACCCGAAGTGATGCCATCATTATTTCGGAGTGATCAATTTGTTTTGTTAAAGATTGATTTTCTTTGCAGCGATGTGTCTCGGGGCCGCTCGGTAGGGTTGCCGATACCGGGGCCGGCTGAACATTTGAAACACCGTGGAACAGTTTTCCGCCCTCTGTTCACTGTTCCATCCGGCGGCACGGCAGCATGGGCAAAGCCATGGCGACGGGGCCGGCGCAAGGCCGGGACACGGACGGAGTTGGGGGCGGACGGGGTTGTGGAGACGACGCCGAAGTCTAAGGTCGGGCGAAGCCGCTGACCACTGAAAGTTCGAAAGAGTGGCTTCTCAGATCACGATGCCGGCCAAGGCCGGGCTCTGCTCCAGCGTGTCGGCCAGGATTTCCAGCATGTGGCGGCAGTCAGCGCGTGTGACCGGGGCGCCAAGGCAGATACGCAGGGCTTCGGGGGTGGGGCCGGCGGTCAGGAAGGTGTCGCTGACGGCGGCGGCGATGCCGCGGCTGCGCAGATGGGCGGCGAACTCCCCGCGCGTCCAGGCCGGCGGCAGGCGGAGCCACAGGTGGAAACCCTCCGGGTGGGCGGTGATTGCGGATGGCGGCAGCAGATCGCGCGCCATGCGCTGGCGGACCGTCGCCTCAGCCCGGATGGCGGCGAGGAGCGCGTCGGCGGTGCCGTCGCCGATCCATTGCGTGGCGACCGCTGCGGGGATCGGCGGGGTGCCGAGCATGGTTGCCCGCTGGGCGGCGGCCAGCCGCATCGCCTGCCGGGCATCGGGTGCCGCGACATAGGTGATGCGCAGGCCCGGCGCCACGCATTTCGCCAGACCGGTGACATGGAAGGTGATGTCCGGCGCCAGCGTTGCGATGGGCGGCGGCGCATCCTGCGGCAGCACGCCGTAGATGTCGTCCTCGATGATCGGGAGACCGTGGTCGCGGGCGATGGCGGCGATGGCGGCGCGGCGATCCGCCGGCAGGGTCGCCGTCGTCGGGTTGTGCAGGGTGGGGGTGCAGTAGAGCGCCTTCGGCGCATGGACCTCCACGGCGGCGCGCAGGGCGTCGGGATCGAGCCCGTCGCCGTCCATCGCCACCCCGACCACCCGCAGCCCCAGCTGTCCGGCGATGGCCTTGAAGCCGGGATAGGTCAGCGCCTCCGTACAGACGGTGTCGCCGGGGCGCGTCAGCATGCTCAGCAGGGCCAGCAGGGCGCTTTGCGTGCCGGGACAGACGACGATCCGGCCGGCGTCCACCGCACCGAGCCGCCGGGACAGCCAATGGGCGCCCGCCGCGCGATCCTCCTCCAAACCCCCGGCCGCCGTTGCGGTGTCGGGATAGCGAAGCAGGAATTGCGGGTCGAGTCGCAGCATCGCCTGGGCCAGACCCTGGCGCACGCGGTCCAGCAACTCCGGCGCGTCGGGCAGGGGCGGCTGGTTCATCGTCATGTCGATGACCGGCGCAGCCTCCCGCCGGACGGTGGTGGGCGGCGGCGCATTCGGCGCGATGCCGGCCTGGGTGCTGATGCCGGCCTGCGCGCTGATGAAGGTGCCCTGGCCGACGCGGGCGTCGAGAAGCCCTCGGCGCCGCGCCTCGCCATAGGCCCGGCTGACCGTGGTCAGGTCCAGCCCCAGCCGGTCGGCGAGCGCGCGTTGCGGCGGCATCCGGTGCCCCGACGCCAGCCGGCCGCTGCGGACATCGTCGGCGATGGCGTCGGCGATGGCGAGATAGACCGGCTTGTTGCGGTTCGCCAGATCCGGTTGCCAGATGCCGGAGCCGGACTGCTCCGCCGGATCGGAGGCTTCGGCTATACGGGCCGGGATATCGGATTGCATGGATTTTCCTGACCGTTTCCTTGGCCCGCACCCTGCGGCGTTGTCCGCATCATATGCGCGTTCCGCTGGCCCCGCCGCAAGCGACGAGGAAAGTGCGGAGCGGAACGCGGCACTCCTAAAAAGCCCTTCTCCCCTTGTGGGGCGGGATGAGGGGGGCAGGCGCCTATAAGCCACTGGGAGTCAGAGGTTAGCTTCCCCTCACCCCAACCCCTCTCCCGCAAGGGGAGAGGGGCATTTTTTGGAAGGTTGCGCCCAAATTCGATCGCCGTGGTTAGGGAGAGAGGAACACGCTGTCGTGCCGGACCGGTTCGCCGGCAGGCTCAGGCGTCAGCGTGAAGGCGAGCGGGGTAGAGGCGCCGGCCAGGGCCGATTGCGGCACGCGGATTTGGATGCGGTAGGTCTCCACCGCGTTGCCGCGGGCCGACAGCGCCAGTTCGCCGGCCTCTCCGCTCTCGCCGGACAGGCTGAGGCTGGCTTGCGGCAGGCCGGACAGGGTCAGGCGGTAGTGACGGTCTTCCAGCGACATGTTGGCGATCTTGATGGTGTAGGCGTTCTGGATGCGCCCGTCGCTGAGCGCCACGAACAGCGGCGCCCGGTCGCGCAGCACGGCGATGTCGTTGCTGGGCTTCAGCGCCAGGGCGATGGCCATCGCGCCGCCGACCACCACCAGCATCAGGCCGTAAACGATGGTGCGCGGCCGCAGCAGGCGGTAGCGCGGCGGCGGGGCGGTGGTGGCCTTCGCCGCCTGCGCGGTGAGGGTGTCGAAACGGATCAGGTCGCCGGGGCGGCCGATGCGCGCCATCACGTCGTTGCAGGCATCGACGCACAGGCCGCAGCCGATGCACTCCATCTGGATGCCGTCGCGGATGTCGATGCCGGTCGGGCAGACCTGGACGCACTGGCCGCAATCGATGCAATCGCCGAGACCCTTGTGGGTGCGGGTGTCCCACCCCTCGCTCTTGCGCAGGGGCGCGCGTCCCTCGCCGCGCCAGTCCTGATAGGTGACGACGAGGCTGTCCTCGTCCAGCATGGCGGCCTGGATGCGCGGCCAGGGGCAGACGTAGAAGCACATCTGTTCGCGCATGAAGCCGGCCATCAGATAGGTGCAGCCGGCCATGAACAGGACGGAGCCGGCGGCGAGCGCCGGGGCGTCGAAGCGCAGCAGATCGACCGCCAGCGTCGGCGCGTCGGTCAGATAGGCGATGCCGAGGAAGCCGGTGACGCCGGAGATCGCCAGCCATGCCGCATGCTTGACCGCCTTCTTCGCCAGCCAGCGCGCGGTCCAGGACTGCTTGTCCAGCCGGATGCGGTCGGTGCGGTCGCCCTCCACCCGCCGTTCCACCCAGACGAACAGGTCGGTCCACACCGTCTGCGGGCAGGTGAAGCCGCACCAGACCCGGCCGCCCAGCGCCGTCGCCAGGAACAGGCCGATGGCGGCGATGATCATCACCCCGGTGATGTAATAGACATGCTGCGGCCACAGCTGGAGCGCGAAGATGTAGAAGCGCTGGCTGCCGAGATCGAACAGCACCGCCTGATCGGGGACGCCCGGCCCGCGGTCCCAGCGCAGGAAGGGCAGCAGGGCGAACAGCGCCAGCAGCGCCGCGCCGAGCCACGTCTTCACCCGCCGATATCGCCCGCGCACCGCCTTGGGATGGATCTTGCGGTGGGAGGCGTAGGCGGATTGCGGTTCGGCCGTGGCGGAAGAGTGGTCCTTGGAGTCGCCTGGACGGCGGGTGATGATCGGCGCATCGCTGGGCATGGGGCACCTGGCACGAAGGAACCGTCAGGCCGCCGCGTTCCAGCAAAGCGTATGGAGCGGCGGCCTCTCGGCGATGCCGTTTGTATGGATGATTGACCGGATTGCTTCAAGCGGATCGCCGGCCTCCCCTAGGCTGGAGTGGGCATCTGCGGTGGTTTGTCGCACCGAATGCGGGCGGGCAAGGCCGAAAAATCCATACAATACGCAATGCCGTGAGGCTGTATGCCTTCATTGTACGGATAACCGTTATGCCTGCGCGACCATTGCCGAACCGGCATCCCGATGCACATTGTGCTCGCAGGGAAGCGATCATGCGGCAGGCGCGATGAGCATCATCAAGTTCAAGTTGGGCGGCAGGAAAGCGAAAGACGGCGTGACGGCCAAGGACACCGGAAATCCCTGCATCGGGCTCTGCCGCTTCGGCGGGCAGGGGGCCTGCCTGGGCTGCCACCGCACCAAGGCCGAGGTGAAGGGCTGGAAACGGCTGAGCGACGCCGCCAAGGCGGCCATCAACGAGCGGATCAGGCAGGGAATGCAGGCCGTGACGGCGACGGCGGCGGACGTCAAGGCGCCGCGCAAGCGTCTGCGCAAGCTCGACCGGAAGATCGGCAAGTTGGAGACGAAGCTCGCCGCCTTGCGGGCCGAGCGCGACGCCATGGCGGGGTCGGGCTGAGGCTGCGCTCAGGGGCCGCTGTGACACTGCCGGCGAGCGTCAGCCTCGCGCAAGGAAGGCCCTGATCGCCTCGACCACCGTGTCCTCGCATTCCCGGTGCGGGACGTGGCCGATGCCGGGAAGCATATGGACCGTTCCGCGCCCGGCGGCGATGCGGGCGGGGTGTTCCTGGGAGCCATATTCGTCCCGGTCGCCATGCAGCGCCAGCACCGGGCAGCGGATTTCCGCCAGCGTGGCGTCCAGCGTCCAGCCGGCAAATTCGGGCGACAGCCACGCTCCGGTCCAGGCATCGACCGCCCAGCGGGCCTTGTCGCCCTGGTATTTCGCCAGCCGGGCGAGTTGAGCCGAATCCCGGAAGCCCTGTTCGGCGACGCGGATGCCGTCGAGCGTCCGGTCCTCGACGAAGGCCTGGGCGGCGATGGTGACCAGGGCATTGCAGCGCGACTGAAAAAATGCCGCGGTTTCCACCGCCATGCCGCCGCCGACGCTGTGGCCGCAGGCGACGAAATCGCCGACCGCGAGCCGGTCCAGCAGATCCGGCACGACGGTCCGCGCCTCCGCCGCCACGAAGTCGAGGGCGAGGCGTGCGGGATGCGGGTCGGAGCGGCCGAATCCCAGCCGGTCATAGGCGATGACCCGCCTTGCCGTCGCCGCGGCGAGCCGGGCGGGGAAGCTGCGCCACAGATCGACGCAGCCGAGGGAGTCGTGGAACAGCAGGATCGGGGGAAGGGCGGTCCCGTCCGGGGTGTCCGGCCTCCATTCCTTCACGTACAGGCGGCCGCCATCGACCTGGATGAAATCATCTTCGTCACGGACGGCGGGCTGCTGAGGCTGCGTGGTCATGTCATCCATCGGCTGCGGTCGATCGGCATCGGCGTCACTTCACCGAAACATCGTAGCCGAAATGCTGCTGGCTCAGCTTGGCGATGGTGCCGTCCTTATTTGCCTCGCCAATCGCCTTGTCGAAGCGCGCCTTCAGGTCGGCATCGGCCTTGCGCAGCCCCACGCCCATGCCTTCGCCCAGCACGCCGCGCGTCATGGTCGGCCCGACCAGCGTCATGCTGTCCTTGCCCATGCTGCGGATGATCGCCTCGATGGGAGAGCGGTCGCCGAAGATGGCGTCCACCCGGCCGGAGGACAGGTCGATGGCGGCGTTGTCGATCTTGTCGTAGCTGCGCACCGTCACGTCCGGCAGGTGCTTTTCCAGGAAATCGACCTGGATGGTCGAAACCTGCACGCCCACCGCCTTTCCTTTCAGCAGCTCCGCCAGTTTGGCGAGCGCGGCCTTGCTGCCGGCCTCGTCGGCGAGGTCGATGCGCTCGGCGCCGAAGGCTGCACCGTTCAGCTTGGAGGACTTCATCACGGCGAAGGTCGATTGTTCGGTGCCGTAGGGACCGGCGAAGGCGATGACCTTCTTGCGCTCGTCCGTGATGGTCATGCCGGCCATGATGGCGTCGATCTTGCCCTGCTGCAGCGACGGGATCATGCCGTCCCAATCCTGGGCGATCAGTTCGCACTCCGCTTCCATGCGCTTGCACAGATCCCAGGCGAGGTCGATCTCGAAGCCGACCAGCTTGCCCGACGAATCCATGCCGTTCCACGGGGCGAAGGAGCCTTCCGACGCGATGCGGATCTTCTTCGCGTCCTTGGCGGCGGCGGGGTGGTCCATGGTGACGCCGGCGGTCCCGGTCGCCAGCGCACCCAGCACCAGCGCCATAAGGATCTTCTTCATCGGCTTGTTCCTTCCATTCATTGTGCTGCCCGGCACCGGCTGTCCGCCCCCTTGCCGTCAGCGAAGCGCCCGGACTTTGGCGCAGGCCTCCGCCGGCCGTCACCCCCGCGATGGCGGGAGCCCCTGCGTTTCCATGGCGCAGCCCGTTGGAACCGCTGACTGTTCGTGGGCGGGAAAGGCCTACAGACGGGCGCGGGTGCTGCGCGGGGTGTTCAGCAGAAGGTTCGTCTCGCTGGTGGTGATGCCGGGGATCAGGCGGATGCGGCGCAGGATCGCATCGAATTCCGGCAGGCTTGCGGCGGAAAGCTCCACGATCAGGTCCCAGCGTCCGTTGGTGCTGTGGATCTCCATGATTTCGGGGAAGCCGCTGAGCGTGCGCACCACCCGGTCGGTGGCCTGCCCCTCCACCTCGATCAGCATGATGCCGCGCACCGGTGCCTCCACCGTGTCGGCGCGCAGGATGACGGTGTAGCCGATGATGATGCCGGACGCCTCCAGCCGCTCCATCCGCCCGCGCACCGTCGCCCGCGACACGCCCAGTTCGATGGCGAGGTCGGAAATGCTGCGGCGTCCGTCATGGCGCAGCAGGGTGATCAGCTTCTCGTCCAGCTGGTCCAGGGTCATATTCACCGGTTTCCGCCAGTTTGGTAAGCTTGGCTGTTCAGTTTGGTAGGCCGGATGGCGACTATTGTCAAATTGCCCTGTCCGTTCCGCCACGCGCCTGTGATTTGCTGGTGAGAGGAACAGGCAAGAGACCGAACAATGTCCTACCAGAAGACAAAGACGAAGCAGTGCCGGCTGGTCGGCGTGCCGGTGCAGGACGGAGCGGGGCGCCTCGGCTGCGAGATGGGGCCGAGCGCCTACCGGACCGCGGGCATTGCGCGGGCGCTGTCCGAGCTGGGGCACAGCGTCGCCGACCTCGGCAACGTGGCACCTGTGCCACAGAAGCCGATGGCGCATGGCAACGCGGCGCTGAAGCTGCTGCCGGAGGTGGCGGGCTGGACCGCCGCGCTGTCGAAGGTGGCGTATGAGGCGAGCGCCGGGCAGGACGCCATGCCGATCTTCATGGGCGGCGACCACAGCCTTGCCGCCGGCACCCTGACCGGGCTGGCGCAGCGTGCCGCCGAGATGCGGCGTCCGCTGTTCGTCCTGTGGCTGGACGCGCACCCGGATTTCCACACGCTGGAGACGACGGAGAGCGGCAACCTGCATGGCGTGCCGATGGCCTATGCCACCGGCCGCGCCGGCTTCGACGGCTTTTTCCCGTCGCCGCCGGCGCGGCTCGACCCCCACAATGTCTGCATGATGGGCATCCGCAGCGTGGATCCGGCCGAACGGCGGGCGCTGGAGACCTCCGGCATCACCGTGCACGATATGCGCAAGATCGACGAGCATGGGATCGTCTCCCTCCTTCGCCCGTTCCTGCAGCGGGTGGTCGAGGCGGATGGGCTGCTGCATGTCAGCCTGGACGTCGATTTCCTCGATCCCGGCATCGCCCCCGGCGTCGGCACCACGGTCCCCGGCGGCGCCACCTTCCGCGAGGCGCATCTGGTGATGGAGATGCTGCACGACACCGGCATGGTCAGCAGCGTCGATCTGGTGGAACTGAACCCCTTCCTGGACGAGCGCGGGCGCACCGCGACCTTGATGGTGGAACTGCTGGCGAGCCTGATGGGGCGCCGCGTTCTCGATTACCCGACCCGAAGCTTCTGACCGATTGGAGCGTTAGACAATGATCCCGAACCTGAACCTCGTTCCCTTCGTCAGCGTCGATCATATGATGAAGCTGGTGCTGCACATCGGCGTGGAGCGCTTCCTGACCGAGCTGTCGGCCTATGTGGAGGAGGATTTCCGCCGCTGGGAGAGCTTCGACAAGACGCCGCGCGTCGCCTCCCACAGCGCGGAGGGCGTGATCGAGCTGATGCCGACCAGCGACGGCCGCACCTATGGCTTCAAATATGTGAACGGCCATCCGAAGAACACGCGGGAGGGGCGTCAGACCGTCACCGCCTTCGGTGTGCTGGCCGATGTCGGCAACGGCTATCCGGTGCTGATGACGGAGATGACCATCTTGACGGCGCTGCGCACCGCCGCCACCTCTGCCGTCGCCGCCAAGCATCTGGCGCCGAAGGATGCGACCTGCATGGCGATCATCGGCAACGGCGCCCAGGCGGAGTTCCAGGCGCTGGCCTTCAAGGCGCTGCTGGGGATAGGCAAGCTGCGGCTCTACGACATCGATCCGGCGGCGACGCAGAAATGCGTGCGCAACCTGCGCGACCAGGGATTCGAAATCACGGCGTGCAAATCGACCGAGGAAGCGGTGGAGGGCGCGCAGATCATCACCACGGTCACGGCGGACAAGCAGTATGCGACCATCCTGACCGACAACATGGTCGGAGCCGGCGTGCACATCAACGCGGTCGGCGGCGACTGTCCCGGCAAGACGGAACTGCACCGCGACATCCTGCTGCGGTCGGACATCTTCGTGGAGTATCCGCCGCAGACGCGGATCGAGGGCGAGATCCAGCAGCTGGCCCCCGACCATCCGGTGACGGAACTGTGGACGGTGATGACCGGTCAGGCGGTCGGCCGGCGCGACGCGCGGCAGATCACCCTGTTCGATTCGGTCGGCTTCGCGACGGAGGACTTCTCCGCCCTGCGCTATGTCCGCGACAAGGTGGCGGGGACGGGGCTGTACGAGAATCTGGACATGCTGGCCGACCCGGACGAGCCGCGCGACCTGTTCGGCATGATCCTGCGCGCCGCCAAGCCGGCCCCGGTGGGGGAGGCGGCGTGACCTCCCCTCACTCCCCCGCCCGTAGCCGGTAGCCGACGCCGGTTTCGGTCAGGATATGCTGCGGGCGGTCGGGTTCGGCCTCGATCTTCTGGCGCAGCTGGCGGATGTAGATGCGCAGGTACTGGATGTCGGTCTCGCCGCCCCAGACCTCGTTCAGGATCATGCGGTGGGTCAGCACCTTGCCGGCATGGGCGACCAGCAGGCGCAGCAGGTCGTATTCGCGCGGCGACAGCTTCACCTCCGCGCCGCGGACGGTGACGATGCGGCGGACGAGGTCGACCGTCAGGTCGCCGCTGCGGAAGACCGGGCGCTCGCCCTGGCGCTGAAGGCGGTGGCGCAGGGCGGCGCGGATGCGGGCCAGCAGCTCGTCCATGCCGAAGGGCTTGGTGACGTAATCATCGGCGCCGAGGTCGAGCGCCTCCACCTTGCCGGCCTCGTCCACCCGGCTGGACAGAACGATGATCGGCAGGGCGGTGCCGGGTGAACCCGGCTCCGCGCCGCGCAGGCGGCGGATCACCTCCAGACCGTCGATGCCCGGCAGGCCGAGGTCGAGCACCAGAAGGTCCGGCGCGCGGCGGCGGATTTCCTTCAGCGCGGCATCGCCGTCCTCCGCCTCAACGATGTCGTAGCCCTGGGCCGACAGGCTGGTGCGCAGGAAGCGGCGGATCGGCGGCTCGTCGTCGACGACCAGGACGCGCAAGGGGGCGGAGGGCTGGGTCATAAGCTGCTGTCCTCCAGGGCCGGCAGGTCGGCCGCGGCGGGAATGGTCAGAGTGAAGACGGCGCCGGAGCGGTCGCGGCGGTTGCCGGCGGTGACGGTGCCCCCCATCGCCTCGACGAAGCCGCGGCAGATCGCCAGCCCCAGCCCGGTGCCGGCGCGCTGCCGGTCCTGGGCATGCACACGGTAGAACTTGTCGAAGATGCGGTCCACATCGGCGGGCGGGATGCCGTTGCCCTCATCCATCAATTGGACTTCGACCGCATCGCCCAGCCGTCTGGCCCGCACCGTCACCCGGCTGCCGACGGGGGCGTATTTGGCCGCATTGTCCAGCAGGTTGAACAGCACCTGTTCGAACAGCACGGGATCGAGATCCACCATCGGCAGGTCGGGGGCGAGGTCCACCTCCACGCTGTGGCCGGCGAGGATTCGCCCGGTGCGCTCCAGCGCGCTGCCGACCAGTTCCGACAGATCGACCGGGCCGCTGCGCGGGCGGACCGCGCCCGATTCCAGGCGCGTCATGTCCAGCAGATTGGCGATGAAGCGGTTCAGCCGTTCCGCCTCCTCCTGGATGTTGGTGGCGAGATCGAGCCTCCCGGCTTCGTCCAGCGTGGTGCCGTAACGGGTCAGGCTGGTGGCCGATCCCAGGATGGAGGCCAGCGGCGTGCGCAGGTCGTGCGAGATCGAGGTGAGCAGGGCGGAGCGCAGCCGTTCGGTCTCCGCCGCCAGCTTGGCGCGGTCGACATCCTCGGCCAGCATCACCCGTTCGATGGCAAGCGCCGCCTGATCGCCGAGGGCGTCGAGAAGCCGGCGCTGGTCGGGGGAGAGCAGGCCGCTTTTCCGGCCACGCTCGCCGCCGCCGGTATCGACCCCCACCAGCGCCACCGTGCCGCGACCGGTCCGCATCGGCAGGAACAGCCAGCGGGCGCCGGGCAGCGTGTCGGCGCCGCGGCCGGCGGGCTTGTTGTTCTGCCAGCTCCACATCGCGGCGGCGAGGTCGGCCTCCTCCAGCACATCCTCTGGCGGGTAGCCGGCGCGAACGGTCAGGCGCTCTCCCTGTTTGTCGCCGTCGGGCATGAGAAGGACGACATGCACCTTCAGCATCGCCGCGATCTGATAGGCGGTGGCCCACAGCAGGTCGTCCATCGTGACGACGCCGGCCAGCTTGCGGCTGAACTGATAGAGATCCTCGGTGGTCTTGGCGCGCTGGCGCGCGGTCAGCGCCTGGGCGCGGACGCGGGCGGTCAGGTTGCTGGCGATGGCCGCGACGACGGCGAAGACCAGCAATGCTACGATGTTCTCGGGATCGGAAATCGTGAATGTGTAGAGCGGCGGCAGGAAGAAATAGTTGAAGGCCAGCACGCTGGCGACGCAGGCATAGAGCGACGGCCCCAACCCGCCGGTGACGGCGCTGGCGAGAACGGCGGTGAGGAAGACCAGCGCGATGTTGCTGAGCCCCAGCGCCAGATGCAGCAGGTGGCCCAGTCCCAGCGCCGCCGCGACATAGCCGGTGGCCGCCAGATAGGGCAGGCCGTGGAAGGACCATCGCCCATCCGTTTCGGTGCGCACCGTCTTGGGCGGCACCACGTCGCCGGGATTGGCGCCGGGGTTGGCGGCGGCGATGACGTGGACGCTGATGTCGCCGGCCCGGCGGATCAGGCTGTGCGCCACCGATCCGTGCAGAAACTCCGACCAGCGCGGGCGGCCCGACTTGGCGATGACGAGATGGGTGATGTTGTTGGCGCGGGCATACTCCACCACCGCGTCGGCGACATCGCGGCCGGGGATCGTCACCGCCTCCCCGCCCAGCCGTTCGACAAGGCGCAACGTGTCGGCGATGCGGTCGCGCTCCGCCTCGCTCAGGCGGAGGTCGCCGCTGGTCTCGACATGGATGGCGCCCCAGCGGGCGCGCAGCCGCTCCGCCTGCCGGCGGGCGTAGCGGACCAGCGCGCCGCCGCTGGCATCCTGGTCGATGCAGACCAGCAGCCGCTCCCCCGCCGCCCAGGGGCCGGAAATGGCGTGGGCCTGCATGTGGGTGAGCAGCTGTTCGTCCACCCGGTCGGCGGTGCGGCGCAGCGCCAGCTCGCGCAGCGCAGTCAGGTTGCCGGGGGAGAAGTAATGGCGGATCGCCTGTTCCGCCGTGCGGGGGACATAGACCTTGCCCTCCTTCAGGCGCTGGATCAGGTCCTCCGGCGTGATGTCGATGACCTCGATGTCGTCGGCGCGGTCGATGACGGAATCCGGCACCGTTTCGCGCACGCGGACGCGCGTGATCTTGGCGACGACGTCGTTCAGGCTTTCGACATGCTGGATGTTCAGCGTGGAGTAGACGTCGATGCCGGCATCCAGAAGTTCCTGAACGTCGAGGTATCGCTTGGCGTGGCGGCTGCCGGGGGCGTTGGTGTGGGCCAGCTCGTCCACCAGCACGATCTTCGGCCGGCGGGCGAGGATGGCGTCCAGGTCCATTTCGGCCAGCGCATGGCCCTTGTGGCGGACGGTGCGGCGGGGGATGACCTCCAGCCCGGCGACCAGCGCCTCGGTGTCGGCGCGGCCGTGGGTTTCCACCACGCCGACGACGAGGTCGGCGCCGTCGCGCCGCTTGGCCTGGGCGGTCAACAGCATGGCGAAGGTCTTTCCCACGCCGGGGGCGGCGCCGAGGAAGATCTTCAGCCGCCCGCGCCCCTCTCGCTCCGCCTGCCGCAGCAGCGCGTCCGGCGATGGCCGCTGGTCGCGCCCGCCCTGGTCGTCGGTCATCCGGTTCCGCCTCCACCGCTCCGCCGGATCTCTAGCGGGCCGTTGCGGCCCTGTCCAAGGCTAGATTGAGCGCAAGCACGTTGACGGTCGGCTCTCCGAGGAGACCCAACGGTCGCGGCTCGGTGGTGTCGGCGACCAGCTTGCGCACGGCGTCCTCCGACAGGCCGCGGGCCTTCGCGACGCGCGGCACCTGGAAGTCGGCGGCGGCCGGCGACAGGTCGGGGTCGAGGCCGCTGCCCGAGGCCGTCACCAGATCCACCGGGACCGGCTTGCCGGGATTCTCCGCCTTCAGCCCTTCGGTCTCGGTCTGCACGCGCTCGACCAGCGCCTTGCTGGTCGGGCCGAGGTTGGAGCCGCCCGAGCTGGCGGCGTTGTAGGAGGTCTCGGCGGTCGCCGAAGGGCGCGGGTGGAAGTAGCGGTCGGCAGTGAAGTTCTGCCCGATGTGTTCGGAGCCGATCACCGTTCCGCTCCGTTCGATCAGGCTGCCGTTGGCCTGATGCGGGAAGACGGCCTGGGCAATGCCGGTGACGGCGAGCGGGTAGGCGAGGCCGGTGACGACCGCCAGCGCGGCGGTCATCACCAGGGCGGGACGCAGTTCCTTCAACATGGGTGGGGTCCTCTTACACGAGCCCGAGGGCGGTGACGGTCAGGTCGATGGCCTTGATGCCGGCGAAGGGCACCACCAGCCCGCCCAACCCGTAGATCAGCAGGTTGCGGCGGAGCAGGGAGGCGGCGCCCACCGCGCGGTAGCGCACGCCGCGCAAAGCCAGCGGGATCAGAGCGACGATGATCAGCGCGTTGAAGATGATCGCCGACAGGATGGCGCTTTCCGGGCTGTGCAGCCCCATCACGTTCAGCGCCTGGAGCTGCGGATAGAAGGCGAGGAACATGGCGGGGATGATGGCGAAATACTTCGCCACGTCGTTGGCGATGGAGAAGGTGGTCAGCGCGCCGCGGGTCATCAGCAGCTGCTTGCCGATCTCGACGATCTCGATCAGCTTGGTCGGGTCGCTGTCGAGATCGACCATGTTGCCGGCCTCGCGCGCCGCCACCGTGCCGGTGTTCATCGCCACGCCGACATCGGCCTGGGCCAGCGCCGGGGCGTCGTTGGTGCCGTCGCCGCACATGGCGACCAGTTTGCCCTTCGCCTGCTCGTCACGGATCAGCTGCAGCTTGGCTTCCGGGGTGGCCTGGGCGAGGAAGTCGTCCACCCCGGCCTCCGCGGCGATGGCGGCGGCGGTCATCGGGTTGTCGCCGGTGATCATCACCGTGCGGATGCCCATCTGGCGCAGGGCGGCGAAGCGCTCGCGGATGCCGCCCTTGACGATGTCCTTCAGGTGGATGATGCCGAGCAGCCGGCCGTCGCGCGCCACCGCCAGCGGCGTGCCGCCGGACTTGGCGACCCGTTCGGCAAGGGCGAGGAGTTCGCGCTCGGCGGCGCTGGCCCCCGGATGCAAGGTCGTCACGCCCCGACCGCCGGAGACCGCCACGCGCTGCGCTCCGTTCACATGGGCAAGCACCGCGTCGACCGCGCCCTTGCGGATCACCGTGCCGCCGGTGTCAATGCCGCTGATGCGGGTCTGGGCGGTGAAGGGAACGAAGATCGCCTGCATCTCCTCCATGGCGCGGGCGCGGATACCGTACTCCTGCTTGGCGAGCACGACGATGGAGCGGCCTTCCGGCGTCTCGTCGGCCAGCGAAGCGAGCTGGGCGGCGTCGGCCAACTCCTGCTCGCCGACACCGGCGACCGGCAGGAACTCGGCGGCCTGACGGTTGCCGAGCGTGATGGTGCCGGTCTTGTCGAGCAGCAGCGTGTCGACGTCGCCCGCCGCTTCCACCGCGCGGCCGGACATGGCGAGCACGTTGAAGCGGACCAGACGGTCCATGCCGGCGATGCCGATGGCAGACAACAGCGCGCCGATGGTGGTGGGGATCAGCGTGACGAACAGCGCCACCAGAACCAGCACGCCGACCGACCCGCCGGCATAGGCGGCGAAGCTGGGGATCGTCGCCACCGCGATGACGAAGACGATGGTCAATCCGGCCAGCAGGATGTTCAGCGCGATCTCGTTGGGCGTCTTCTGGCGCTGGGCGCCCTCCACCAGCGAGATCATGCGGTCGAGGAAGGTGGAGCCGGGGGCGGCGGTGATGCGGACCTTGATGTGGTCGGAGATCACCTGTGTGCCGCCGGTGACGGCGGAGCGGTCGCCGCCGCTTTCGCGGATGACGGGGGCGGATTCGCCGGTGATGGCGGCCTCGTTGACCGACGCGACACCCTCAACCACCTCGCCGTCGGACGGAATGATGTCGCCGGCCTCCACCAGCACGAGGTCGCCGGTCTTGAGCGCGGTGGCGGGCACGCTGTGGATCGTGCCGTTTTCCAGCTTCTTGGCGGTGGTCTCGGTGCGGGTCTTGCGCAGGCTGGCGGCCTGGGCCTTGCCGCGGCCTTCGGCCACCGCCTCGGCGAAGTTGGCGAAGACCAGGGTGAACCACAGCCAGACGACGATCTGGATTGCGAAGCCGCTCACGCCGGCCCCCGTGATCGCGTCACGCAGGACCAGCAGGGTGGTCAGCGCGGCCACCACCTCGACGCAGAACATCACCGGGTTGCGGATCATCTGGCGGGGGGCGAGCTTGGCGAAGGAACCGCCGATGGCCGGCAGCAGGATGGCGGGGTCGAGCAGCGTGCTCGCCGCCGATCTTGCTGGTGTGCGGCCGGACCGTTTGTTATTGGCGTGCATGGGATCGTTCCCGATCAGAAGAGGGTGCCGGCGCTCATCGCCAGATGCTCGACCACCGGGCCGAGGGCGAGAGCCGGGAAGAAGGTGAGGCCGCCGACGATCAGGATGACGCCGACCAGCAGCCCGACGAACAGCCCATCATGGGTGGGGAAGGTGCCGGCCGACGCCGTGGCCCGCGTCTTGGCGGCCAGCGAGCCGGCGATCGCCATCATCGGCACGATGACCAGGAAGCGGCCGACCAGCATGGCGATGGCGATGGTGACGTTGTACCAGGGCGTGTTGCCGCTGAGCCCGCCGAAGGCGCTGCCGTTGTTGGCGGCACCCGAGACATAGGCGTAGAGCGCTTCGGAGAAGCCGTGCGGGCCGGCATTGGCCATCGACGCGGTGCCGGTGTCGAGCACCACGGCGGCGGCGGTGAAGCCCAGCATCATCAGCGGCAGGCAGAGGATGGCGAGCATGGTCATCTTGACCTCCTTCGCCTCCAGCTTCTTGCCCAGATACTCCGGCGTGCGGCCGACCATCAGCCCGGCGACGAACAGCGCGACGATGGCGAACAGCAGCATGCCGTAGAGACCGGCGCCGACGCCGCCGACGATGATCTCGCCCAGCATCATGTTGATCATCGGCACCATGCCGCCCAAGGGCATGAAGCTGTCATGCATGGCGTTCACCGCGCCGCAGGAGGCGGCGGTGGTGACGGTGGCGAACAGGGCGGTCGCGGCGATGCCGAAGCGGGTCTCCTTGCCCTCCATGTTGCCGGCGCCGCCGTCGATGCCCAGCGCGGCGAAGGCCGGATTGCCCTGCGCCTCCGCCCAATAGGCGATGGAGACGCCGGCGACGAAGAGAAGCCCCATGGCGGCCAGGATCGCCCAGCCCTGCCGCTCGTCGCCGACCATGCGGCCGAACAGGTTGGTCAGGCCGGCGCCGATCGCGAAGATCGACAGCATCTCCAGCAGGTTGGTCAGGGCGTTGGGGTTCTCGAAGGGGTGGGCGGAGTTGGCGTTGAAGAAGCCGCCGCCGTTGGTGCCCAGCAACTTGATCGCCTCCTGCGAGGCGACGGGGCCGAGTGCGATGGTCTGCTTCACCCCTTCCAGCGTGGTGGCGTCCACGGATCCGGCCAGCGTCTGCGGCACGCCCTGCCACACCAGGAAGACGGCGTAGACGAGGCAGATCGGCAGCAGGACGTAGAGGGTCGCACGGGTCAGGTCGACCCAGAAATTGCCGATGGTGCGGGCCGACGCGCGGGCGAAGCCGCGGACCAGCGCAACGGCCAGCGCGATGCCGGTGGCGGCGGAGACGTAGTTGTGGAAGGTCAGACCCGCCATCTGGACCAGATGGCCCATGGTGGTCTCGCCCCCATAATTCTGCCAGTTGGTGTTGGTGGTGAAGCTGGCTGCCGTGTTGAAGGCGAGGTCGGCGGGCACCGCCGCCATGCCCTGCGGGTTCAGCGGCAGGACAAACTGCAGCCGTTGCAGGGCGTAGAGCAGCAGCATGCCGGCGGCGCTGAACAGCAGCATCGACACGGCGTAGCTCACCCAATGCTGTTCGGTGCGCTCGTCGACGCCGGCCAGCCGGTAGAGCCCGCGCTCGACGGGTCCGATGACGGGGGAGAGCAGGGTGCGCTCGCCGGTGAAGACGCGCGTCATGAAGCCGCCCAGGGGCCGCGTCACCGCGACGACCAGGGCGATGAAGACCAGGATTTGAATCCAGCCGTTGACGGTCATGGGGGAAACTCCTCAGAACCGTTCGGGGCGGACGAGGGCATAGACCAGATAGGCCAGCAGCCCGGCGGTCACGAGGCCGGCCAAGGCATAGTCGAGGGTCATGGCGCCGCTCTCCTCACAGCCGATCGCAGGCGTGGACATAGGCCACCGTCGCGGCGAAGAAGCCGACGGTGACGGCCAGGAACAGAAGGTCGAGCATGGGTTCGGGTCTCCGAAGTTGCGCTGTCCCCTGGCCCCCGGCCGTGGCACCGGGGCAAAGCCGGTGCCACGGCATGAGGCGGGAGGAACAGGGCCGGGGCATTCCTCCGCCTGTTGTGCGGCGGGGGTGGTCCGACCCTGCAAGGGTGCGCCGGAGCCGCGTATAAATTCGATGGGGGCTGGCGATGCCGGAGAATATAGAGGCCGTATATGCCGCAAGCCGCCCCGGTCAGGTGCCGCCCCAGACGGCCAGCATCTGCAGGGCCAGCGCGATCAGAAGGAAGGCGGCGATGGTGAGCGCCGCCTCGCCCAACACCTCACGGGGGGAGGGTGGGGCCTCGAAGGACAGGTCGGCCGCTTCCCGCGGTTCCCGTCCTTCCACCGGCGCCGGATAGGGCAAGGCCCGGTCCAGCAGCGTGCGGGGGAGTTTTCCTTGCATGACGGCCTCGCCAACCAGCGGCCGGCCGATGGCCGGAATCCACTGAGAAGACGGCTGCACCGCATATAAAAGCGACAGTGGACGCGACCCCCGGAAATATAGATCGGCTGTAGGCTTCGGTCTCACCGCCCGACACCGGCGACCTCGGCAGCTACACGACACTCAAAGTAATATAACTTTTTTACTATATGACGGCGGCGCGTGTCCGGTCTTTTGCCGCGAGGACGGAACTCCACGTTTTTCCGCGCATAGCAGCAAGGTTTGCAATGTACTTCGAAAAACCGGGAACAAATATGTGCCGTTGGGCCGCAAGTTGTTTCCGGCGATCGTCAGTCTTCAATCAATCCGTATGGCTGATCCAAATACCAAAAGACGAATTTGGATGTCCCAATAACGCTTCCTTAACTGTTTGGACTGTTTTCCCTAGTTCATGCGGATGCCTTTTAGGGCGGCTCCCCCAAAAACAAGAACTAGACATGGGGGTTTGGGAAAGTCGGTGGTGGGTGAGGCGATGAAGACATTCTCTCTTGCGGCCAAAACGGTGATGCTCTGCGGTGGCGGATTGCTGTTGCTTGCCTTCGCCACGTTCGGTGTCAACGAGTTGCTGCTGACCCGCTATGCCGAACGGGTGGCGATGGAGCGGCAGGAAACCAATATGCGCGTGGCCTGGGACGTGCTGAACCAGTACGGGCAGGCGTTCGATGTGCGCGACGGCAAGCTTTATGCCGGCGACCGCGCCCTGAACGACTTCCTCGAGCCGGTGGACCGGGTCAAGCGGCTGGTCGGCGGCACGGCGACCCTGTTCATGGGCGACCGGCGCGTTTCCACCAATGTGCTGAAGCCGGACGGCAGCCGCGCGGTCGGCACCACGCTGGCGAAGGGGCCGGTCCATGACGCGGTGCTGGGGCGCGGCGTGCCCTATCGCGGACAGGCGGAAATCCTCGGCACGCCTTTCTACACCGCTTACGACCCGATCAAGGCGGCGGACGGGCGCGTGGTCGGCGTGCTCTATGTCGGCATTCCGAAGGCGGAGTTCTTCGCGACCATCCGCGACACCCAGACGATGATCGCCGCCATCAGCGGCGCCGTGACCCTGCTGGTCGCCGCCTGCTGCCTGCTGCTGGCCCGGCGCATGTTCCGGCCGCTGTCGGGCATCCGCGGCGCCATGGAGGACCTGGCGCGCGGCAACCTGTCGGTTGCCATCCCTGCGCTGGGCCGCAGGGACGAGATCGGCGGCATGGCGAAGGCGCTCAGCGTGTTCAAGGACAACGCGCTGGAAGTCGCCAAGCTGCACGAGGCCCAGGCAGAGGAACGTGCCCGGTCCGTCGAGGAACGCCGCAAGGCGATGGACGCGGTGGCGCAGTCCTTCGAAGGGGCGCTGCTGAGCGTCGTCGAGGTTCTGAGCGCCACCACCACGCAGCTGCAGGCCAACGCCCAGCGCCTGCACGACATCGCCGAGACCGGCAGCGTCCGCGCCGACGCCGTCAGCAGCGCCGCGGGCGAGGCGAGCGACGACGTCCGCACCGTCGCCGGAGCTTCGGAAGAGCTGAGCATCTCCATCGGCGAAGTCAGCCGGCAGGTCGAGGAATCGGCCCGCATGGTCCGCAACGCGGTGGAGGAGGTGACGCGCACCAACCGGACGATGGACGGGCTGGCGGCGGCGGCCGGCAAGATCGGCGAGGTGGTGACCCTGATCCAGGACATCGCCGGCCAGACCAACCTGCTGGCGCTGAACGCCACCATCGAAGCCGCGCGGGCGGGGGAGGCCGGCAAGGGCTTCGCCGTGGTCGCCGGCGAGGTGAAGACGCTGGCGAACCAGACCGCGCGCGCCACCGACGACATCGCCCGGCAGGTGGCGGAAATCCAGGCGGTGACCGGCCATGCCGTGGAAGCCATCGAGGGGATCGGGCGCACCGTGTTGTCGGTCAGCGATCTGGTCGGCCGCATCGCCGTCTCCGCCGATCATCAGGGCGTCACCACCGCCGACATCGCCCGCTCGGTCCAGCGCGCCGCCGACAGGACAGCCGAGGTTACCGACAACATCCGTGAGGTCTCCCAATCCGCGCATGAGACCGGGACGATGGCGTCGGAGGTCCGCGCCGCCGCCGCCGATCTCGGCCGGCAGGCGATGGCGCTTCGCGATCAGGCGGAAGAGTTCCTGCGCCACGTGCGGGCGGCCTGAACGGCCGTCCTCACCAGCCCATCCATTTGCCGTATTCGCGGACGAAATCATGCAGGATGGCGTCGCGGTTCATCCGTTCCGGCCCAAGCGACTTGTGCAGGCCGCCCCGCAGGATGACCTCGGCCCGCGTCTGCCAGGGTTCGCTGTCCTTCTCGATGCCCGAGAAGGCGAAGCTCATCGGATGATAGGCGCGGGCGCGGATCTCGTAGGAGAACTCCTCCTGTCCGTCCCGCAGCACGGCGATTCCGGCGCTGAAGGGGCCGGTGTCGATCTCAGTGGCGCGCCCGCTCCGTTCCAGCTCCTCCGCGATGTCGCGCAGGGCCGGCAGCACCTCGTCGGCGATGAAGCGCGTCACGTTCCGCCTTGCCGCCCCGGCGCCCGGCGGAACCGCCGCCTGTCCGCTCTTGCGGCCGAGAACGGCGGAGAGCCCCTGCCGCCAGTCCCCGGCACCGGCGGCGGCGGACGGAGCGGTCGTGCCCGACGTCACGCGGGCGGTGCGTCTGCCGGGATCGACCTTCCGCTCGCTCTGAAGGCTGACGACGAGACCGACGCACATCAACACCATGACGAACGCGAAGGGCAGCGCCGTGGTGACCGCCGCGGTTTGCAGGGCCTGGAGTCCGCCGACCAGCAGGAGCAC
This sequence comes from Azospirillum sp. BE72, assembly GCF_031455875.1. Taxonomy (NCBI): domain Bacteria; kingdom Pseudomonadati; phylum Pseudomonadota; class Alphaproteobacteria; order Rhodospirillales; family Azospirillaceae; genus Azospirillum; species Azospirillum sp. BE72. The sequence goes on from NZ_JAVDTO010000006.1 coordinate 154,729, forward strand.
TGCCGCGACCACGCCCGACAACAGGGCCCAGAAGATGCGCGTGGCGATCGGTGGATCCTGATTGCCGCCTGAGCCGATGATGTCGATGACCATCGCGCCGGAATCGGCGGAGGTGACGAAGAAGGTGACAACCATCAGCGTGGCGATGGCGGAGGTGATGGTGCTGAGCGGCAGCCGGTCCAGCATGACGAACAGGGCGGTCGGCACGCTGTCGGCCACCGCCGCGGCCATGCCGCCGCCTTCGAACATCTCGATATGGATCGCCGTTTCGCCGAACACGATGAACCACAGCATGGTCAGGGCCACCGGCGCGAACAGCACGCCGCCGATGAATTCGCGGATGGTGCGGCCGCGCGACACGCGGGCGATGAACATGCCGACGAAGGGCGCCCAGGAGATCCACCAGCCCCAATAGAACATCGTCCAGCTCGCCTGCCACTCCGCCCCGGCATAAGGCAGCGTGCGGAAGCTGGTGTAGGGCAGCGTCCACAGGTAGCGGCCGATGCTTTCCACCAGCGTCGACAGCAGGAACACCGTCGGACCCAGCAGGAAGACGAAGGCCAGCAGCAGCACGCCCGCCAGCATGTTCAGTTCGCTCAAACGGCGGATCCCCCGCCCGACCCCGCTGGCGGCGGAGGCCGTGGCCACCACCGTGATGACGGCGATCAGGACGATCTGCTGCATCAGACCGACGTCGAGCAGGCCGAGATAGGCGAAGCCGGCATTGATCTGCATGACGCCGAGCCCCAGCGAGGTCGCGATGCCGAACAGGGTGCCGAAGATGGCGATGATGTCGACGATATGGCCCGGCCAGCCGCGGATGCGGTCGCCCAGCAGCGGATAGAGCGCCGACCGTACGGTCAGGGGCAGGTCGTGGCGGTAGGCGAAGTAACCGAGGGACAGCCCGACGACGATGTAGATCGCCCAGGCGTGCAGTCCCCAGTGGAGGAATGCGAGGTTCATCGCCTCGCGTGCGGCATCAGGAGTTCCCGCCTCGCCCACGCGCGGATTGGAGAAATGCAGCATCGGCTCGGCGACGCCGTAGAACAGCAGCCCGATGCCCATCCCGGCGCTGAACAGCATGGCGAACCAGGACGGGTAGCTGAATTCCGGTTCGTCATCGTCATGACCCAGCTTTATTGCGCCGTAAGGGCTGAAGAAGAGCCACAGGACGAACAGCAGGAAACCTGCGACCGCAAGCACATAGAACCAGCCGAAGTTGCCGACGACAAATGCCTGCATCTCCGAGACACGGGAGCCGAACGGCTCGGTAAACAACGCAGCCAGAGCAACGAACAGGAGAATCAGGCCGCCGGCTGTGAAGGAAACAGTTTTGTTTATCTGTTGCATGAAAACCCGTCATCATCGCTGGATCAGGCGGATGGTACGAAGACTTCCATGCAGGGATAAAGGGTTGCGTTGGTATGAATCCGAGAGAATTCGGATGAATCGGATGTATGGATCGTAGCCGGTCCATACGCAAATCCTGCCGGTCATTGTACCGACTAAAACCGAGGATTGATGCCTGCTGCGTGGGCTCTGTTCCAATGCAATCCAGATTTGCGCACTGGATTGGTGGATTGATGGAGATGGAGTTCCTGAATCCACGGCGACCCTGCGGGAAGGGGGGCGGCGCTCGCCCCCCTGCATTTGCGGGCTTTCAGCCGTGGGCGGCCAACTCCTCGTGGGTGATGCGCTGGATGCCGCCTTCGGCGCCGACGACATAGACCTCGTCGGCATTGCGGATGGTCGCCAGCCGGTGGGCAATGATCAGGGTCGTCCGCCCTTCCGCCAGCTCCATCAGGGATTTCTGGATTTCCCGCTCCGTCCGGGTGTCGAGCGCCGAGGTCGCCTCGTCCAGGATGAGGATCGGCGGGTTCTTCAGGAACATGCGGGCGATGGTCAGGCGCTGCTTCTGGCCGCCCGACAGCTTCACGCCGCGCTCGCCGATGATGGTGTCGAGCCCCTCCGGCAGCGAAGCGATCAGCCCGTCGAGATGGGCGCGGCGCGCCGCTTCGGTGATCTCGGCGTCCGAGGCGCCCAGCCGGCCATAGGCGATGTTCTCGCGGATCGTGCCGCCGAACAGGAAGACGTCCTGCTGGACGATGCCGATCTGCCGGCGCAGCGAGGCCAGCGTCATGCTGCGGATGTCGAGGCTGTCGATGGTGATGGTGCCGCCGGTGATCTCGTAGAAGCGCGGCAGAAGCGAGCAGATCGTCGTCTTGCCGGCGCCCGACGGGCCGATGAAGGCGACGGTGGATCCGGCCTTGATGGCGAGGTCGACGCCCTTCAGGACCGGGCGGGCGGCGTCATAGCCGAAGGACACGTCGGTGAAGCGGATGTCGCCCTTCAGCGGTGGCGCCGGGACGGCGTTGGGGGCATCCTCGATGTCGGGCTGGGTGTCGAGCAGGGCGGTGTAGCGGCGGAAGCCGGCGATGCCGCGCGGGTAGGTCTCGATGACCGCGTTGATTTTCTCGATCGGGCGGAAGAAGGTGTTGACCAGCAGCAGGAAGGCGAAGAACCCGCCCTGGGTCAGTTCCCCCACCAGGACGAAATGGGCGCCGGTCAGCATGACGACGATCAGGATCAGCCGCATGCTCATGTAGCTGAGCGTCGTCGAGGCCGCCATGATCTTGTAGGCGTCGAGCTTGGTCTTGCGGTAGCGGTCGTTGTCCTCCGCGAACAGCTTGCGCTCGTGGTCCTCGTTGGTGAAGGCCTGGACGACGCGCATGCCGCCGACATTCTCCTCGATGCGGACGTTGAAGTCGCCGACGCGGGAATAGAGCGACTGCCAATTCTTGGTCATGCGCCCGCCATAGCGGCTGGTCAGCCAGGCGATGACCGGGACGATCGCGGCGGTGATCAGCGCCAGCGGCAGATGCACCACCGCCATCAGGGCGAAGGCGCCGACGAAGGTCATCACCGCGATCAGCAGGTCTTCGGGGCCGTGGTGCGCCACCTCGCCGATCTCGTCCAGGTCGCGGGTGACGCGGCCGACGAGATGGCCGGTCTTGTTGTTGTCGTAGAAGCTGAAGGAGAGCTTCTGCAGATGGTCGAAGCTCTTCCGCCGCATCTCCGTCTCGATGTTGACGCCCAGCTTGTGGCCCCAATAGGTCACGATGGCCATCAACCCGCCATTCGCCATGTAGACCGCCAGCAGCAGCGCCGTCGCGGCGACGATCAGCGGCCAGTCCTGGGTGGGCAGCAGCCGGTCCACGAAGGCGCGCACCGCCATCGGGAAGCCCAACTCCAGCAGTCCCGACAGGATCGCGCAGGAAATGTCGAGAATCAGCAGGCCCTTGTAGGGACGGTAGTAGGCGAGGAAGCGGCGGAGCATGGCTCTTCTCATTCCGGAACTGAAAATGGGAATAGGCACGGGGGAACAGAACGGGCTAGCCGGGGCGCGAGCCGGCCCGGCTGAGCAACCAGATCAGGTAGGGGCCGGCAAGCAGCGCGGCGAACAATCCCAGCGGCAGTTGATACGGGAAGGCGACGGTTCGCGCCAGCCAATCCGACACCATCATCAGGGCAGCCCCGATCAGGACGGCCCCGATGCCCTGCTCCAATGCGCGGCCGAGACCGGCCAGCCGGGCGAGGTGCGGGGCGATCAGGCCGACGAAGCTCAAGGGCCCGACGAAGAGCGCCGCCGCCGCGGTGAGCAGGCCGGCGAACAGGACCAGAAGGATGCGGCAGCGTTGCACGGGCAGGCCGACCGACCGGGCGGTGACATCGCCGAGCGGCAGGATCTCCAGCCAGCGGGAGGCCAGCGGCAGGGCCGCCAGCAGCAGTACCGCGGCGCCCGCGCAGAACCACGCGTCGGCAGGGCCGGCGTCGTTGGTCGACCCGCTCAGCCAGCGCAGCAGGGTGAAGGCCTGGGGCGTGCCGGTGGCGATGACGGCGGTCAGGACGGCGCTGCACAGCGCGCTCATGGCGATGCCGGCCAGCAGCAGACGCTCCGGCCCGAAGCCGGCGCGCAGCGACAGCGCCAGCATGGCGGCCAGCACCAGCACCGCCCCCGCCGCGGAAGCCGCGATCTGCAGGCCGATGCCGGGGGCGGCGACCAGGAACAGCGCGGCGGTCAGCCCGACGCCCGATCCGGTGCCGACGCCGAGGATCTCCGGGCTGGCCAGCGGGTTGGCGGTGATGCGCTGCAACAGCATTCCGGCCGCCGCCAGCATGGCGCCCGCCGCCGCCGCGACTGCCACCCGCGGCCCGCGCCATGCCAGCAGCCGGTCGAAGAGGGAGCCGGTCGCCAGCGACCAGCCGTCCGGGCCGTAGCCGACGGTCAGCGCGAGGGCAATGGCGGCAAGGCCCAGCAGGGCGATCAGGCCGATCAGCAGTCGGGGACGGGGGCTGCGGCGCGAGGGAGCAGGGCGGTTGCTCAGCGACGGCCATTCGAACATGCGCAGGCGCGGCAGAAGCCACAGCAGCAGCGGGCCGCCCAGCAGGGCGGTGGCGGCGCCGGTCGGCACCCGTTCGCCGTTGGCGCCGGCCAGCAGCTGCACCAGCCCGTCGGTGACCCAGAGCAGGACGGCGCCGATCAGCGGAGCGGCGATCAGCTTGTGCGCCTGGGTGCGCGCGCCGCTGAGATGGGCCAGGGCGGGGGCGGCCAGACCGACGAAGCCGATCACGCCAACCTCCGCCGTCACGCTGGCCGCCAGCCAGACCGCGACGCCGATGACGGCGAAGCGCGTCGCGTTGAGGGCGACGCCCAGGCTGCGGGCGCTGGCATCGTCCAGGCCGAGGATCGCCAGCGGGCGCATCAGCAGCACGGCGGCGGCGATGCCGACCAGCAGGCGCAGGGCGATGGTCAGGGTGGGGCCCCAGCTCTGCTGCGCCAGTGCGCCGCCGCCCCAGATGAAGATCGAAAACAGATAGTCGCCGTTGGCGAGGATCAGCGCGGCGCTGGCCATGGTCGCGGTCAGCGCGACCATCATGCCGGCCAGGATCACGGCGACCGGCTCCAGCCCGCGCCGCCAAGTCATGGCGAGGATCAGCCCGACCACAGTCAGCCCGCCGGCCAAAGCCACGCCCTCGCGCGCCTGCTCCATCAGCGCCGGGGCGTAGAGCAGCCCGACCGTCATGGCGAGTTGGGCCCCGGCGGATACACCAAGGGTCGATGGCTCGGCCAGCGGATTGCGCAGGACGCGCTGGAGCAGAAGCCCCGACAGTCCCAGCGCCGCCCCGGCGACCAGCGAGACGGCAATGCGCGGCAGGACGCTGTGATAGAGGATGATGGCGTCGAGCCAGTTGGCGCCTGTGGTGCTGCCGCCGGGTGACGGCGGCGAGGCGAGGTGCCCCGCGACCTGGACGGTGGACAGGCAGGCGGCGACCAGGGCCAGCCCGCCCCATAGCAGGATGCGGTTCATCGGCGCGCGCTCAGCCATGGCCGTTTCCTTGCAGAAGGGCGGCGGTGGCGAGGCGTGCGAAGCGCAGGGCGGCCGGCAGACCGCCGAAATGGTTGACCGGCTCGATCACCGCCACACGGCTTTCCCGCACCATCGGCAGGGCCTGCCACAGGGCGCTGTCCGCCAGCGTCCGCACCGCGTCGGCGGGAACCGGCGGAACGACGATGACGGTGGCGTCGGGGAAGCGGGCCAGCGTCTCGATGCCGACCGGGGCGGTGGCGCTGTAGCTGGACTGCGCCGCCCAGCCATTCTCGACGCCGAGCCGGCGGAGCACGTCGCCGAACATGCTGTCGGTGCCGAAGGCGCGGAAATGGCGGGCGTCGCCGAAATTGATCGCCAGGACCGGCCGGCGGCCGATGCCGGTCAGGCTCCCGCGCAGGCGGGCGATTTCCGCTTTCGTGTCGTCGACGACGGCCTGCGCCCGTGCCTCGTGGCCGAGCAGCCGGCCGAGGGTGAGGGCGGCTTCCGCAGCGGCGGCGTAGGGCTGGACACTCGGCGTGTAGATCGACAGTGACACGGTTTCCGCCACCCGCTCCAGGCTGGCGCGCTGCCCTTCATAGTAATTGGAGGTGAGGATGAGGTCCGGTTCGGCGAGATTCAGCGCCTCGTAATTCGGTGTTCCCCGCAATCCGATGTCGGCGACGGGATCCGGCACCGCGGGCTCGACGACGGTCTTGCGGAATTGCAGAAGCTCGGTGGCGGCGACCGGGACCACGCCCAGCGCCAGCACCGTTTCCAGCAGAGCCCAGTCGATGACCGCCACCCGTTGCGGCGCACCGGCCCACGCGAGGCGAGGCATCAATGCAAGCCCGGCGGTCAGGCCCAGCGCGTGGCGCCGCGATATCGTCCTTGCCACAGCCATCACAGGACGTAGCCGATGGGGTCACCGGTGACCGGGTGCGGGACGATCCCCATGGCAAGGCGGTAGATCGCGCCCAGCGTCTCGCCGGTCATGATGGCGTCCGGCGTTCCCTGCGCGATCAGCGCGCCGCCCCGCATCGCCAGGATTTCGTCGCAGACGCGGGCGGCCATGTTGATATCGTGCAGGACGATTACCGCGCCGATGCCGCGGGCGCGGCTGAGGCGGCGCACCAGCCCCAGCATCTCGACCTGGCTGGCGATGTCGAGCGCCGAGGTCGGTTCGTCCAGCAGCAGGCAGCGCGTGTCCTGCGCCAGCATCATGGCGAGCCACACACGCTGCCGCTCGCCGCCGGACAGGCTGTCCACCAGCCGGTCGGCGAAGGCGTCGAGGTTGGTTTCGGCAATCGCCTCCGCCACCTTGGCAGCGTCCTCCGCCCCGAAGCGGCCGAGCGCGCCGTGCCAGGGGAAGCGGCCGAGCGCCACCAGCTCGCGCACCGTCATGCCCTCCGCCGGCGGGGTAAATTGCGGCATGTAGGCGACGGTGCGGGCGAAGTCGCGCTCGCCGATGCGGGCGATCTCGGTGCCGAGGCAGCGGATGCGCCCGGCCCCCGGCGGCTGCTGGCGGGCGAGCATGCGGATCAGCGTGCTCTTGCCGGAGCCGTTGGGGCCGACCAGCCCGTAGATGCGCCCCTGCTCCAGCCGGAGCGACAGGTCCGACAGGATCGGCCGGCCGGAAGCCGAAAATCCGACGGCGTCGAGTTCGTAAAGGGCGGGGGTCTGGTCCGGGCCGGGCATCGGGTTACCAGGTCATGTTGAGGGTCAGCAGGGCGGTCCGCCCCTCCGCATAGCCGCAGGAATACTGGGTCTGGCAGCTGGCGACGTATTCCTTGTCGAACAGGTTGGTGACCGACAGGTTGGCGCCCCAATTCTCGCGCTTGTAGCCGACCCGCGCGTCGAAGACGGTCGCCGCCGGGACCTTCAGCGTGTTCTCGTTGTCGGCCCAGGACGACCCGACATAGCGCACGCCGCCGCCGACCGACACCCCGTTCAGCAGGCTTTCGCGGAAGGTGTAGTCGAGGAAGGCCGAACCCTGGACCTGCGGCACGATGTAGGGCGTCTTGCCGATCAGGGCCGGGTTGGCGTCCTTCTTGATGTCGAGGTCGAGCGCGGTGAAGGAGGCGGTGGCCTTCAGGCTGGGGGTGATGTTGGCCTTGGCCTCCAGCTCGATGCCGCGGGAATTGACCTCGCCCAGCTGGGTCTCGGCGTTGAAGGCGCCGGTCACCACGTTGGTGCGGGTCAGGTCGAACAGGGCGGCGGTGAAGAGCGCGTCCATCCAGGTGGGGCGGTACTTGACGCCGACCTCGTACTGGCGGCCGCTTTCCGGCTTGAAGACGCCGACGGCGGCCGAGGAGCCGAGCACCGGGTTGAAGAAGGTGGAGGCGCTGACATAGGGGGTCAGGCCGTTGGCGAACTCATAGGCCAGACCGGCGCGGCCGCTGAACTTGCCGGTCTTGCCGTCATAGGCGGGCGTCCCGTCGGCGTCGGTCGAGGCGATGTCGTAGCGGCCGCTCAACGTCGCCAGGAAGCCCTGGCCGAAGCGCATCTGGTCCTGCAGGTAGACGCCGAGCTGACGCATCGTCAGCTCCTGGTCGATGTAGGAGAAGCGCTGGCCCTGGGGTGCGCCATAGACCGGGCTGGTGGCGCTGATCGTCGTGGCGGAGCCGGACGCCTGCACCTGTTCCATGGAGAAATACTTATAGTCGACGCCGGCCAGCGCCGTGTGTTCGACCGGACCGGTGCGCAGCTTGCCTTCCAGCTGGTTGTCGATCAGGACGCTGTTGACCCGGCTGGTGTGCTCGAAATTGATGCGCGACAGCAGGTTGTTCGGGTCGGTCGGCGTGGCCGAGAAGCCGCTGTAGCCGAACGGGTAGACCGTGACCTCGTGGACCTTGCTGTGGTTGTAGCGCGCGTTCTGGCGGAAGATCAGGTCGTTCTCGAAACGGTGTTCGAACTCGTAGCCGATGGAGGCTTGGCGGCGGCGGTAGGTGTCGATGCCGGGTTCGGTGAAATTGGCCTTGCGGTCGATGCGGCCGAAGGGCGCGTCCACCACGGTGCCTACATAGGGCAGAAAGGCGCCGCCGTTGTGCGTCTCGTCGATGTCGGTGTAGTTGGCCAGGACCGTCAGGCTGTTGGCGTCGTTCGGCGACCATTTGAAGCTGGGCGAGACGGTGCCGCGGAAGCCGTCCGCGAAGTCGGTGTAGGTGTCGCCGCCGGCGATGTGGCCGGTCAGCCGGTAGCTCAGCGTGGGATCTATAGCGCCGCCGACGTCGAGGCCGAGGAAGGCGGTGCCATGCTGGTCGATGCCGGCCTCGACCGAGCGGACGGGGGTGTCGCCCGGCCGCTTGGTGACGTAGTTCAGCAGGCCGCCGGGGTTGCTGCCGCCGTAGAGCACGGAGGAGGCGCCGCGCAGCACCTCGATCCGCTCAAGGTTATAGCTATCGACGAACTGGCCGCCGAAGCCGTAGGCGTAGAGCTGCAGCCCGTCCTGGTAGACGCCCGACTGCGTCGCCTGGAAGCCGCGGATGAAGACCCAATTGGTGTCGCTGTCACGGCCGAAGGGCTGGCTAAAGACGCCGGGGGTGTAGCGCAGCGCCTCGTCCACCTTCTGGGCGCCGCGGTCGTCCATTTCCTCGCGGCCGATCACCGAAACGGACTGCGGGATTTGCTCCAGCGGCGTGTCGGTCTTGGAACCGGTGGCCGAGCGGGCCGGCACATAGCCCTTGACCGGGCTGGTCGCCGTATCGACGGCCCTGCTGCCTTCGACGGTCACCGGACCGAGGATGGCGGGCGCGCTTGCGTCCTGCGCCTGAGCTTGCGACAGGGCCGGCATCAGCAGGGCGGCGAGCGCCGTGCCGTTCAAGAGGAAACGGGTCATTCGCTTGATCGAAAAGTGAACCATCGCAATCGGCCTCGGACTGTATGCACCACCCGCGAAGCGCCACCGGACGACCTGTCCGAAGGTGGAGCCGTTGTTGCGAATGATTAGCATATGCATGAAGGCCCGGATTGAACCGTCTTTGGACGGGTTGGACGATCTTTCGACATTCGTCGGGCATCGGTATGAACTCACGCGGACTGGTCGCGCAGCCAGGCGGCGGGCGTGGCGCCCACGATCTGGCGGAAGACGCGGGTCAGATGCGCCTGATCGGAGAAACCGGCCATCGCCGCCGCAGCCGCCAGCGTCACGTCCGAGGTGGTCAGCAGCGACTTGGCGCGCTCCACCCGTGCCCGCATCTGCCATTTGTGCGGCGGCACGCCGGTCGATGCCTTGAAGGCGGAGCAGAAATGGGCGGGTGACAGGCCGGTGAGGTCGGCCAGTTCCTGCAGGCGGATCGGCCGGCTGCAATGTTCCTCGATGAAGTCGATCACGCGCCTCAACTGGCGCGGCGGCAGTTGGCCGCGCTTGCGGTCGGTTACCGGCTCGGTCTGGACGAGGCCGATGAACAGGGCGGCCATCAGGCTTTCGCCGTAGAGGTCGTGCAGGGCGCCCGACGTCCGGCATTCCGCCGCGATCAGCCGGGCCAGGGAGAACAGCCGGTCGTCGGAGAAGTTCAGCCGCGGCCGGTCCATTTCCGCGATGTCCAGCCCCTCGGTGAAGCGGCCTTCCAGAACCGACATGTCGAAATGCAGGTCCAGATGGGTGAGGCGGCGGATGCTCTCGGTTCGCGACCAGACCTTGAGGCCGGCCGGAACGAAGCTCATGGGCTGGCGCCGGCTCAGCCGGTGGGACTTGCCGCGGTCAGGGGAGTCCATGACATGGAGGGCGCCGTCGCCGAGTTGGTCGAGCACCACGACGAGACGCGGGGCCTCCGACACATATTCGCCGCCGGCATTTCGGTCGCAGGCCACGGTCCAGATGTCGGCGATCATCCCGTTCCAGGCACGCCATTGCAGGTCGCCGAGGATGGTGATCCCTTCGGTATGGCTCTGCATTCTCGGATGAAACGGCATCGATCGACTTTCTGGCCGCAAATCGCGCGGTTCCGGCACCCTTCGTGACAATCACCTCCTATAGGGCAAAGCGCTATTGCGAACAAGTCGCATTCTTATTTAGCATGCGGCCCACCGGTGCCGACGCGGAGTGGCCTGTCTTGAGCAGCAAGTATCCCTGTGATCTTCGTTGGGTGGAGGTGGTCGCCGTTTCCGCCCTGACGCCGCGCATGCGCCGCATCGTCCTTGGCGGGCCGGCGCTGGAAGGATTCACGCTGAAGCCCGGCGTGCTGGCCCCGCACATCGGTCTGGTGGTTCCGGCGGGGGACGGCGGCGGATCTCCGCTGCGCATCTATTCGGTGCGGCGCTTCGATGCCGCCGCAGGGACGCTGGAGGTGAATTTCGTGCTTCACGGCGCCGGTGTGGCGTCTGGCTGGGCCGCCCGCGCCAAGCCGGGGGAGAAGGTGGGGATCTCGGTATCGGGTGGGATCGCGATGAAGCCGGCAGGCCGGTACGTGGTGGCCGGCGATCATGCGGCACTGCCGGCCATCGCCCATCTGCTGGAAAACCTGCCGGCGGATGCGGCGGCCGAGGTGTTCGTCGAGGTGCCGGGTGCGGCCGAGCAGCAGGAACTGGCCTCACCGGCCGCAACCTCCATCACATGGTTCCACCGGGACCGCCGGTCGGCGCCGGGCCCCTCGCCCCTGCCGGAGGCGGTGATGGAGGCGGCACCGGCCGGAGCGCAAGGACTGGCGGTGTGGAGCGGGACGGAGCATGGCACCGCCCAGCGCATCCGGGGCCATGTCCGCCAAGCCCTGCGCCTTCCCGCCGACGCCTGTTCGGTGGTCGCCTATTGGAAGGCCAGCGTCGCCCAGGGCGGCTTCGAGCATTACGGCTGAGGCCGCCCTGTCCTGGGTTGGAAGGAGCTACCGCCGCCGGCCGAGCGTGAGCAGGAAGGTGCGCGGCACATGGATGCCCTCGCCCTCGCGGAAGCGCTCGTGGAAGGCGACGAAGTCACGCTTCAGAGCGGCGCGGCGCTCCTCGTCGAGGCTGGCGGCCAGGGTGCGCGTCGGGCCGTAGCCGGTCACGAAGGTGCTCCAGGCCGCTTCGCCGCCGGTCTCGACGTAATGGCTGGTCAGTGTCGTGGCCGTCAGGTCGAAGGCGCCGCCGAGCAACTCCTCCAGCCGTTCGGGGCGGCCCCACGCGAAGGGCGATACCGCCGGCGGCGCTGCCATGTAGGGGCGCATCAGCGCGAACATCTCGGCGATGGCGCCGTCCGGCGTCCAGGTGGTCAGGGCAAGCCGGCCGCCGGGCCGGCAGACGCGGGCGAGTTCCTGCGCCGCTGCCTCCGGCTTGGCGGCGAACATGACGCCGAAGGTCGACACCACCGCGTCGAAGCTGGCGTCGGCAAAGGGCAGCGCCTCGGCGTCGCCCAGCCGGTAGTCGATGGAGAGCCCGTCGGACAGCGAGCGTGCGGCGTCCAGCAACCCGGCGGCGATGTCGATGCCAGTGACCTGCGCACCGCGCCGGGCACAGGCTCGCGCCGTGATGCCGGTGCCGGTCGCGACGTCGAGAATCCGTTCGCCCGGCTGGGGAGCGAGCCCGGCGACGGCGGCGTCGATGCCGTCGTAGACGCCGCGGATGATCTCCTCGTAATCCCGGCCGCCCGAACTCCACACGGCGGCAGCCCGCTCGTTGTGCGGCTGAATGGCGGGAGCGGTGGCGATCAGGTCGTCCATGTCGTCCTCCTTGGATCGGAAATGTGCCCGGAGACGGCGGGCTTCGGCCGCGAGGATGGCCGCGTCGCGTCAGCCGGGCGTCGGCCGATCGTCAGCGCCTGCGTCAACCGATCGTCAAAATGCCAACCCGTCCTTCAGGGGTAGCCCCCTGGGCCGACGCGTGTCTGACAGGATTCGTCCCGCCTGCTATGATCGGGGCGGTAGGCAATTTCCGTTTTGGTGCGGCATGGCCGGGCCGACGCTTAGGCTGCTGGGCGGCTTCTCGCTCGCCGATGCCGGTGGGCGTGCCCTCCCTCTGCGCGGGCGGAACGCACAGCTTCTGCTTGCCTATGTCGCGCTGACCGCACCGCGACCGATCTCCCGCGAACGGCTGGCCGCCCTGCTGTGGGAGGACTGCGAAGAGCGGCGGGCGTTGCACAGCCTGCGCCAGTGCCTGATGGAGTTGCGGCACCTCGGTGCGCAGGCCGGCCTAGACCTGATCCGCACGGACAGGAACGAGGTGTCGCTGGCCCTGCCGCCCGACTGTGTCGACGGCGTGATGGTGGAGCGGTTGGCGCGGGACGGCACGGCCGGGAGCCTGCGCGCCGCTGCCGACCTGTGCGCCGGCCCGCTGCTGTCCGATGCGGAGACCTGCAGGCAAGGGTTCAATGACTGGCTGGCCGGCGAACGCGCCCGCTTCGCCCGCTTGGCGGCCGGGATCTTCGCGCGCCTGACGGCATCGTGCGAGGCGGAGGGGGACTGGGACGGCGTGGCGTCCACGGCGGAGCGCTGGCTGGCGCTCGACCCCGCCTGCGAGGAGGCACACCGCGCGCTGATGCGGCTGCATGCACGCAACGGCCGGCGGTCGGACGCCGTGCAGCAGTATCGGGTGTGTGCCGAGGCGGTGCGCCGCTGCCTCGATGCCGACCCGGAGGAGGAGACGGTGGAACTGCTGCACGGCATCCGCGACAGCCACCCAGCCGCAACCGTGGCCGCATCCGGGGCCGCAACCATGGCGGAGCGGCCTGCCGGACTGCTGCCCGAAATCTCCCGGTCAAGCCGTCCGATGCTGCCGGACCGGCCGTCGCTGGCGGTTCTGCCCTTCGGCACGATCGGCGCAGCGTTCGAAGGCGGCGGCCTCGCCGACGGGGTGGCCGCCGACGTGCTGGTGCGGCTTTCGCGGCTGCGCTCGCTGTTCGTCATCGCCCGCGGGTCGTCCTTCCGTTTTCGCGGAACCCAGATCGACCCGTGCACGGTCGGCAGGGCGCTCGGCGTACGCTATCTGGCCAGCGGGGCGATCCGCACCGACGGGCACCGGCTTCGCCTGACCGTTGAGCTGGTGGAGGCGGAAACCGGTGTCGTGATGTGGAGCGACATCTACGACCGCCGCCTGGACGCTGTGTTCGAGGTCCAGGACGAGCTTGCCTCCCGCATCGCCGCCGCTCTCGACGACGAGATCGAAGCGGCCGAGATGCGGCGCGCCCTGGCGGTTCCGCCGTCCTCGCTGGATGGCTGGAGCGCGTATCATCGCGGCCTGTGGCACATGTACCGGTTCACCCGCGACGACAACGAGACGGCGCGCGGTCTTTTCCAACAGGCGCTTCGAACCGACCCGGCGAACGCCCGGCTGCATGCCGGCCTGTCCTTCACCCATTTCCAGGATGCCTTTCTGCATCGCACCGGACAGCGCGGCATCGAGGCGGAGCACGCCTACCGCTTCGCCGAGCAGAGCGTCGGTCTGGACGAGCGCGATCCGACCAGCCATCTTGCCCTGGGCCGGGCGCTGTGGCTGCTGGGGAGGCAGGACGATGCGGTGGAGGAACTGAGCCTTGCGGTCGGCCTCAATCCCAACTTCGCTCTCGGCCATTACTCCCTGGCCTTCGTCCAGGCGCAGGGCGGCGACGCGCGGGCCGCGCTGGGTGCCGCCGACGTCGCGCAGCGGCTGAGCCCGGTCGACCCGCTGCTGTTCGGCATGCTCGGCGCGCGGGCGCTCGCCTGTCTCAATCTGAAGGAACATGCCCAGGCGGCCCTGTGGGGCGACCGGGCGGCGCGGCGGCCGAACGCCCATGTCCACATCCAGGCCATTGCCGCATTCTCCAACGCCCTGGCCGACCGGCGGGAGGAGGCCGGGGGATATGCCCGGCGGATCAAGGAGACGGCGCCGTCCTACCGGTGCGACGATTTCCTCGCCGCCTTCCACACGCTGACACCATCCGTGGTCGACCTCATCCGACGCGTCGGGCCGAGCATCGGGCTGCCGTCCTGATCAGGGCTCGTCGGTGGCGACGACCTTGCCCGGATTCATAATGCCCTGCGGGTCGAACAGCCGCTTGATGCCGCGCATCAGCGCCATCTCCGCCGGTTCCTTGAAGGCGGCGAGCGCGTCGCGCACGCTCTGGCCGATGCCATGCTCGGCGCTGATGGTGCCGTCGAGGTCAATGGCGACGCGGTGTACGGCGGCACTGACGGCATGGCCGGTGACTTCCAGCGGTTGACTTTCCGTCCGCGCGCTGTCCGGCAGGATGACGACCAGATGGATGTTGCCGTCGCCGATATGGCCGACCGCCACCACGCGGGCATCCGGCCGCAGCGCCTCGACGGCGGCGGTGGCGCGGGCGACGAAATCGGGGATGCGGGCGACCGGCACCGCCGTGTCGTGGCCGATGACGATGCCGCTCTTGCGATTGGCCTCCGACACGCTGTGGCGCAGCTTCCACAGGGCGTCCGCCTGGGCATGGCTGCGGGCGACGGTCGCGTCGGCGACGCTGCCGTCCTCCAGCCCTTCGGCCAGCAGGTCCTCCAGCGCGGCGGCTAGGTCCAGGCCGGCCATGGGATCGGTGACCTCGGCCAGCAGATACCAGGGCATGGCGGTGGCGAGCGGCCGGACTGTGCCTGGAACATGGGCGAGCACGGCGGCGAGCTGCGCTTCCGACAGGATTTCCGCCGTGGTCACCCGGTCGCCCAGCGTCCCGCGCATCCGGGCGAACACCCGCAGCGCCGCCTCCAGCGAGGGCAGGGCAAGGAAGGCGGTGGCGACGCTGCGCGGGCGCGGGAACAGTTTCAGCGTCGCCGCGGTGACGATGCCCAGCGTTCCTTCCGCGCCGATGAACAGATGCTTCAGGGCATAGCCGGTGTTGTCCTTGCGCAGCGCGCGCAGGCCGTTCCACAGCGTGCCGTCGGGCAGCACCACCTCCAGCCCGAGCACAAGGTCGCGCATCGGGCCATAGCGCAGGACGGCGGTGCCGCCGGCATTGGTGGCGATGGTACCGCCGATCTGGCAACTGCCCTCGCTGCCCAGGCTCATCGGGAACAGCCGGTCGGCCTGTTCTGCGGCGGCCTGGACGGCGGCCAGCGTGCAGCCGGCCTCCACCGTCAGGCTGTCACCGATGGAATCGACCGCACGGATGCGGTTGAGGCGCGACAGGCAGAGCACGAGGCTGCGGCCGGAGGCGTCGGGAATGGCGCCGCCGACCACGCCGGTGTTGCCGCCCTGCGGCACCAGCGGCGTGCCGGTGTCGGCACACAGCCGGACGATGGCCGCCACCTGCGCCGCGTCGGCCGGGCGGACGACGCCAAGCGCTTCACCGCGGTAGCGGCCGCGCCAGTCCGCCAGGAAGGGCGCGGTGTCGGCCGGGTCCGACAGGACATGCGCCGGCCCGACGATGGCGCGCGCCCGCTCCAGGACATCGCTGCTCGCCATGCCCTCACAGCCCCAGATAGGCGGTCTTGATGCGCGGGTCGGCCAGAAGGGTCTGGGCCGCGTCCTCCATCACCACCCGGCCGGTTTCCAGCACATAGGCGCGGTCGGCCAGACGCAGGGCCAGATCGACCCGCTGTTCGACCAGCAGGACGGTGATGCCGGATTTGTGCAGGCTTTTGATCGTGTCGGCCAGCGTGTCGACGATGATCGGCGCCAGACCCAGCGTCGGTTCGTCCAGCATCAGGCATTTCGGGTTGGCCATCAGGCCGCGCCCGAAGGCGACTAGCTGCTGCTGGCCGCCGCTCATGGTGCCGGCGCGCTGGGTGCGGCGTTCGGCCAGGATGGGGAACAGCTCGTAGACCCAGCGCAGCCGCTCGGCGAAGCCCATGCTGCCGGGCCGGCCGCGCAGGGCGCCCAGTTCCAGATGCTCCAGCACCGTCATGTCGGGAAAAAGCTGGCGGCCTTCCGGCACATGGACCAGCCCGCGTTCGATCACCTGATGCGGCGCCATGCGGTCGATGCGCTCGCCGTCGAAGGTGATCGTCCCGCCGCTCGGCCGCAGCAGGGCGGAGATCGCCTTCAGCGTCGTCGTCTTGCCGGCGCCGTTGGAGCCGACCAGCGTGACCAGTTCCCCTTCCTCCACGGTCAGGGAGACGTTGTGGACCGCCTCGCGGTGGCCGTAGCTGACCTTCAGACCTTCGACCTTAAGCATCGACCGGCTCCCGTCCCAGATACACTCGGATCACTTCAGGGTCGTTCAGAACCTTGGCCGGCGGCCCTTCGGCGATCTTCACCCCATGGTCCAGCACCACCAGCCGGTCGCAGACGCTGGCGACCACGCGCATGTGGTGCTCCACCAGCAGCACGGTGACGCCGCGGGCGCGGATGCGGCGGATCATCTCGACCAGCCGCTGGCCTTCCTCCGGGTTCATGCCGGCGGCAGGCTCGTCGAGCAGAAGCAGGCGCGGCTCGGCGGCCAGCGCGATGGCGATCTCCAGCCGGCGCTGCTCGCCGTAGGACATGGAGTCGGCCAGGGTGTCGGCGCGATGGTCGAGATCGCAGAAGGCCAGGATCTCCAAGGCCTTGCGCCGCAGTTCCGCCTCTTCCCGGCGATAGGCGGCGTTGCGCAGGATCGCGGCACCCCAGCCGGCCCGCGTGGTGCGGTATGCGGCGCTGCGCACATTGTCGAGCGCGGTCAGGCTGGGGAACAGGCTGGTGATCTGGAAGGTGCGCGACACGCCGCGCTGGCCCATGACGTGCGACGGCGCCCCGGTGCAGTCGGTGCCGTCGAAGCGGACACTGCCCGACGAGGGCGGCAGCGAGCCGCCCAGCATGTTGAACAGCGTCGTCTTGCCGGCGCCGTTCGGTCCGATCAGCCCGACCACCTCGCCGGCCTGCACCGACATCGAAACGTCGCGCACCGCGGTCAGGCCGCCGAAGATGCGGGTCAGGTTGCTGACGGACAGGATCTCTTGAGCCGCGGGGTTCATTTCGCACCTCCTTCGGCGCTTGGCAAACCGGTGGGGGGCAAACCGGTGGGGGCCGCCGGCTGGGTGTTCTCCGACTTGTGGCTGTTGCGCCAGCGCTGCCACAGGCTGACCAGACCGCCCGGCAGGAAGACGACGGTGCCGGTGAGCAGGGCCGCAAAGATGACCATGCGCAGCGGGCCGGCGACGCGCAGCGATTCCAGCAGGCCGATATAGACCAGCGCCCCCAGGATCGGTCCCAGGATGGTGCCGCGCCCGCCGATGATCACGACGATGATGAGGGCGGCGACATTGTGGACGCCCATGATGTCGGGGGTGATGACGCGGATGTAGTGGGCGTAGATGGCGCCGCCGATGCCGGCGATGGCGGTGGCGGCGACGAAGCCCAGCAGCTTCGTATGGAAGACGTTGATGCCGAGCGAGGCGGCGAGCGGCGCGTTCTCCCGCACCGCCAGGAAGGCGCGGCCGGTGCGGCTGCTGACCAGCGCATGGCAGAGATAGGCCGTCGCCAGCACCAGGGCCAGCACCAGGTAATAGGTCTCGCGCGCGGCGGTGAAGGTGAGCGGGCCGATCGCCATCGGCGGGATGTCGGTGATGCCCATCGGGCCGCGCGTCAGGTCCACCCAATGATTGGTGATGGTGAACAGGATGGCGCCGAAGCCCAGCGTCAGGATGGCGAACTGCGGCCCGACCACCCGCAGAGCGGCATAGCCGATCACCAGCCCGAACGACGCCGCCACCAACCCGGCCAGCGGCAGCCCCAGCAGCGGCGGCAGGCCGAACTGGGTGGAAAGGATGGCGGAGGTGTAGGCGCCGACGCCGACGAAGGCGGCATGGCCGAAGGTGAGTTCGCCCAGATACCCGATGACGATGTTGAGGCTGAGCGCCAGCAGCGCATACAGCATCCACAGCACCAGCAGATGTTCCAGATAGGCGTTGCCGGACAGGAAGGGCAGGACGGCCAGCGCCGCCACGCCGCCTGCAATCGCCAGGGTCTGGCCGTGGGAGTTGGTGTTCATCGCAGACCCCTTGCCGTGCTGAACAGGCCGTTGGGGCGCCACAGCAGGACCGCGATGATCATCGCGTAGCCGATCGCCTCCATGAAGCCGAGGGAGATGTAGCCGCCGCCCAGCGATTCGATGACGCCCAGCAGCAGGCCGGCGAACAGGGCGCCGGTGACGCTGCCCAGACCGCCCATGATGACCACGATGAAGCCCTTCAGAACCGCCCAGTTGCCGATGGTCGGGAAGATCATCACGGTGGGGCCGACCAGGGCGCCCGACAGCGCCGCCAGCCCGCAGGCCAGCGCGAAGGTGTAGGCATGGACCAGCTTGATGTTGATGCCGGTCAGTGCCGCGCCGTTCGGATTCTGCGCCGTCGCCCGCATCATCTTGCCGAAGCGCGAATAGCGGATGAACAGGTAGACCGCGATCAGCGCCACCACCGCGGCGGCGAAGACCAGCACGCGCTGCTGGGTCAGCGTCACCGTGCCGATGTCCAGCACCTCGTCGGCGAAGGGGCTCTCGACATATTTCGGATCGGCGCCGAACAGCAGCTCGCCGCCGTTGGCGATCAGCAAGGCAAGCCCCAGGCTGGACAGCAGGATGGTGAATTCATGGTCGCGCCGCAGCGGCCAGAAGATCAGCCTGTTGGCGGCGATGCCGAGCCCCGCCACCACCACCGCCGAGATGGCCGCAGCCGCGATGTAGTCGAGCCCGAGCAGGGTGCCGACGAAATAAGTGATGTAGGCGCCGAGCATGTAGAACTCGCCATGGGCGAAGTTGACGATGCGCAGCACCCCGAAGACCAGCGTCAGCCCGGTGGCGATGAGCACATAGGCCATCCCGTTGACCAGGCCGTTCGCGATCTGCTGGGCGAAGACGGTGAAATCCATATCGAATCTTCCTGTCGGGGGGCAGTTGTTCCCTCTCCCCCCTGGGGAGAGGGTTAGGGTGAGGGGGGAGCGTGGCGGCCCGTCACCGAGAATCCACCCTATGCATCCCCCTCACCCCGACCCTCTCCCCGGGGAGGAGAGGGAGACCCTCGTGGCAGCCCCTCAGTCCCGGACGCTGACGATCTGCTTCTTCTGGATCTGCACCAGATGGATCGCCTGGTTCGCCTGGCCCTTGTCGGAGAAGCGCAGGTTGCCCATCACCGTCGGCACTTCCTGCGACTTCAGGGCGGCTGCGATCTTGTCATAGGCGCGCGGGTCGCCGCCGGCGGCATCGACGCCGAAGGCCAGGGTCTGGACCGCCTGGGCGCCGAGGGCGGCGATGAAGGACGGCTCGTTCTTGTAGGACTTGCGGTACTGCTCCAGCCACGGCTTCAGCGACGGGGCGCTGCCGTCCTCGGTGAAGGGCGAGGCCGAATAGACCTGCTCCAGCGAGTTGCCGGACAGCTCGACCAGCTTCGGGTTCATGTTGCCGGCCGACGCGATGACCTTGCCGCGATAGCCGGTCTGCTTGATCTGCCGGTAGATGGTGGCGCCCTGCGAGGTGTTGATCGCCGCGACATAGATCGCGTCGGCGTTCAGCGACTTCAGCTTGGTCAGCGCGGTGGTGAAGTCCGTGTCGGTGCGGTTGTAGAACTCGTGCCCCTTCACCTCGATGCCGCAGCCGGTCAGCAGCTTGGTGTAGTTGTCCAGCTCCAGCCGGCCCCAGTCGTCGTTGACGTTCATGAAGGCGATCGACTTCGGCTTGATGCGCTCGCAGATCGCCTTGGAATAGAACTCCGACATCATCGCTGAGGTGGCGTTCAGGCGGAACAGGTACTTGTGCCCTTCCTCCGTCACCTTCGGGTGCTGCGAGCTGGTCATGACGGTGATGATCTTGTCGCGCGTCACTTCCTTCATCGACAGGGCGACGGCGCTGAACCAGCCGCCGACGATCATGTCGACGTTGTCCTGTTCCATCGCCCGCTTGGCGGCGCTGACGCCGTCCTCGGGGGAGCCCTTGTCGTCGTAGGTCAGCAGTTCCAGCTTGCGGCCGCCGGCGACGCCGCCCTTGGCGTTGATGACCGCGACCATCGCCTGCGCGCCTTCCAGGCCGAGCTGGCCTTCGAAGGCGCCGGTGCCGCTCATCGGGCCGATCAGGGCGATGCGGACCGGGGGCTGCTGCGCCTGGGCGCCGGTGGTGCCGGCGACGGGGATGGTCAGGGCCAGGGCCGCCGCGGCGGCAAGGAGAGTGCGCCTACCGAACATGGGGTTCCTCCGTGGATTGGTCGTCTTTTGCTTGGGCGTCTTTTGATTTGCCCTTGGATCCGGCGGGTGGTGCGCGCCGGCAAAGGATCGTCAGGCGGTCTTCAGGTAGCGCTTCTGCAGCTCCTCGATCTGCGGGAAGCCGATGAAGTCGATGAACTCGTTGTGGCCGGTGACCGGGCGCGGCAGGCCGCTGGTGGAGCGGCGTTCCGCAAGCGCGGCCAGATTCTCCTTCAGCGCCGAGGCGACGGTCATCAGCGGCACCAGCGCGTAGGTCGCCATGCCGGCCACCTCCTCGACCTCGTCGGCCGACAGCTTTTCCAGCCAGCCGAGCAGCTGCAGCGACAGCGGCACGCCGACCGCCTCGCGCATGGCGCGCAAGCCGTCGATATCCTTGAAACACTTGCTGATCGGCTGGATCATGTCGGCACCGGCGGCGACATAGGCGCGCCCGCGCTCCATCGCGGCGGCCGGATCGACCACGTCGGTGCGGGCGATGATCAGCATGTTGGGATCGCGCCGGGCCTCGACCGCCGCCTGGATCTTGGCGACGCCCTCGTCCATCGGGATCACCTCGACCCCGCCGACGCAGATCGGGCAGCGCTTAGGCGCGACCTGATCCTCCATGATGACGGCGGAGACGCCCGACGCCTCGAACTCGCGGATGGTGCGCATCACGTTGATGGCGTTGCCGTATCCGGTGTCGATGTCGGCGATGACCGGGACCTTGACCGCCGACACCACGTTGCGGACCACGGTCAGGTTTTCCGACATGGTGTACAGCTCGGCATCCGGCTGGCCGAGGAAGGAGGCGGAGACGCCGAAGCCCGAGGTCATCAGCGCATCGAAGCCGGCCGCTTCAATGAAGCGGGCGGACAGGGCATCGTAGGCGCCGGCCGACCAGACGGTCTTCTGCGCCAGCACGCGGTTGCGGAATTCAGGTCCCCGAGACATGGGCATGGTCCTTTTGTTCGCGTTGCTGGGCCGCCTGCCGCTTCAGGAAGGGGACGAGGCCGCCGGCCTCGATCATCTCGGCATCCGCCTGCGGCAGCGGCTCATAGGGAATTTCGGTGCCTTGGCTGTGGTTGCGGACCACGCCGGCCGCCCAATCCACTTCGATCTCGTCCCAGCGCCGGACGAAGCCGAGGATTCCGGGGCAGCTGACCTGCGGGAAGCCCATGCTGACCTCCCCACGCCAATAGCCGGGAGAGAAGGACTCCGCGATCACCCCGGTGATGCCGAGATGGCGCATCGCCTTCATCGGCGGGTAATGCGGGTGGCCGTAGCCGAAATTGTCCGCACCGACCAGCAGGTCGCCCGGCCGCACCGATTTGGCGAAGTCGGGGTCGTAGCTCTGCATGGCGAGCTGCGCCAGTTCGGCTACGTCGGTGATCTTGATGTTCTTCACGCCGACGATCTGGTCGACGTCGAAGTTCACCTCGTCGAAGATGAAGGCGACGCGGCCCCGCATGATTGGCATTTGCAAGCTGGGTTGGGCCATGGCGGCTCTCACAGGTAGGGGCGCGGATCGGCGATCCGGCCCTCGATGGCGGAGGCGGCGACCACCGCGGCGTTGCACAGGTAGATCTCGGAATCCGGGCTGCCCATCCGTCCGCGGACGTTCAGCGTGCCGGTCGACACCGCGCGCTGGCCCGCCGTCATCGTCGCGATGCGGCCGAAGCAGTAATCGCAGCTGGGCGAGGAGACGAAGGCCCCGGCCTCCACCAGCGTGGACACCAGCCCTTCGCGCGCCGCCGCCGCCATCAATTCCTGGCTGGTCGGCACGATGTGCAGAGAGACGCCGGTCTTCACCCGCCGGCCGTCCAGCACCTTGGCCGCCGCCCGCAGATCCTCCAGCCGGCCCGACGCACAGGAGCCGAGATAGCCGGCATTGATCTCCAGCCCGAGGAACTCGGTCAGGTCGCGCGTGTCGGCCGGAGTCGGGGGCACGACGACGATCGGCTCCAGATCCGACAGATCGATGTCGTGAACGGCGGAATAGCGCGCGTCCGGATCGCTCGATACCGGCTCCAGCTTCTTCCGGGCGCGCGGCAGGGCGTAGTCGAGCCGGACGGGATCGGGGTTGACGATGGCGGTCAGCGCGCCGGTGAACATGGCGAGCCCGGTGATGGTCTGCAGCCCCTCCGTCGACATCGCCGCCACTGACGGCCCGCCGAGTTCCAGAACCTGGAAGCGGCAGGAGCTCGGCCCCAGCCGGCGCACCAGATGGTGGAAGACGTCGCGCGCCATCACGCCGGGCCGCAGAGAACCGCGCAGGTTCACCCGCACGGTGTCGGGCACGCGGATCGACACGGTGTCGCTGACGAAGGCTTCCATCACGTTGCGGCGCAGACCGATGGCGAGCGTGCCGAAGGTGCCGAGCTGGCTGACATGACCATCGAAATGGACGACGAAGGCGCCCGGCGTGGCATAGCCGACCTCCGCCGCCACCTGATGGCCGATGCCATGGCGTTCGAACAGCGGCACATCGTTCTCCGCGCACCAGTTGCGGGTGTTGATGTGAAGCTCTTCCTCCTTGGCGGTGGCGGTCGGCACCATGTGGTCGATGAAAATGCCGAAGCGTTCCGGCTCGGCCACCCGCTCGATGCCGAAATCCTCCTTCATCGTCTTGAAATAGACGTCGGTGTAGCCGGGGAAGTCGTAGGCCAGCACGAAGTCCGGCTTTGCCTTGATGTCCTGTCCGGCGCGGACAGCGGGCAGCCCCGCCGCGCGCGCCAGGATCTTCTCGGTGATGGTGTAGCCCATGGCGTGGATCTCTCCGCTCCCGTCCGTCAGCCGCCGAGGCCGAGGGAGCCGGGATTCATCAGCCCCTGCGGATCGACGGCGCGCTTGACGCCCTCCAGCAGCGACCAGGTTTCGGGGGTCATGATCTCGCGGAACGGATAGTCGCGGGCGACCTGCCAGCTGACGCCGCCCAGGCTGCAATACAGTTCCTGCGTCGCGCGGCGCAGTTCGGCCACCGCATTGCGCGCCTGCGGGTTGGCCGGGCGGTCGCGCCAGGGCTTTACCACGTCCTCGCCCAGGCTGGCGGCGTGCAGCGGCGTGATCTCGTCGTTCCAGTAGAAGGCCGGCTCCAGGAAGAAGTCGTTGCCGACCGTCATGGTCATCACCGAATAGATGATGCCGTGCTGTTCCATGAAGCCGCGCTTCTCCGCGAAGAAGGCGTCGTTGGCGGCGACCACCTTGTCGGCATCGCCCAGCGGGAAGATGGCGTGGATCGGAACCCAGCGCTGGCCCTCGCGCCCCAGCATGCCGCGCACCGGCCCGAAGGGCTTGGAGCGCATGACCTTCGGCACGCTGTTCTCGATTTCCTTGCCGTGGCGGGCACCGATCTCGCGCACGGTCTGCATCGCCTCGCGCAGTTGAGCTTCGCTGCGCCCCTCGACCACCAGATGGAGGGTGAAGTTGTGGTCCTTGAGGAAGGCGGTGCCGGCGGTGGCGACGCTCAACGCCTCCTTGGCGCCCTGGAACAGCGACTTACCGGCCTTCGCCACGTTGCCCAGAGTCTTCAGCCCGTCCGACAGCTTGTTGACGCTGGCCGAATGCTCGACCTTGGTGCGGTCGATGCCGAAGCCTTCCGACACGCAGCGCGCCCGCGCCATCTCCACCTGGGCGGCGGCCATCGCCTGCATGGTGGCGAAGCCGAAGGACAGGAAATCGCTGTGTTCCGGCCGGCGGTGGAGGCGCAGCGTCGCCGCCACCTTGAAGCCCATGGCGCCGTTGTCGCCCAGGAACAGGCCGGTCAGGTCGGGACCACCGGAGCGGGTGAAGGGCTTGGTCCCGACGCGCCCGCCCGATCCGGTGGTGACGACGCGCCCGTCGGCCAGCACCACGGTGACGCCCAGCACGCTTTCCGCCACGGTGCCGTGCAGGGCGGAACCGAAGAAGGCGCTGTTCTGCGACAGGGCGCCGCCGATGGTGGCGTTGATGCCCGACAGCGGCCCCCAATAGCCGGTGCGTAGGCCGGTGCCCTCCAGCGCCTCGTTCAGCGCGGCCCAGGTGCAGCCGGTCTCCACCGTCACATAAAGGCTGTCGGTGTTGAGTTCGATGACGCGGTTCAGCCGGCGGCTGTCGATGACGACCGAATCCGGCCGCTTGGGCAGATAGCCCTTGGTGTAGGACATGCCGCCGCCGCGCGGCACCACCGCCACGCCGGCGTCATGGGCGGCGCGGATGGCGGCGGCGACCTGATCGCGGTCGCGCGGCAGGGCGATGGCGAGGGGCGGAATGCCCGGCTGCCAGAACACGTCGTTGGCGTAGAAGTTGCGGCTCTTCTCGTCATCCAGCAGGCCGTCGGCGCCGAGTGCGGCGCGCAGGGCGTCAAGCAGGGTGGCCGTGCCTTCGAGGGCGGCGATGCTCATGGAATGTCCCTCTGGGTATGGTCAGGCAGCGTCGGTGAGCGGCTCGAACCGGAAATCCTCGGCCGTCCGGCGCACATAGCCGGTGTGGGGAGCGCCGAAATGGGCGGGGAACACCAGGGCGTTGCGGTCGGCGGCATGGTCCAGCAGCCGGCGGCGGGTCGCCACGGCCTGCGCCTGGTCCTCGCAGAAGCGGCTGTTCCAGTCGGGGCGGCACACCTGCATCGGCTGGTGCAGGCAATCGCCGGTGAAGTAGGCGGCGTGGTGGCCGGACTCCAGGCGGACGAACATCTGCCCGGCGGTGTGGCCGGGGGCCAATTCGACCGACAGCCCGTCGAGGATGCGGTCGCCGTCCTCGATCAGGTCGACCTGTCCGGCTTCCCACACCGGCATGACGCTGTCCTCCATCACCGGGCCGTTGCCGGGCATGCCGACCAGACCGCCTTCGGGGCTGCGCCAGTGCTTGAACTCTTGCGCGCCGTAGATGTAGCGGGCGTTCGGGAAGGTCGGGACCCAGCGCCCATCGACCAGCTGCGTGTTCCAGCCGACATGGTCGATGTGCAGATGGGTGTTGATGACCAGCGTCACGTCCTCCGGCCGCACGCCGGCATCGGCGAGGTGGCGCAGATAGGGCTTGTCCAGCATGTGGAAGCGCTCGAAGCCCGGCGTGTGGCGTTCCTTGTGGTTGCCGCAGCCGGTGTCGACCAGGATCACATGGCGGTCGGTGCGGATCAGCCAGCTGTGCATGCTCGACATCAGGCGCCGCGACGCCGGGTCGAGGAAATTCGGTTCGGCCAGATCGGGGTTCCGGGTCAGGATCGCCTCGTCATAGGCTGGAAACAGGAAGCCGGGGTCGAAACCCGGCGTCAGCATTTCCTCGATCCGCGTGACCGTGAACGCACCCAGGGCGATGGTTTGCATTGTCCTCCCCTCGTGCAGGGTGCCGGCGGCCGGGTCTCGAAACACTGAAAGACCGCGGCGGGCCGGAGCATGGGGCGCCGGCCATCTGCCGGGGCGATGGCGGCGCGCTTGTTCTGTTTGTTCGCTAAGGAAACCATTTGCGCTCTACAGTGTCAACAGGCAAAAATGGTGTCACTGTTTGACACGGGCGGTCGACTGCGTCAGGGATGGTGGAAAGGGGTTGCGCAACCGCGCGGGCACCTTCAATGCTACCGGCGCACTGCACCTGTGACGGGATCAGCGCGACTGCGCCGCCATCCACCGGCTGTGCCGGACACCGGGGCTTCCGCCTGGCATCGGGGCACGCGACATCCATAAGGGGCTTGAACGTATGGACACCGAACAGGACGACAACCAGGGCGCGGAAAAGAACGGCCTCAGCGTTCGCGCCGTGTCGCGCGCTCTGGCCGTGCTGCGCAGCTTCTATCAGGAAGGGCCGACGCTGACCCTGACCGAGGTCGCGAGCGCCGCGAAGCTCGACAAGGGGACGGCGCGGCGCATCTTGCTGACGCTGGTGCAGGACGGCTTCGCCGCCTTCGATGCGCAGAGCCAGAAATACAGCCTGGGTCTGGAGATCCTGAAGCTGGCGGGGGCGGTGCCGGAACGCCGCGACCTGCGCCAGATCGCCTCCACCATCCTGTCGCGGCTGGCGAAAACCACCGGCAGCACCGTGTTCCTGTCGGTCTACCATGACGGATCGGCGGTGTGCCTGGACCAGTTCCACAGCGACCGCTCGGTGGAGGTGCGCTGGTGGATCGTCGGCGGGCAGTTGCCGATGAATTGCGGCGCGGCCCCGCGCGTGCTGCTGGCCTATCTGCCGGAGGCGGAGGTCGAACGGGTGCTGGCGCGCGGGACCACCCGCCTAACCCCCCACACCACCACCGATCCCCGCCAACTGGCGAAGGAACTGGAGGGGGTGCGGGAGCGCGGATGGTCGATGGCGGTCGACGACGTGATCGAGGGGCTGGCCGCCATCGCGATGCCGTTGTTCGACCCGGACGGACGGCTGATCGCGGCGGTCAGCCTGACCGGCCTGACCCCCCACATCGTCCGCAACGGCCAGCCCAATTTCCTGGACGACATGCGCGGCGCGGTGCGGGAGATCTCGTCCAACCTCTATTCGCTGTCGGCCCCGCCGCTGCACCGGGCTGCCCGCGCGCAATCCGTGCTCGGGGGGTGATGGCGGGGCCGATGGCGGTTGGGGTGCTGTGTCGCTCTATGCTACCGGGTGCGAATTGGCGGCAGAGTCGCCACGCAGGAAGGCGGCGTAGCGGGCGATGGTCGCGGCCACGGCGTCCGCCGCTTGGCCGGGATACCAGACCGTGGCCGGGGTCGGCGTGACCTCCGTGCCCGCCGGCGCCAGTTGCTTTGCCTCGGCCAGCCCTTCGACCAGCATGTCGGCAGGACCGGCGCAGATCAGCGCCGGCCGGGTCAGGAGCGGCAGGCGGGCACGGGTGTCATAGTGGAAGGCGGCGCGGTAGGAGCGGTCGTAATGGGCGCCGCTCGCCAGCAGGCCCATGGTCCAATCATGCAGCACCGCCGCGTCGGGAACGCCGATGGCGCGGGCGGCGGCACGCTCCTGCCTGTACCACGGCCAGAACAGGAACATGTCGCGCCGCATGTTCCAGGCCTGGAGCAGGTGCAGGCCCCAGCGGTCGGCGACCAGCGGCGGGAAATAGTGGGTCAGGATGTCGGCGCTGAAGTCGGGCGGAATCAGCACCGGCGCCTCCAGCACCGCGCGGCCGACGCGATCGGGATGGCGGACCGTCAGTTCCAGCGCCACCAGCGCGCCCGTGTGGGTGCCCCACAGATCGAAGCGGTCGAGGCCGAGCGCATCGGCAACCGCCAGCGCATCCTCGGCCAGCATGCCGATATCGACCGCGCGGTCGGGCTTGTCGGACTCGCCGTTGCCGAGATAGTCGGGGGCGATGACTTCCCATCCCGGCGCCAGCCCGTGCAGCAGCGGCAGCAGCGGCTTCGAGGATCCGGGGGCCGATTGCAGTGCCAGCAGCGGCCGGCCGCGGCCGGCCCGGCGCAGATGGACGCGGCCCTGCGGCGTGTCGGCATAATCGTGCCAGACCCGCAGCGGATCGGAGAAGGGCTGCGTCGGCGGCAAGGCTTTGGCATCGGGCCGGCCTGACACCATGGCCGACAGGGCTTTGGCCGCCACGTCGAAGTCTTCGACACAGACGATGCCGGCCCGGTCGGTGAGTTTCGGCATGGCGTCGAGGCACAGGTTCCACAGCGCCTCATAACGATGAGGCGCTGCCGAGGCGGTGCGCAGCATCGCGTCCAGTGCGGCGGAGTCGGGCAGGGGGGCGCCCTGTGCGGCCGGATGACGGGCGTCGCGCGGCTCCAGAACATGGGCATCGCGCAGATGCGCCCACAGCACGGCCAGGTGGGTGCCGTCGTCGCGCGCAGCCAGCGGGGCGGGCGTCAGGCGGCGTTGCGTCCAGCCTTCGGCGGCCGCAGCATCGGCGAGCAGGATCGCATCGGGGCGCCAGTTCGATTCGCTGTTCTGCAGCGCGACGGCCAACGGTGCCGCAAGGTCGAAGACGAGCAGGGGGCAGGGGGGAAGGCGCAGCGCGCCAGCGGCCTCCGCGATGACGCGCGCCAAGCCGGTGGTGTCCTCCGCCCACACGCCGCTCGACCCGCCGGTTCCCGGCAGATCGACCGCGGTGACGGTCCAGCCCGGCAGGTCGCGGGCCAACTGGTCGGCGCGGGTGGAGGCGGCGGCGATCAGGCCGGGCAGCACCAGCAGGTCGGGGCCGGACCCGCTGCGCCAGACGCGCAGCTGGCCTTGTCCGATGGTCACGTAATGGGGTGTCGACATGGATGTCCTCCCGGTCGGCAGGCGGCGAATGCCTGCATTTCTTGGTGCGAAGGGGATGGGAGTGCCGCGGGGGCCGCTGCCGGCAATTTGTTGCCATCGCGGACTGTGCCGCTGTTTGACACTCAGTTCATAGAATGACATAGTCTGACGAAGATCGACAAGGGCGGTGCCGGTTCATGGAGGGTTGCAGCACGTAGGTCTGATCGGCTGCTGAAGCCCCTCTCCCCTTGCGGGAGAGGGGTTGGGGTGAGGGGATGCAAACTTGAACTTGCACCGGCCTTGCGGCCGGCCACCCCTCATCCCAACCCTTCTCCCGCAAGGGGAGAAGGGCTTCCGTGAAGGAAAGCGGCTGCTCCGGCGCTAGGCGCGGTAACCCTGCTCTTCATGCGCGGAGTTCCGCGGCTGCGGCACCGGCCCGTTCTTGGAATCCAACGAAATTGTCAGGGAGGAACGGCATGGCCTGGCCGGAAGGAACGGGCATTCCCAAACGGCGCGAGCTGCTTTTCGGCACGCGTCTCGTACCATGCTACAGCGAACGTCCGGCGACCATCGACGCCATGTTCCGCGACGCCGTGTCCCGCCGGCCCGATGGCGAGGCCTTGGTGGATGGCGAACGGCGCTACAGCTATGCCCAGCTTGACGGATTGGTGACGCGGGCTGTTGCCGGGCTGGCGGCGCGGGGGGTAAGGCCGGGCGAGCGCATGGCCCTGGTGATGAGCAACCGGGCGGAATTCCTGATCGCGCTGCTGGCGGCGGCGCGGGCCGGCATCGTCGCGGTACCGATCAGCGCGCGCGAACAGCGGCCGGGCATCGCCGGGATCCTGAACGATTGCGACGCCTCCGTCATGGTCCATGACGCCGCACTCGCCGACCGCATGCCCACCGCCGAAGAGGTGCCGTCACTGGCCCTGCGGCTGTCGGCCGGCGGTGCGGTGGAGGGCTGCCGGCCGTTCGAGGAGTTGCTGGAAGCCGACATCCCGCTTCCAAGCCCGGCGGCGGAGCAGGGCGAGGAGGACACCGCCGTCATTCTCTACACCTCCGGGACCACGGGGAAGCCGAAGGGCGCGCTGCTGGCCCATGTGAACATCATCCACTCCGCCATGCATTTCGAGGAATGCTGGGATTATCGCGAGGGAGAGCGGGCGGTGCTGGCGGTGCCGGCCTCGCATGTCACCGGGCTGGTCGCCGTGGTGATGGCGATGATCCGGGGCGCCGGCTGCACGGTGATGATGCCGGCCTTCGACGTCGCCGGCTTCCTGGAACTGGCGAGCCGGGAGCGCATGACCACCACCGTGCTGGTCCCGGCGATGTACAATCTCTGCCTGCTGCGCGCCGATTTCAGCCGCTACGACCTGTCGTCCTGGCGGATCGGCGGCTTCGGCGGCGCGCCGATGCCGGAAGCGACGGTGGAGGCGATGGCGGAGCGGCTGCCCGACCTGCATCTGCTGAACGCCTACGGTTCCACCGAATGCGCCACCATCATCAGCGTGGTCCCCATCGGCCACACCCGCGCCTGCCTGGATTCGGTCGGCATGTGCGTGCCCTGCGGTGACCTGCGCATCATCGACGAACAGGGCCGCGAATGCCCGCCGGGGGTGAGCGGGGAGGTGTGGATCCGCGGGCCGATGACCATCCGCGGCTATTGGAACCGCGAGGATGCCACGCGCGACAGCTTCGTCGACGGCTATTGGCGGTCGGGCGACATCGGGGCGCTGGATGCGCAGGGCTATCTGCGGCTCTACGACCGCAAGAACGACGTCATCAACCGCGGCGGCCACAAGATCTACAGTGTGGAGGTCGAAAACCTGCTGGTTCGCCATGCCGACGTGGTGGAGGCGGCGGTGGTCGCCCATCCCGATCCGGTGCTGGGCGAGAAGATCCACGTCTTCGTCATCTCCAAGTCCGGCAAGCTGACCGAAGAGCAGGTGCGCGACTTCTGCCGGGCCAATCTCGCCGACTACAAGGTGCCCGACTATGTGACCCTGCTGGGCGACGCGCTGCCGCGCAACGCCAACGGCAAGGTGACCAAGCGCGTGCTGCGCGATCAGGTCACCGCGGCGTAAGCCCTGCTCAGGAGGACGGGTGGATCACCGAGCGGTCGATCTCGGCCAGGGTCGCGCGGCCGGTCAGCGCCATCGCGACCTCCAGCTCGGTCTGGAGCAGGGTCAGCATGTGGGCCACGCCGGCCAGCCCACCGACCGCCAGCGCGTGCAGCACCGGCTGGCCGACCAGCACGGCATCGGCGCCGAGGGCCAGCGCCTTCAGGATGTCGGTGCCGCGGCGGATGCCGCCGTCCATCAGCACCGGCAGGCGGCGGGCGGCCTTGGCGGCGACCGCCGGCAGCGCGTCGATGGTGGCGGGCAGGGTGTCCAGCGTCCTGCCGCCATGGTTGGAGACGATGAGGCCGCCGGCCCCCGCCGATATGGCAGGATCCACGTCGTCGGGGTTGAGGATGCCCTTGAGCAGGACGGGCAGGGCGGTTTCTCCGCACAGCCACGCCACCGTCTCCCAGGTCGGGGCGGCGTGGAGCATGCCCTGGAACACCGGACTGCCGGGCCGGGCCGGCCTGAAGCCGTCGGGGGCGAGGCCGGCGAGGTTGACCGGCGCGATAGTGGGCGGCAGGCGGAAGCCGGCGCGCTGTTCCATGTTGCGCATGCCGTTGACCGGCGCATCCACCGTCAGGACCAGGGCGCGGCACCCGGCATCCTCCGCCCGCCGCAGCAGGGTCAGCGTGTCCTCCCGCCGTGGCTGGGTGTAGAGCTGGAACCACAGCGGTGCCGAAGCCCGCCGGGCGATCTCGTCGATGCGCACGCTGGCCTGGGTGCTGACGGTCATCCAGCTGCGCGTCAGGCCGGCGGCCTCCACCGTCGCCAACTCGCCGTCGGGATGGACCAGCTTGTGATAGGCCATCGGCGCCAGGATGATCGGGTAATCGAGCGTCTCGCCGAACAGGCTTGAGCTTGCGGTGGCGTTGGACAGGTCGCGCAGCACACGCGGCATCAGGCGCAGGCGGTCGAAGGCCTCGCGGTTGGCGCGCTGGGTGATGCCGTCCGCCCCGGCGCCGCCGATATAGGCGCGGGTGGCCGGATCGACGCGATCGTTGAAGTGGCGTTCATAGTCGAACAGCGAAACAGTGTCGGGCGGAACGCTCATCGGCGGCTTTCCTGCGGGGAGCCGGGGTCGGCGAGTGCCGCGGCTTGCGCGGCCAACGCCTGGATCCGCGGGTCGGGGTGCGGCGCCAGTGCCGTGGCCATGCTGCGGTAGAAGTCGGGGAAGCCGCTGTCGAGCGCAAGGCGGAACCAGCGCAGCGCCTCGCCGCACAGGCCGTCGAGCAGAAGCATGCGGGCATAATTGAAGCGGCCCCAGCAGTCGCCGCCCTCCGCCGCCGCCTTGAACAGGGCGCGGGCCGCTGCATCATCGGCGGGCACCGCGCGGCCGCTCTCGTGGAACAGGCCCAGCATGTTCAGCGCCTTGGCGTTCCCCTTGGCGGCGGAAGCGGCGTAGAGGCGGTAGGCGGCCTCGTCATCGGCGGGAATGCCGACGCCGCGGCAATGGAGATCGGCCAGATTGAACAGCGCCCAGCCGTCGCCGAGATCGGCGGCCTTGCGGTAATGGGCGGCGGCCTGGGCCGGATCGGCGGGAACGCCCCAGCCATGTTCAAGGCAGCGGCCCAGCATGTTGATGGCGCGCGCGTCACCGCCGCGCGCGGCGCTGCGGAACCAGCCATAGGCCTGTTCGCCCTCACCGCGGTCGAGGCAGGACTGTCCGAGCGCCAACAGCGTGTCCGCAACGCTCAACCCCGGCATATCAGCCCGCGCACGCTCCGCCATCACACCTCCGCCCAGCGGCGCAGCAGGTTGTGGTAGTGGTTGACCAGCGACAGCACGGCGTGGTGGCCGTCGCCCAGTTCCTGCCGCAGCTCGATGATCGCCATGTCGAGGTCGTAGAGCATGGCGCGCAGCCCGTCGTCGCGCACCATCGACTGGGTGAAGAAGAAGGAGGCCCAGCGGGAGCCGCGCGTCACCGGGCTGACCTGATGCAGGCTGCTGGACGGATAGACCACGGCGTGGCCGGCCGGCAGCTTGACCGATTTGGTGCCGTAGGTGTCCTCGACGATCAGCTCGCCGCCGTCGTAATCCTCGGGATCGCTGAGGAAGATGGTGGTCGAAACGTCGGCCCGCATGCGCATCCCGCCGGTGCCGGGGATGGCGCGGATGCTGTTGTCGACATGATAGCCGTAGGTCATCGTCCGGTCATAACGGTTGAACATCGGCGGCAGGACCCGGAGCGGCAGGACGGCGGAATTGAAGGCCGGGCTGCGGGCGAGCGCGCGCAGGATGACGACGCCGAGTTCCCGCGCGGTCTCGCTTTCCTCGGGGATCTGCAGGTTGTGCTTGGCGCCGGCGGCCTGATCGCCCGCGGTGACGCGCCCGTCGACCCAGGGCGAGGCTTCCAGCACCGCACGGCACTGCGCGACCTCGTCCGCGGTGAGGATGTCGGGGATCTGCAGGAGCACGTGAGAAGGTCCTTGTGATGGGGTGAAGGGGGAAGCACCGCGTGTGGTTTCGAGAATCCTCGCCGCGCGTCCCCCTCACCCTAACCCTCTCCCCGGGGGGAGAGGGAACTTTCAGAACGTCAGCCCCGTCGTCAGCATGACGGTGCGGCCGGAGGCCGGGACCGCGCGGACGGCGTTGAAGGCCGAGCTGTAGTTGCGATGGTCGGTCAGGTTGTAGCCGTTCAGGGCCACGGAGACGTTGCGGTATTCGTAGGACACCACCGCATCGGTCGAGAAGGTGTGGGGAACGCGGGCGGTGTTGGCGCTGTCCGACCAGTATTCCGACGCCACCTGCAGGCCGCCGCCGACCGTGAACTTGCCGGGGATGCCGGCATTGAACTCGTAGGTCGTCCACAGGCTTGCATTGTGCTTCGGCACGTTGGGGGCCACCTTGCCGACCAGCGCCGGGTTGGTGCGGGACTCCGTCACCTTGCCGTTCAGGTAGGCGTAGTTGGTGTAGATGTTCCAGTGCTCCGTCACCTTGCCGCTGATGCTGGCCTCGAAGCCGCGGACCCGGACGCCGAGACCGGATTCGGAGAAGCCGTCGGTGACGGTGCCGGTGGCGGGATCGACCGAGTAGGTGTTCGACTTCTCGGCCTGGAAGATGGCGCCGCTGACGCCCAGGCGGCCGTTCAGGAAATCGGCCTTGCCGCCGATCTCGTACAGGTCGGTCTGCTCCGGATCGAAGCTGCGGGCGCCGTTCGGCGTCTCCGCCGTGCCGTTGGTGACCGCCGCGGCGATGTCGGTGCCGATCGGCTTGTAGGAGCGCGAGTAGGAGACATAGACCGACGAATCCGGGGTCGGTTCATAGATCAGGCTGACCGACGGGCTCCAGGTGCGATCCGATGCCGAACCGCCGGCGATCGCCGGATCGGCGGCGCTGAAGCTGGTGCGGAAATAGTCCCAGCGCAGGCCGCCCTGGACCGACAGCGTGTCGAACAGCCACACGCGGTCGGTGACGAACAGCCCGGCGTTGGTCACGCTGGCTTCGCGCCCGCCGGCCGCCGGATAGAGGATGGCGGTGTTCGCGGCGTAGCTGTGCGACGGGCTGCGAACGGTCTGGGTGTTGGTGCGGTTGACCCAGCTGCCGGATTCGCGCTTGTCGCGCTGATGGCTGACGTCCAGCCCGCCGTTCAGCGAGTGGCGCATGCCGAACAGTTCGCCGTTCACCTTGGCGCCGGTGACGTTCTGGACGCCGAAGCCCTGCTGCTTGAAGGCCATGCCGCCGCCGGCGCCATAGGTCAGCGCCGGGTTGCGGCCGGCCAGGAACTGGGTGGCGGCGGCACCGGTGAGCGACGCCGGGTTGGTGGCGGCGAAATTGCGCTCGTAATGGCTGAAGCGGGAGTCGTTGTAGACCGACAGCGCCTTGTTCACCTCATGCGCGAAGGTCGAGGTGAGGATATGGTTCTCGGTGTCGTCGCGGTCGAGGTTGCGGACGTAGGAGGTCGAGCGGTCCAGGCCGAACTCCCCGGCGGGACGGAAGATGCCGTCGCGGCCCTGCACCATCGGCTGGCCCATGTCGGGCGTCTTCTCGCCCTTCAGGTAGGCGTAGTTCAGGTGCCAGGTGGTCGGCGTGCCCAGGCCCAGGCCCAGGTCGGCGGCGATGCCGCGCCGGTCGGCTTCCACCTCGTCGCGGTCGGCGACGTTCTGGGTGTGGTAGAGGCCGTTCACCCGCAGCGCCGCGGTGTCGCCGAGCGGCTGGTTGATGTCCACCGTGGTGCGGTAGGTCGGGCCAGTGCCGACCGACTGGTCGATCTGGACCTTCGGCTGCAGCGACGCCTTCTTGGTGCCCTGGTTGATCACGCCGCCGGAGTTGCCGACACCGAAGCCGTTGCCCGATGGGCCTTTGAAGACCTGCACCGTCTCGGTGTTGAAGACGTCGTGGGTGTAGACGCCGAAGTCCTTCAGGCCGTCGGTGTAGATGTCGCCGCGGGCGGTCAGGCCGCGGATGCGGAACTGGTCGCCGTTCTGGCCGCCGTTGCCTTCACCGGTCGAGATGGTGATGCCCGGCACGTTGCGCAGGGTCTGTTCCAGCGAGGTGGCGCGCTGCTGCTCGATGATCTCCTGTGGCACGACGTTGACGACGCGCGGCGTGTCCTTGACCGTCTCCGGCAGGCGGGAAACGCCGGTGGGGGCGGCGTTGACGTTGCCGGTTTCCGGCGCCACCGCATCGACCTTGATCGAATCGAGCTGGAGGGCGTCGGTGGAGGAGCGCTGCGGCGTCGGACCCGTCCCCGGAGCGCCCGTTCCCGTGCCGGCCGTCTGCGCATCGGCCGTCGCCGGCAGGGCGAAGGTCATGGCCAGGCTGGCGGTGGCGGCCGCACCGGCCAGAAGGGGTCTCAGTCCGTTGGGGGACGTGGTCTGTCGCATCAAGCTCTCCCGAAATGCGCCGAGGTGATCGGACGATCGCTGGACCGCCTTCTACCAATGGGATAGCTGCCTCCTACAACAGACGAAATTCAGAATCATTCTAAATTGCAAAATCGCCAACCTACCAAAGCGGGTGCGGATGAGATTCTCTGCGCCACAAGGGCGTGGAGAGGCACCCGGCACCCATGAGGGAACGCTGCCGGGGGAGGTTTATGTTTCCCTTTCATGTCAGTGCCTTAGGATTGACTGATGCGGCGATTCCGGTGTCCTGGAGCGACGGCGGTGGACGCCGGATTCAGCCATGTTGCTGAAATATCACGCCGTTAATAAGAATGATTTGCATCCGCATCGCGGCTCAGCGTGATTGACGTTGCTTCCACAGATAGTCCGCCTTGGCCATTGCCTCATCGAACCCGCCGCCGTCGCCGGGCAGCGAAAACAGGGCGAAGGCCGCGGTGCCGACGATGATCCGCTCTGCCCGCGCATCGCGCATCGCACCGGTCCACACACCTTGCCAGTATTCCAGGCTGGTGCCGCGCGGCCGGGGCGTGGCCGGCGGCTCCGCCATGCGGGAGGGGAGGGCGAGGTCGTTCGGCTCGCCGTCGATCAGGCGATGGATGGTGGCCGGGCGGAAGGGCGTGTATTGGGCGACGTCGCGCACGCTGCCCAGCACGGAGATATGAGACAAGCCCAGCAGGCGCGCGGTGTCGCGATGCAGTTCGCGGTGCGACGGCTTGGTCACGCCCAGCAGGCTGGTGCGCCCGCCCGCCGGCCTCAGCAGATGGACCGCCTCCAGGGCTACGTTGCGGAATTGGGTCAGCCGATGCAGGCCGATCAGCCGATGGATCTGGGGGGCGAGCGCCGTCAGCGGAACATAGGCGATCCGCTGTGTCGCCAGAGCGGCGCCGATGTCGTCCACGGTCGAGCAGACCGGGATCCCGAGCGCGGCGGCCACCACCTCGTACCGCCCGGCGGCGGGGCCGCTGCCGGTGTTGCCGTGCAGAAGGACGCGGTGCCCGGCCTGCGCCACCAGCTTGGCGGCGTGAAAGAACCAGGGCGGATTGTGGTAGTTGGGCGAGGTGAAACAGGGCCAGTCGAGGTCGGCTTCAAGCCGGGATGCCGGTCCGGAGGCGTGCGTCCCGCCAAAGCGGCCTTCGAACCGGGCGGCGACATGACCCTGCATCGCCCGCACGAAGCCGGCGAGTTCCGGCGCGGTGGCGCCGCGTACGCGCATCATGCCGAACAGCGCGCCGGTCTGGATCGGGTCCGCCTCGCCGGCCAGGACGATGGCCATCGCCTCTTCCGCTTCCTCCATGGTCAGCGGGCGGCCATGGCCGCCGCCGGCAATGCCGAGAACGCCGATGTTCCGGGCCAGCCGGTCATGGGGGGAACTGCTCTCGCCGACCCGATCGAGATTGGCGGCCACCTCCGCCGGGGAGGGCTGGCCGTCCAGCAGGTTGGCCGGCCGCGTCGCCAGCGGCGGGACCGGAACGGAGGACGGGACGTTCCATCCAGGATCGAAGGGCTCGTCCTGCCGGCTGGCGACCGTCGGCTGGAACAGCTCGTCGATGGCCGCCGCCAATGCCTGCACCTTCGGCCGCAGCGCCTCGGCGAAGGGGGTGGGGACGAGGCCCCGGCCGGAGCGGACGAACAGCGGATCGCCGAACTCCTCCCGCATCTGGCCGAGCAGTCGGCTGAGCGCCGGCGTCTGCATGTCCAGCTGACGGGCGGCCAGCGTGACGTTCCGCTTCGACAGAAGGGCGTCCAGCGCCACGATCATACGCCCGCGCGTCAATTTGTCGCTCGCTTGGCCCGCTCCCCGGCGGGATTCGAGCCGGTCCGCAGGCGCGGGGGGACGATCGCTCATGGTGCCCATATGGTGCTCTCTCCGATCCCTTGGTCAGGCTGGGGTCCCTTGCAGTTTGACGATAATGATACGCAGTCGCGAATCGGCGCAAGCCGTTGCGGTGTTTACTTGAAGGCCAGCAGGATCACTCCGGCGGCGATCAGGACGACGCCGAGCCAATTCGGCGCCGACAGCTTTTCACCGAGGAACATGACGCCGAACAGGGCGACCAGCACCACGCTGAGCTTGTCGACGGGCGCCACCTGCGAGGCGGGACCGAGCTTCAGCGCACGGAAATAGCAGAGCCAGGATGCCCCGGTGGCAAGGCCCGACAGGACCAGGAACAGCCAGGTCTTTCCCGACACGGCCGAGGGCGACAGCGACTGGCCCGACGAGACGACGATGCCGATCAGCATCAGGAAGATGACGGCGGTCCGGATCAGCGTCGCCATGTCGGAGCCGACGCCCTCCACCCCGACCTTGGCGAAGATGGCGGTCAGCGCCGCGAAGCAGGCCGACAACAGGGCCCACAGCATCCAGGACGGAAACAGGCCATCGGTCATTCTCTTGATTTCCTTCCTCTTTCCCACGGCGGTCGCAAAGGCGCAGGTGGCACCCGAGGCATGGAGCCTGCAACGGATGCGGTGGTTCCGGGAAGCCGGCTCGCCGCCGCGTGGCCGCCATCCGCGCTGCGTCGGATCGCCCCAGGCGGAAGTTTTTGCAAGTGAGAATTAGAGTCGTTAGCATGTGCCATCGGACCGGTCCGGGGGGCGCACCGGTCCTGCCTGCCCGCCCGGACCTGTCCTGCGCCCGTCGGCGTCCGCAGGTTCGGCGCATTCCGGATAATTTTGGGAGTTGTGATGACCATCGTGACGCGCCGCAGGGATCTGTTGACGGCAGGTCTGGCGATTGGGGTTTCCGGCTTGGCGCCCTTCCTGATGCCGCGTGCGGCCTTCGGCCAGACCGCCGCCGCCGGCACCATCCGCCATTCCCAGGGCGAGACGAAGCTGCCCAAGGCGGTCAACAAGGTGCTGTGCTTCGACATGGCGTCGCTCGACACGCTGGATGCGCTGGGCGTTCCGGTGGCGGGCGTGCCGACCCAGTCGAAGCCGGCTTACCTCGCCAAGTATGACGGCCCCGGCTATGCCAGGATCGGCACGCTGTTCGATCCGGACTACGAGGCGGTGAACGCCGCCCAGCCCGACCTGATCGTCGTCGGCGGCCGGTCCGCCCCGAAATACGCCGAGCTGTCGGCCATCGCCCCCACCATCGACCTGACGGTGAAGCCGGAGCGCTTCTTCGACAGCGCGCTGGAGAATGCCGACATCCTGGGCCGCATCTTCGGCAAGGGCGCCGAGGTGAAGGCACGTGCCGACAAGCTGCGCGCATCGGTGGCCGAGGTGAAGTCGATCGCCGCCGGGGCGGGCAAGGGCCTGCTGATTCTGACCACCGGCGGCAAGATCAGCGCCTATGGTCCGGGGTCGCGCTTCGGCGTGCTCCACACCGAATATGGCGTGGTGCCGGCGGCCGAGAAGCTCGACACCTCCAACCACGGGCAGGCGGTCAACTTCGAGTTCATCCTGCAGACCAATCCGGACTGGCTGTTCGTGCTCGACCGCGATTCCGCCATCGGGCGGGAGGGCCAGTCGGCAAAGCAGTTGCTGGACAACGACATCGTGCGCCGGACCACCGCATGGCGGAAGGGGCAGGTGGTCTATCTGAACGCGGCGAACTGGTACCTGATCGGCGGCGGGCTGAATGCCATGCAGCAGGATGCCGACGACATCAAGGCGGCCCTGACGGGAAAGGCGTGACGATGCCCGCCTTCGCTATCGCTTCCGGTGGTGGGTCGCCGGCATGAGGGGGCTTGTCCTGGCTGCCGCCGGCGTCACCGCGCTGGCGGCGGCCAGCCTGTTCGTCGGCGTCAGCGACGTGACGATCGGCGCTCTGCTGGGCGGAGCCTCGGACGAGGCGACGCAGGTGCTGCTGGCCAGCCGCATCCCGCGCACGCTTGCCCTGGTCCTGGCCGGGGCCGGCATGGCGGTGTCGGGCCTGATCCTGCAGATGCTCGCCCGCAACAAGTTCGTGGAGCCGTCCACCGCCGGGACAGCGGAATCGGCGGTGTTCGGCATGCTGATGGTGACGCTGCTGGCGCCGGAAACGCCGATGCTGGGCCGGATGCTGGTGGCGGGCGCCTGCGCGCTGGCCGGAACCGCCCTGTTCCTGGGCATTTTGCGGCGGATGCCGCTGCGCTCGCCGCTGATCGTGCCGCTGGTCGGCATCATGCTGGGGGCGGTCATCACCGCCTCGACGGAGTTCGTCGCCTACCGCTTCGACATGCTGCAGTCGGTGCGGGCATGGGAGACCGGCGATTTTTCCGGCGTGCTGCGCGGGCGCTACGAACTGCTGTGGATCGGCGCCGTGCTGACCGCCGTCGCCTATGCCGCGGCGGACCGCTTCACCGTCGCCGGACTGGGGGAGGATTTCACCACCAACCTGGGCCTGAACCACCGGCGCGTGGTATCGCTTGGGCTGGTCATCGTGTCGCTGGTGACGGCGGCGGTGATCGCCACCTGCGGCATGATCCCGTTCCTGGGCCTGATCGTGCCCAATCTGATCAGCCTGATGCGCGGCGACAACATGCGCCGCTCGTTGCCCTGGGTGGCGCTGTTCGGCGCCGGACTGGTGCTGGCCTGCGACATCGCCGGCCGGCTGGTGATCCGCCCCTACGAGATCCCCATCGGCACGACCATGGGCATCGTCGGCAGCGCGATCTTCCTTTACCTGCTGCTGCGGAAGAACCGCCATGCCGTCTGATCGCCGTTCGCTGCCTCCGACCGTCCTGATCGCAGGCCTGGGCGGGCTGGCGGCCGCGTCCATCGTCCTGTTCATGACCGTCGGCGCGAAGGGAAGCTGGAGCTTCATCCTGACCTTCCGCGGCACCAAGGTCGCGGCGATGGTGCTGGTCGGCTGGGCCATCGCCATGTCGACCGTGCTGTTCCAGACCATCACCAACAACCGGATCCTGACCCCGTCGATCATGGGGTTCGACGCGCTGTACCGGCTGATCCAGACGGTTCTGGTGTTCCAACTGGGATCCGCGGCGGTGGCGGCCTTCGACCCGCGCCTGCGCTTCGGGATCGAGGTCGCGGCGATGGTGGCCTTTTCCTGGCTGCTCTATCGCTGGCTGTTCTCGGGAAGCCTGCGCGGGCTTCACCTGCTGATGCTGGTCGGCATCGTCTTCGGCGTGCTGTTCCGCAGCCTCACCAGCTTCCTGTACCGGGTGATCGACCCCAACGAGTTCCTGGTGGTGCAGGACCGGATGTTCGCCAGCTTCAACCGGTTGGACAGCCAGCTTCTGGCGGTCTCGGCGCTGGTGGTGCTGGCGGTGTCGGTGGTGGTGTGGCGCAAGGCCGGCGTGCTGGACGTTCTGGCGCTGGGACGCGACGCCGCCATCAACCTGGGCGTCGATCACCGGCGCGAGGTGATGCGGGTGCTGGTGATGGTGTCGGTGCTGGTCGCCGTCTCCACCGCGCTGGTCGGCCCGGTCACATTCTTCGGCCTGCTGGTCGCCAACCTGGCCTATCTGCTGGTGGATACGCATCGGCACCGTC
The DNA here is from genome assembly GCF_031455875.1 of Azospirillum sp. BE72. NCBI lineage: Bacteria > Pseudomonadati > Pseudomonadota > Alphaproteobacteria > Rhodospirillales > Azospirillaceae > Azospirillum > Azospirillum sp. BE72. The sequence goes on from NZ_JAVDTO010000006.1 coordinate 195,646, forward strand.
TGATCCTGCCGGTGGCGGCGCTGGTCGCCATCCTGGTCCTGATGAGCGGCCAACTCGTCCTGGAACGGCTGCTGGGCTTCAACGGAGCGCTCAGCATCGTCATCGAGTTCCTGGGCGGAATCGTCTTCCTGATCATCCTTGTGCGGAGAGCGGCCCGATGATCGAGGTCCGGAATGCCAGCAAGTCCTATGGCGAAACCCTGGTGGTGGACGACGTGTCGATCACGCTGCCGGCCGGCGGCGTGATCTCGCTGATCGGGGCGAACGGAGCGGGGAAATCGACCCTGCTGTCGATGATCAGCCGCCTGCTGCCGGTGCCCGCCGGCACGGTGACGGTGGAGGGCATGGACGTCGCGACGACGCCCGGCGACGTGCTGGCGCGGCACCTGTCGATCCTGCGGCAGGACAACCAGATGACCGCGCGTCTGACCGTGCGCGACCTGATCGCCTTCGGCCGCTATCCCCACAGCAAGGGGCGGTTGACGGTGGAGGACCAGGGCCATATCGAGCGGGTGATTCGCTATCTGGAACTGGAGGCGGTCGCCCACCGCTTCCTGGACGAGCTGTCGGGCGGGCAGCGCCAGCGCGCCTTCATCGCCATGGTGCTGTGCCAGGACACCGACTATGTCCTGCTGGACGAACCGCTGAACAATCTGGACGTCAAGCACGCGGTGGCGATGATGAAGCTGTTCCGCCGCACCGCCGACGAGTTCCGCAAGACCATCATCCTGGTGCTGCACGACATCAACTTCGCCTCCTGCTATTCGGACCGGATCGTGGCGATGCGCAACGGCCGCATCGCCCATCAGGGTCCGCCGGAGGACATCATCACCCCCTGCGTCATCCGCGACGTCTATGGCGTGGAGGCCGACATCCACGAGATCGACGGCAAGCGCGTGGCGCTGTACTTCCGTTAGCTCAATCGTCCCAGGGCTTCGGATCCGGGCGGGTGTCGGGCGGCAGCAGGTCGTTGGTGTCCCAGCTCAGCATCAGCAGCAGCACCCATTCCGCCCGGTTGGAGAAGCCGTATTGCGGCCCGCTGGAGGAGACCAGCGAACCGGTGTTCTTGTCGTAGGCGGTGGCGGCGATCTTGGCGACGCCCTGCGTCAGCTCCTTCTTGAACAGCGAGATCTCCGGGGTGGAGGAGGTGCCGCTGACCGGCATCGGGATGTCGATGCTGGGAATGCCGAGAAGCGAGCTTTCGCTGTCCACCGACAGGGCGCCGACCCGCAGTTCCACGACGGTGGCGGCGGTGTCGCGCGTCTGGGCCATGGCGGCGCCGTGGCGCAGCAGGGCGTCGCGGACGGCGAAGACGGCGTATTTGGTGTCGTAGCCTTCGACGCCGCTGGCATCGACATAGACGCTGCCCTTCACCGCCAGCCGGCCGGCCAGACGCTCCGCCGCCTGGTCCGCGGCGGTGGAGATCAGAAGCTGTTCGGTGGCGGAGCGGGCAGGCGTGGTGACATGCGCGGTCGAGCATCCGGCGAGACCAAACCCAACGGCGGCGAATAGTATGGGGACGATGGTCCGATATAGACGGCGCCATGCCCTATCGAGGCTTAGTCCTGGCATGTGAAATGAAACTGTCCGCTTGCCGAACATCGAGCTTTTCCTGGCCTTTATCATCGGTGCTCGCACTGGTTGCAGGACGGCACCTGAAGCGGCCTATCCAGACCGACGCGTCCGCTTCGGTCAATGGCGCAGATGTTCAGGTCGGGCGCTATGCGCTTGGAGCAAGCCGACGGACCCGACCTTGCGCGAAGGTCAGAGACCTATGGAAATCGGCGCGATTTGCGCAGCGCCGATATTGATAATCATTCGCACTCCTGCTATCAGCGACGGACGGGCTTTTCCCGTTCCCACCCTCAGGCTTCCTGAACCCGGCCCCAACCCATTCTGGACGGACATGGCATCCAATCGGGCTTCCGATCGGACTTCGGATATGGCCTCCCACATGCGCCGCCTGCTGGTCGATGGCCTGTTCCGGCAGCACAATTCAGGTCTGCTGCGCTTCCTCGTCCGCCGGCTGGGCTGCAAGGAAAGTGCTGCCGATGCCGCGCAGGAGGTCTATCTGCGCCTGATGCGCTTTGCCGGAGCCGGACCGATCAACCATGAGACGTCCTACCTGTATGCCGCCGCCGCCAACGTCGCGTCCGACCTTGCCCGCGCCCGCCGGGCGGAGGAGCAGTGCGCGGCCGGCGACCTGCCGGATTGCCTGCCCGACCCGGCCGGCGCGGCCGAGACGGCGCGGCCGGACGATGCCGCCGCCGCTCGCCAGCGGGTGCGCTTGATGCAAGCGGTGGTGGACGAACTGCCGCCGCGCTGCCGCGAAGTGTTCCTGCTCAACAAGGTCGACGGGCTGAGCCATGGCGAGATTGCGAATCGCCTTGGAATTTCGCGCAACATGGTGGAAAAGCACATCATCAAGGCGCTGCTGCATTGCCGGCAGAGGCTGGGCGACGGCACAGGCGACCAACCGTAGGGGTACTCCGTCCTTGGGCGTCAGGGAAGGGGCGCCTTTCCAGGTCCAATACGGTATGGGTCCAGCGAGCGTCAGGAACAGGCGATGACCTCCGATCATAAATGCGCATCGGGAACCGCACCGGATACTCTCACCGAAGAGGCGGCGCGGCGTCTCGTACGCCTGCAGTCCGACGCGGTGACGGACGCCGAACGCCGCGATACCGAGGCGTGGCTCGCCGCCAGTCCGCAGCACCGCGCGGCCTTCGACGGCCTGCGCGCCGTATGGAGCGCGCTGGACAGGATACCCGACCCGTGTCCGGCGGCGTCCGTTGTGCCAATGCGCCGGAACCGCCCCGCCCGTTCCTCCCTCAGCCGCCGTTTCGCCCCGCTGGCTTTGCTGGCTGCGAGCGTTGCCATTGCTGCGGTCTTCGGTCCCGCAACGCTGGACCGCCTGGGCAGCGACCACAGCACCGCGGCAGGGGAGCGGCGCACCGTGACGCTTGCCGACGGATCGCAAGTCCAGCTCAACACCGACAGCGCCATCGCGGTGGATTTCAGCGGTCCGAGCCGCCGCGTGACCCTTCGCCGGGGCGAGGCCTTTTTCACGGTCACGTCCGACCGCAGTCGTCCCTTCGAGGTGACGGCGATGGGCGCGGTCACCCGCGTGGTCGGCACGCGCTTCGCCGTGCGCCGGATGGACGGCTCCACCCGCGTGGCGGTGGAGGAGGGTACGGTCGAAGTCCACTGCCCCGCCGGCATGGCGTCGGTGGAGGACGGCGTCCGCCTGACCGCGGGTGAGACCGTGCGTTATGAGCAGGGCGCCTGCCCAGTGCGCGAGACCGGACTGAACGTCGCCCGTCTGACGGCATGGCGCGACGGCCGCGTCGTCTTCGACGACCGCAGCCTCAGCGAGGTGGTGGGGGAGTTGAACCGCTACCGGCCGGGTCCCATCGTCCTGCTCGATTCCAAGCTGGGCGAAAGGCGGGTCACCGGCGTCTTCGATGTCCGCGATCCCGACCGCGCCCTGTCCGCCATCGAACAGGTACTGCCCGTCCGCGTCCACCGCATCGCCGGCTACTTCGCCGTCCTGACCGGGCGGGAGGGGTGAGCGGACTCGCGATCAGGTGATGTCGTCGAGGTCGACACGCAGTGCATCGGCGATCCGCTTCAACACGTCTACCGCGCCGATCCGGGAACCCGCCTCGATCTGGGACACGTATGCCTGCTTCAACCCGGCGGCGGCGCCCAACTGGGCTTGTGTCAGGCCCCTGTATTCCCGGAACACCTTCACTGGATGCTCGCCACCAAGCAGACGGTCGGCCACATCCGCAGGATAGGTTTCCGGCTTTGCGGCCTGATAGGCATCAAAGGCACGAAGGCCGATCGCTTCGTCAGCGGCTTCCAGAAGCCGTTCGTATTCTGCGATCGGCAGCACCGCGAAAGCGGGCCGGCCCTGGTCGTCCCTGATGATCTGAGCGGGGTTAGTCATAAATGTCTCCTCTCGGGCCGATCTCGATAACGATCAGGACCAGAACGCCGGCTTCTATCGTATAGATCACCCGCCAGTCTTCGACGCGAAGCCGATAGCCGTCGCGGCCCTTCAACTTCTTCACATTGCGTGCCTTTGCCGGATCGGCAGCAATGACGGTTCCCAGCGAAATGTGACTTTCGAGCGCTCCTCGAATTGCCCACCGGCAGGCTTCGTGAGAATAATTCGCAAAATCGTCAAAACGGACGTCAGGGGTTTCGCGGCTCAGCCGGTCTTATCGGTCAGGAGGATCCCGGCTTGGCCTTGGCAACGGGCGGCGGGATCGATCGAAAAGCGACGAGACGACGATGGCGAGCGACATTCGGACGGCGGCGGGCAAGGGCCTGCATCCGCTGCGACATTCCCTGCGGCATTACCTTCCCGGCAAGACCCTGCGCGTCCTGCTGCTGGCGACCATGGCCGGCGTGGCGATGGGCAGCGGGGCGGCTTACGCCCAGCCGGGCGCGGTGAGCGATGCACGCCAGTACGACATCCCGGCGCAGCCGCTGTCCTCCGCGCTGACCGACTTCGCCAGCAAGGCGGGCATCCAGCTTCTCTACAGCTCCGACATGGCGGCGAACCTGCGGTCGCCGGGGGTCAGCGGGCGGCTTTCGGTGGATCAGGCCCTGCCGAAGTTGCTGCAGGGGACCGGCCTGACCTGGCGCTACACCGATGCCGGCACGGTGACGCTGCTGCCGACCCCAGCGGTTTCCGGCGATGCGGGCAGCGCCATCCAGTTGCCGGAGGTCAATGTCCAGGCCACCGCGTGGCGGAGCTGGCAACCGGTGGACGGCTATGTCGCGGGGGTGACCACCACTGGCACCAAGACCGACACGCCGCTGATCGAATCGCCGCAGTCGGTCAGCGTGGTGACGCGCGACCAGATGGACGACCAGGGATCGCAGACGGTGTCGCAGACCCTGCGCTACACCCCCGGCGTCCTGGCGGAGGTGCGGCCCAGCGCCCGCTACGACAGCGTGTTCGTGCGCGGCTTCGGCGGGCAGGGCGCCGGTGCGGCCTATGTCAACTTCCTGGACGGACTGCGGCAACAGCGCAGCATCTCCTACGCCATCCCCACCGTCGATCCCTGGCTGCTGGAGCGCATCGAGATCCTGCGCGGTCCGGCCTCCGTCCTCTACGGGCAGGCGGGTTCGGGCGGCATCGTCAATCTGGTCAGCCGGCGCCCGACCGAAACCGACACGCACGAGGTGCGGGTGGAGGCCGGCAGCAACAACCGGCTGCAGACCATGTTCGATACCGGCGGCAAGCTGACGGAGGATGGGCAGTTCCTGTACCGCCTGACCGGCATCGGCCGCAAATCGGGAACGCAGTTCGACGATGTGGACGACGACCGCATCGCCATCGCGCCGGCCATCACCTGGAAGCCGACGTCCGACACCAGCCTGACCGTGCTCGCCAGCTATCAGCGCGACCCGGAGGGTGGATTCTACAACTTCGCGCCTGCCGTGGGCACCGTGCTGCCGAACCGCAACGGCAAGCTCGGTTCCGGCTTCTATGCCGGCGATCCGGCCTACGACAACTACACGCGCAATTCGGCGTCCATCGGCTACCAGTTCGAACACCGGCTGAGCGACGTGTGGACCCTGCGGCAGAACGCCCGCTACAACCACGTCAACTCGTCCTTCAACGCCATCTCCTTCTCGTCGCTGCAGGCCAACCAGCGCACGGCCAACCGGTCGATCAGCGACGTCAACGACATGGCCAACACGGTGGCCATCGACAATCAGGCGCAGGCCACGGTGATGACCGGGCCGGTCGACCACACGCTGCTGTTCGGCACCGATTGGTCGCGCGGCTTCGCCCGCCGCGATCTGGGCCAGTTCACCGGCGTGACCGTGCCGACGATGGACATCTTCAACCCGGTCTACGGCTACAGCTATCCCACCGCGCGCAGCGTGCAGACCACGCGCCAGATCCAGACGCAGCTGGGCTTCTATGCGCAGGATCAGGTCGCCTACGAGAATTGGCGCCTGACCGTCGGCCTGCGCCACGACCGCGCCGACAGCGAGACGACGGTCCTGACCTCCAACAACAGCCGGACCAGTCAGTCGGACAACGCCTTCACTTGGCGGGCCGGGCTGCTCTACCTGTTCGACAACGGCATCACGCCTTACGTCAATTACTCGACCAGCTTCCTGCCGAACTCCGGCAGCTATTCGCCGGCGCGCGGCGGCAGCGCCTTCAGCCCGACCAAGGGCGAGCAGTATGAGGCCGGCGTCAAGTATCAGCCACCGGGCATGAACAGCTTCATCCAGCTGGCTGGCTATTCCATCCGCCAGCGCGACGTGCTGACCGTCGATCCGCTGAACAATCTCTACAGCGTCCAGACCGGCGAGATCCGCTCCCGCGGCATCGAACTGGAAGGGCGGGCGAGCCTGACCAGCAGCCTGGACCTGATCGGCGCCTACAGCTACATCGACGCCGAGGTGACGAAGTCCAACACGGCCGGGGTCGCCGGCAACCGCGTGCCGCAGGTGCCGCATCACATGGCGAGCGGCTGGGTCAACTACCGCTTCCAGAGCGGCCCGCTCGCCGGGCTGGAACTGGGCGGCGGCGTCCGCTATGTCGGTCCGACCGCCGGCAACGACGTGAACAGCTTCGAGGTGCCGGGCTACACGCTGGCCGATGCGGCGATCCGCTACGACCTGGGCGCCCTGAAGACGGAGTTGACGGGAGCGGAGCTGACGCTGAACGTCACCAACCTGTTCGACAAGGAGTTCGTGTCCAGCTGTTCCAGCGCCACCGCCTGCTTCTTCGGCGACCGGCGGCTGGTGCTGGCGGGGGTGCGCTACAAATGGTGAGTGATCGGATGCTGAATGATAGGACGATGACGCGGCGCGGCCTGATCGGCGCGTCGATTGCGACGGCTGCCGCGGCTGCCGACCTGATGCTGTGCGGTCCCGTCGCCGCCGGGGAGCCCGTGGCGGTGACGCTGCCCCGCACGGTGCAGTGGGACATGACTGCCGGCGGCGACCCGGCCCGGCCATACCGCATCTTCGCCTCCTGGCCGGAAACCGCGCCGCCGCCGGAAGGCTGGCCAGTGCTGTATCTGCTGGACGGCAACAGCATCTTCGGCACGGCGACCGAGGCGATGCGGGTGGTCGGCGGGCATGGCGCTGCGGTGGGCATCCCGCCGGCCCTGGTGATCGCCATCGGCTACCCGACGGATAAAGCGTTCGACATGCCCCGGCGCGGACGGGACTATACGCCGCCGGCCGCCGGAGCGCCGGCCGGGTCCGGCGGGGCCGACGCCTTCCTGGACTTCATCGAAGGCGAACTGAAGCCGGAGGTGGAGCGGCGCTTCCGCGTCGACCGCAGCCGCCAGACCCTGTTCGGCCATTCCTATGGCGGGCTGTTCGTTCTGCATGCGCTGTTCACGCGCTGCGAGGCGTTCCAGCGCTTCGTCGCCGCCAGCCCGTCGATCTGGTGGCAGGACCGCGCCATCCTGGAGGAGGAACGCCGCTTCACCGACGCCCTTCCGCCGGCCGCCGCCACGCGCAGCCTGCTGGTGACTGTCGGCGAGAACGAGTTGCAGGCCCCGCCCGGCGAGCCGCCCGACCCGGCGCGCGAGGAGCGGCGGCGCAAGGCGCGGATGGAGGACAACGCGCGCGAACTGGCGGAGCGGCTGGCGGCGCTGGGCCCGCGCGGGCCGGCAGTGAGCTTCGTGTCCTTCGCGGGCGAGAACCATGGCTCCGTCATTCCGGCGGCGGTCAGCCGCGCGGTGGCCGTGGCGCTCCGGCGTTAGCGGGAGCCCTCAGCGGGTCGGCAGGCGGTCGAGCTGGTCGGGGTTGGGGGTGCCGTTCGCCCGCAGCAGGACCGCCTCGCCCGATGCCGGGAAGATGCCGGTCAGTGCGGTGACGGTGACCTGATGCGTCACCAGCACGACCGGCTGGCCGTCGCGCGGCAGGTCGGCCAGGAACTGGCGCAGTTCGGTGATCTTGTCCTTTTCCTCTTCCGGCCGGCGGATGAAGGAGTTGAGGGCGGACATCTCAGTCACCGGGCCGAGCTCCAGCAGCCGCGCGGTCTCCAGGCAGCGGCACCATTGGCTGGACAGCACGCGGGCCTTGGCGATGCCGAGCTGCCGCAGCCGCTCGCCGATACGCTTGGCCTGGGCGCGGCCGTCGTCGCTGAGGTTGCGCTGGGTCGCGCAGTCGTCCAGCGTGAATCCGGGCGGGTCGCCGGTGCCCGGAGCCTCCGCATGGCGCATCAGCACGAGGAGACCGGCGGTCTCCACCGCGGCGGCCGGGAGTGGGCCGGCCAGGGCGGCAAGCAGCGCGGCGGCAAGAGCCATCAGGGTGCGGCGGGGAACGCGCGTCGATATGGGCATCGGCATCTCCGTTGGCGGTGCGGCTCTCCGCCATCCCCTTGCCGGGACGGCGGCCCACCCCATGTGTGGCGAGGATGCCTGATGAGAGGGAGTGCGTCACCATGGTCCGCAGCCGCCTGCTCAACACACGATCCCGTATCTTTGTTGCCGCAAGCGTCGCAGCCGCTACGGCGGCGGTGGCGCTGCCGGCGCTCGCCCATCATGGCTGGGGCGGCTATGATTCCGACAAGACGCTGACCCTGACCGGCACGGTGGAGCAGTTCGCCTTCAGCAACCCCCACGCCATGCTGAACCTGCAATCGGACGGCAAGCTGTGGCACGTGGTGCTGGCGCCGCCCGGCCGCATGACCGCGCGCGGCCTGCCGGACGGGACGATCAAACCCGGCCAGACGGTGACCGTCGTCGGCTATGCCCACAAGTCCGAACCGGCGGAACTGCGGGCGGAGCGCATCACCGCCGGCGGCAAGACGGCCGAGCTGCGCTGATGGACCACAGCCTGGGCCCGACCGGACCCGGCTGGCTGGTGGCGCTGGAGACCTCCGGCCTGGGCGAGGCGCTGCGCGGATCGCTCTGGCTCTACCCGCTGGTCGAGGTGCTGCACATCCTGGGGCTGGCCTTGCTGGTCGGGGGGATCGCGGCCTTCGATCTGCGGCTGATGGGCCTGCACGCCCGCCTGCCGGCCGAGGCGCTGTCTCGCCTGCTGCTGCCGGTGGCGGTCGTCGGCTTCGTCCTGGCGGTGCCGACCGGAATGCTGCTGTTCATCAGCGAGGCCACCGCGCTGGCCGGCAATCCGGCCTTCCTCGTCAAGATGGGGCTTCTGGTCGCCGCGCTTGCCAACATCGCGCTGTTCCATCGCGGTGCCGGACGCCGGATCCTCGATTGGGGTGGGGGAGGGCGGCCACCGCCGGCGGCGCGCGTGGCCGGCGCGGCCTCGCTGCTGCTGTGGGTCGCGGTTCTGGCGGCCGGGCGGCTGATCGCCTACGTTTAGGGGGAGCCGCATAGCCCCTTCGGGGTATCGCCGGCCTTGCATGCGCAGGCGTTGCCTAGGCAGAGTGGCGCGACGCTTCCGATCCGAAGGATAATGGCTGTGAGCACCCTGGGACGCACCCCCGCGCTGGCCTTGTCGCTGGCCCTGTCCCTCTTCGTCTGGGTGTCCGGGCCATGCTGGGCGGCGGGAACGGAACGGCGGGTGGCGCTGATCCTGGGCAACAGCGCCTATCAGCATGCGCCCCGGCTGCCCAACCCGATCAACGACGCCAAGGCGATGGCCGAATCCCTCCGCGCGGCCGGGTTCGAGTTGGTCGGTGGGGCGCCGCAAATCGATCTGGACCGGGCAGGCACCGAGCGGGTGATCCGGAGTTTCGGCGCCAGGCTGGCCGGGGCGGATGTCGGGCTGTTCTTCTATGCCGGGCACGGCATGCAGGCGCGCGGTACCAATTACCTGCTGCCGGTCTCCGCCAATCTGGAGAAGGAGTCGGACGTCCGCTATGAGCTGATCGACATCGCCATGGTGCTGGACGAGATGGCGCTGGCGGAAAGCCGGATGAACATCGTCATCCTGGACGCCTGCCGCAACAATCCCTTCGGTGGACGGGGCCTGCGCGCGGCGTCGCCAGGGCTGGCGCAGATGCAGGCGCCGGCCGGCACGATCATCGCCTATGCGACGCAGCCGGGCGCGGTGGCGGCCGACGGTACCGGCTCGAACAGCCCCTATACGGAAGCCTTGTCGAAAGCCCTGCTGAAGCCGGGGGAGACGGTCTTCGACGTCTTCAACGATGTCGGCATCACGGTCAAGCGCAACACCGGCGGCGTCCAGCAGCCCTGGGTGTCGGCCTCCCCCATCGAGGGGCGCTTCTATTTCCTGGGACCGACGACGGTGGTGACCCAGCCGCCGGCCGAGGCGCCCCCTGCCGCGGGAGCCGCCGCCGGAGCCGACAAGGAAACGCTGTTCTGGGACAGCATCAAGGGCAGTTCCAACCGCGGGCTGTTCGAAGCCTATCTGAAGCAATTCCCGCAGGGCACCTTCACGGCGATCGCCGAGGCGCGGGTCGCCGAACTCGGCGGGACGGCGAATGCTGCCGCCACGGGGGAACGGGCGCCGGTCTCGGTCGCCGCCCTGGCCGCTCCGCCGGTTCCTGCGCCCGCCCCGGCCCCAGCCGCTCCCGCCGCCCGGCCGGTCGATGTCGAGACGATCCCCTATCTCAGCGGCAAGTCGCGGGCGGCTCTGGCCGTGTATCCCGACCTGCCGTCGCCCAAGGCCCTGGCGATCTCGACCAAGGGGAACTACGCCTACTTCACGAACAAGTCGAACAGCCGGACCGCGGACGACGTCAGGCGCAGCGCCCTGCAATATTGCCAGTACAGGGCCGAGGAGCCCTGCACCCTCTACGCCGTCGACGACGGGGTGATGATGGACGGCAAGCGCTTCGTACCGATGCCGGTGGAGATCCTGGGCTCCGGCTCCTTCGATCCGGCACGCGTCCCCTTCGTCAGCGACCGCACGCGCAAGGTCGGCATGGTCAACTACCAGCGCAATCCCGGGCATAAGGCTCTTGCCCTGACGCTGACCGGCCGCTGGGCATCGGTGTGGGACCGCGACAGCGAGGAGGAGGCCGGCACGGCGGCAATGGAGAAATGCGAGCAGGCCGGCGGCAAGGAGGAGTGCATGCTGTACGCCGTGAATGACGAGATCGTCCTGGACGATCCGCCCGAGGAGGAGACGGCCGACGACGAGGAGGAGTGATCCGACATCCCAATAAGCGGTGTCGGGAAACGGAACGGGCCGGCACCTTGAAAGGTACCGGCCCGTTTCGCATTACGGTCCTGATGCAATCCCGTCAGCGGTCGCCCAGATCATGCTCGATCTCGACGACCAGCCGTTCGGCGCATTGCAGGGCGCGCTGGCGATCCTCGTCGGTCATGCCCTGCATGGGATCGGATTGCGCCGGGAAGGACTCCGACCGGCAGAGCCGGCGACCGGATGCGCAGACCATCACTTCGTACTGGCGGCTGTCCTCGTTGAACAGGCACTCGGACTCGAAGCCTTTGGCGTCGGTTTCGGCCCACATGATCGTCTTGCTCATCGTCCGGCTCCTTTGGTCTGGGTCGGTATTCTTGGTTCCGCCCGGCTTACTTGGCGTTCGCCATCGCGACGGCGGTATCGGCCATGCGGTTGGAGAAGCCCCACTCGTTATCATACCACGCCATGACGCGCACGAAATTGCCGTCGATGACCTTGGTCTCGTTCAGCGCGAAGGTCGAGCTGTGCGGGTCGTGGTTGAAGTCAGTGGACACCAGTTCCTCGTCATAGGCGCCCAGCACGCCCTTCAGCGGGCCGTTGGCGGCCTCACTGATCGCCTTGGTGATCTCTTCGACCGAGGTGGCGCGCTTGGCGGTGAACTTGAAGTCGACGACCGACACGTTCGGCGTGGGCACGCGCATGGCGGTGCCGTCCAGCTTGCCCTTCAGTTCCGGCAGCACCTTGCCGACGGCCTTGGCCGCACCGGTGGAGGTCGGGATCATGTTCAGGGCCGCCGCGCGGGCGCGGTGCAGGTCCTTGTGGTTGGTGTCGACGATCCGCTGGTCACCCGTGTAGGAGTGGATCGTGGTCATGAAGCCCTTCTCGATGCCCACCAGATTGTGGAGGACATGGGCGACGGGCGCCAGGCAGTTGGTGGTGCACGACGCGTTGGAGACGATTCGGTGCTCGGCCGTCAGCTTGTCGTGGTTGACGCCGTAGACGACGGTGATGTCCTCGTCGGTGGCCGGGGCGGAGATCAGCACCTTCTCGGCGCCGGCTTCCAGATGCTTGGCGGCATCGGCGCGCTTGGTGAAGATGCCCGAGCATTCCATGGCGATCTGGACGCCCAGATCCTTCCACGGCAGCTTGGCCGGGTCACGCTCCTGCACGACCTTGATGGAGTGGCCGTTGACGATCAGAACGCCGTCGCCCGTCTCGATGGTGCCGGGGAAGCGGCCGTGGACGCTGTCGTACTTCAGCAGGTGCGCATTGGCCTTCAGATCGGCCAGGTCGTTGATCGCCACGACCTCGACGTCCTTGCGGCCGCTCTCGTAGATGGCGCGCAGAACCAGACGGCCGATGCGGCCAAAACCGTTGATCGCTACCCGTACAGCCATGATCGTGCTCCAGTCGTTCCGTTGCGGTCTCGTGCCGGTAGGGGCGGAGACTCGTTTTAACCGGGGAAGGCGGGTTTCGGCCCGCCGGGGGTGCAATTTTAAGGCGTGGACCGGCCGTCAGGCCGGGACCGCGCGAGGAGAGGCGATGTCCAGCCAGGCGGGCAGGGCATCGCGGGTGGTCAGCTCGCTGAAGCGGCCGTCCACCCCTGCTGCGGCCAGAGCCGCGATGGTGTCGTCACCGGCCGCCACCGAGCGCAGGCCGGCGTCGCGGGTGCGACGGGCGATGAACCAGGCCAGCGCGTTGGTGCCGCCGTCGAAGGGGGCGATCTCATAGACGCCGAGCGGGCCGGTCCAGACGACCGTTCCGGCGGTCTCGACGCAGCCGATCAGCCGGGCCGCCGTCGCCGGACCGATGTCGAGGACCATGTCCTCCGGACCGATGGCGGCGCAGGATACGACTCGGTCTTCGGCCCCCTCCCGCGCTTCGGTCGCCACCACCACGTCCACCGGCAGCAGCATCTCGCACCGGCAGGTTTTCGCCTTGTCCAGGAGCTTGCGGGCCCCGCCGATCAGCTCGTGGTCGCACAGCGAGGCCCCCATGTCGGTGCCGGCCGCGGCCAGGAAGCTGTTGGCGATGCCGCCGCCGAGCGCCAGCACGTCGACCCGCGTCATGAGCCGTGCCAGAAGGTCCAGCTTGGCGGACAGGCCGGTGCCGCCGACGATGGCGCAGACCCGACTGGATGTGGCAAAGGGCGTCGGACGGGTGGTGATCGGTCCCTCATCGGTCCGTCCACCCTGGATCAGTTGCATCCGGCCGGTCAGGCGGGGAGCCGGATTGCCCTGGACATCGATCGTAACCATGATGCCTGTCCTTTCCTTGGAACTCAAGTATATTAATATATCAGTAGTCGGCGCAAGGACAATCCGCTTCGAGGCGGGGGCATGCCACTTTGCCGCAATGAATCGGCTCACGCGGTCCGGACCGGGCCGGCGCTTTGGGCTTGCGTCTTCGGACATGAGTCCACCGGCGGGACGGGAGCCGCGGCACGGCGGGTCTCGCGGTACAGGATCAGTAGGCCGCTGGCGATGACGATGGCGGCGCCGATCATCACATGGGCGGCCGGCACGTCACCCCAGACCAACCAGCCGAGGATCGTCGCATAGATCAGGCTGGCGTAGCTGAAGGGGCCGACCACCACGGCGCGCGCCAGCGAATAGGCCCGCGTGCTGAAATACTGGGCGCCGCCGCCAGCGATCCCCATGCCCGCCATCAGCGTCAGCGCATGCGCATCCGGCGTGATCCAGTCGAATGGAAGGGCGAGCGCGCTCAGTGCCGTGGAGATGACGGTGAAGTAGAACACCGTGGTCACCGGCTTTTCCGTCCGTCCCAGCTGGCGCATGGCGATCATCGCTAGGGCGTAGCAGACGGCTGCGGTCAGGGCGACGATGGCGCCGCGGTCGATCATGTCGGGACCGGGCTGCACCATGATCAGCACCCCGGCGAATCCGACCACCACCGCACCCCAGCGGAAGGCGCCGACCTTCTCGCCCAGCAGCGGAACCGACAGGGCGGTCAGGAACAGCGGGGCGGAGTAGGAGATCGCCACCGCATTGGCGAGCGGCATCAGGTGATAGGCCCAGAACAGCAGGACCATGGAGGCGAGGCCGATGACGGCCCGCCACAGATGCCCCTGCCAATGGGTGGTGTGCAGGCAGCTCCGCCCGCCCGCCGCGACCACCATGGCCACCGCCGGCAGAAGGGCGAACAGGTTGCGGAAGAAGGTGACCTCCCCCAGCGGATAGCTTTCCGCCAGGATCTTGGCCAGCGCGTTCATGATGGTCATCAGGACCATTGCCAGCAGCATCGACAGGATGCCGAGCCGGACATTTTCAGCCGGGCGTGCGGCGGGAGCGGCGGAGCTTGTGGGGACCTGTTCCATGATGCCTTTCCCTGCCGGCGAACCGTTCGCCCCGGAGGAGCCCCTCTCCCCTTGCGGGAGAGGGGTTGGGGTGAGGGGGGGCGAACATTGATTGTTCCACCGGCCATCGGCCGGCTGCACCCCTCATCCCAACCCTTCTCCCACTAGGGGAGAAGGGCATCCGAAATGCGAGGCGGCTGCTTGAACAACGAACGCGATGGCCCTGGTGGTAACGTGAACGCCCGTTACGCCGCCCGGCTCAGCGCCTCGGCGGCGATGACGCCCAGCGTGTGGCGGGCGATCATCCGTTCCTCGTCGGTCGGGATGATGAACACCGGCACCCGGCTGTCCTGGGCGGAGATGCGCGTCGCCTTGGCCCGGTTGGCAGCGGCGTCGATCGACACGCCGAGCCAGCCCAGCTTCTCCGCCACCCGCGACCGCACCAGCGTGGAGTTCTCGCCCACGCCCGCGGTGAACACCACCGCGTCAAGCCCGCCCATCGAGCCGGCCAGCGCCGCCACCTGCTTGGCGACGTTGTGGCAGAACAGTTCGACCGCCTCGGCAGCCGCCGGAAGGTCGGAGTTCTCCAGGTCGCGCATGTCGTTGGAGATGCCTGACACGCCCAGCATGCCCGACTTGTGGTAGAGCAGCTTCTCCAGCTCGTCGGCGCCGTAGCCCTTCTCGCGCATCAGGTAGATCAGCACGCCGGGATCGATCGCGCCCGGCCGGGTGCCCATCGGCAGGCCGTCCAGCGCGGTGAAGCCCATGGTGGTGTCGACGCTGTGCCCGGCGCGCATGGCGCACAGGCTGGCGCCGCTGCCGAGATGGCAGACCACGACGTGGGCGTCGGCCAGCTCCGGCGCCACCTGCGGCAGACGGTGGGCGATGTACTCGTAGCTCAGGCCGTGGAAGCCGTAGCGGCGGATGCCCTCCGCCGTCAGTTCGCGCGGGATGGCGAAGGTCTGCGACTGCCAGGGCTGGGTCTGGTGGAAGGCGGTGTCGAAGCAGGCCACCTGCGGCAGCGACGGATAGACCTGGGCCAGCGCCCGCATGGCGGCGATGTTGTGCGGCTCGTGCAGCGGGGCGAGCGGGATCAGCTCCTCCAACTGGTCGAGCACGGTCGGGGTGACGCGCACGGGTGCCGAGAAGCGGGTGCCGCCATGAACGACGCGATGGCCGGCGGCCACCAGCGTGGCGCCCTTCAGCGTGTCGCCGATCCAGTCGAGCAGATGGTGGAGCAGCTCCGGACGGCCCGGATTCTCACCGGCGGCCCAGCTGTGGTCGGCGATCTTGTGGCGGGCGGCGTCCTTCGCCTCGAAGCGGGGAGCCGTGCCGATGCCGGAGATCTGGCCGGTGACGACCGGCTCCAGCTCCGCCGCGCTGCCGCCCTGGAAGACGGAGAACTTCAGGCTGGAGGAGCCGGCGTTGATGACGAGGCAGGCGTCGCTGCCGGAATTGGAATGTGCAGCCATGACGAAAGCGTCCTATTCGGCGGCCAGCGCGAGCTTGGGCTGGCGTTGAGCGGCGGCGACCAGCGAGGCGACGGCGCAGGAGGCGAGGCGTGCCCGCACATTGTCGGCGCGGCTGGTGAGGATGACCGGCACCTTGGCGCCCAGCACGATGCCGGCGAGGTCGGCGTTGGCCAGGAAGGACAGCTGCTTGACCAGCATGTTGCCGGCTTCCAGGTCGGGAGCGAGCAGGATGTCCGGCTGTCCGGCGACCGGGGAGACGATGCCCTTCGTGCGGGCGGCCTCGGCGGAAATGGCGTTGTCGAAGGCCAGCGGGCCATCCAGGATGCCGCCGGTGATCTGGCCGCGGTCGGCCATCT
Organism: Azospirillum sp. BE72; assembly: GCF_031455875.1. Taxonomy (NCBI): domain Bacteria; kingdom Pseudomonadati; phylum Pseudomonadota; class Alphaproteobacteria; order Rhodospirillales; family Azospirillaceae; genus Azospirillum; species Azospirillum sp. BE72. The sequence goes on from NZ_JAVDTO010000006.1 coordinate 211,868, forward strand.
TGCACAGGGCGGCAGCTTCCAGCGTGGTGTTGATCTTCGGGTTGATCGTCTCGACCGCCGACAGGATGGCGACGCGCGGGGTGGCGACGCCCAAAACCTTGGCCAGGTCGATGGCGTTCTGGACGATGTGGACCTTGTCCTCCAGCGTCGGATAGATGTTGATCGCCGCGTCGGTGATCAGCAACGTCTTGGAGTAAGTCGGGACATTCATCAGGAAGACGTGGCTGATCCGACTGGCGGTGCGCAGGCCGGTCTCCTTCTTCACCACCTCGCCCATCAGCTCGTCGGTGTGCAGGCTGCCCTTCATCACCGCTTCTGCCTCGCCGGTGCGGGCCAGCGCCACGGCTGCTGCCGCGGCGGCGCGGCTGTGGGCGGCGTCGACGATGCGGTAGCGGGCGATGTCGAGCCCGCCTGCCGCGGCGACCTTGCGGATGAGGGCTTCCGGCCCGACGAGGATCGGCTCGATCAGGCCGGCCTGGGCGGCCTCGACCGCACCCTGGAGGGAACTGGCGTCGCAGGGATAGGCCACGGCGGTGACGACCGGCGGCAGCTCGTCGCACTTGGCGAGCAGCGCGTCGTGCTTGTCGTGGCGGATCATCTGGATCTGCGGCAGCTCATGCGCCGGGCGGATGACCTTCTGGGTGGGGGCGACGACCTCGGCGGTGCCCAGTACGACGACTTCGCCATCCTGGTTGGTGCAGACGCAGTCGAAGACGACGATGTTCTTGGCCGGGCGCTTTTCGATGACGGTGACGGTGGCGGTGACGATATCGCCGAGGCCGACCGGGCGGCGGAACTGCAGGCTCTGGCCGGCATAGAGCGACCCGGCGCCGGGCAGGTAGGTGCCGAGCACGCCGGAGATCAGCGAGCCCGACCACATGCCCGGGCCGATCACCTTCTGGAAGCGGCTGTCGGCCGCGAATTTCGGGTCCAGATGGGCCGGGTTGATGTTGCCCGACACGGTCGCGAACAACTCCACATCCATCAGCGTCAGCTGGCGGGAAAGGCTGGCCGTCTGGCCGATCTGAATCTCGTCGAAGGTCACATTCTCGACCACGGCGCCGATGCCGTTGCCGAACGCTTCACCACTGGCACGCATTTTTGAACACTCCGGTTGACCGGGTCGATCGAGCGGCCCGTTTTAAGGCTCGACAGGGCGGCGCCTGGAAAATCGGAAACGTTCCGCTGCCGGCTTGTGCCGGCTTTCTGCGCCGCGCGGGAACCATAGATATATTAGTATATTAAATGTGCATTGCAACATAGAACCAACGGAAAACCCCGGCCCTTGACACTATGCCGCAGTTCTGTGGTGCGGCTGGGCGGGGAACCCCCCTTCCCCCGGGGAGAGAGTCGGGGGAAGGGGGCAGAAGGGCGAGCAATCTCAGCGATAACGACGCTCGCCGCCCGTCCTGGAAGTCCCTTTGGGCGCGGCCCTTCCGATCCTTGTCGCTTCTCCGGGGGCGGGAGAGAGCGGGGCGGGGCGGTCGCGGGGCAGGGGGCCTCCGGATCTCTGGAAATCAAGCCTTCAGGATGCCGCGGCCGGCGTAGCGGGCGGCGACACCCAGCTGCTCCTCGATGCGGATCAGCTGGTTGTACTTGGCGAGGCGGTCCGAACGGCTCAGCGAGCCGGTCTTGATCTGGCCGCAGTTGGTGGCGACCGCCAGATCGGCGATGGTGCTGTCCTCGGTCTCGCCAGAGCGGTGCGACAGCACGGCGGAGTAGCCGGCCTTGTGCGCCATATCGACCGCTTCCAGCGTCTCCGACAGGGTGCCGATCTGGTTGACCTTCACCAGGATCGAGTTTGCGACACATTGGCGGATGCCCTGGGCCAGACGCTTGGGGTTGGTGACGAACAGGTCGTCGCCGACCAACTGCACCTTAGAGCCGATGGCGTCGGTCAGCGCCTTCCAGCCTTCCCAATCGTCCTCGGCCATGCCATCCTCGATCGAGATGATCGGGAAGCGGCCGACCAGATCGGACCAGTAGGCGACCATCTGCTCCGGCGACAGCGACTTGCCTTCACCGGCCAGTTCGTACTTGCCGTTCTTGAAGAATTCGGTCGAGGCGGCGTCGATGGCGAGCATGACGTCGTCGCCCGGCTTGTAGCCGGCGGCCTCGATGGCCTTCATGACGAAGCCGAGCGCCTCGTCGGTGGAGCCGATGTTGGGGGCGAAGCCGCCCTCGTCGCCGACATTGGTGTTGTGGCCGGCGTCCTTCAGCTTCTTCTTCAGCGACTGGAAGATCTCGGAGCCCATGCGGATGGCGTCGGCGCCGGTTTCGGCACCCACCGGCATGATCATGAATTCCTGGATGTCGATCGGGTTGTCGGCATGGGCGCCGCCGTTGATGATGTTCATCATCGGCACCGGCAGCAGCGAGGCGAAGGCGCCGCCGACATAGCGGTAGAGCGGCAGGCCGGCATCCTCGGCTGCGGCGCGGGCGACCGCCAGCGACACGCCCAGGATGGCGTTGGCGCCGAGCCGGCCCTTGTTCTCGGTGCCGTCGATCTCGATCATGGTCATGTCGAGCACGCGCTGGTCGGCGGCATCCATGCCGATCAGGGCCTTGGCGAGTTCGCCGTTGACCGCCTGCACGGCCCTCAGCACGCCCTTGCCGCCGAAGCGGGACTTGTCGCCGTCGCGCAGTTCGACGGCCTCATGGGCGCCGGTGGAGGCGCCCGACGGCACAGCGGCGCGGCCGAAGGCACCGGTTTCGAGGGTCACGTCGACCTCGACGGTGGGGTTGCCGCGGCTGTCCAGGATTTCGCGGGCGCGGATTTCGGTGATGGCGCTCATGGGAAGGGATGTCCCGTATCTTGAAGGGTTGTTCGGTAGGGCCGATAGCCGCGTTGATTTCGACCGTCATTCCCGCGGAAGGCGGGACTCCAGGGCATGCGGAGGGAAGCCGGCGAGGCGGCCTGGATCCCCGCTTTCGCGGGGATGACGGATTGGAGAAAGGGGAAGAGGAGAGGAGCTACGCCGCCGCTCAGCGCAGCTTGGGGCGGCGGTAGATGAACCAGTAGACCGCACCCACCATGACCGCACCGCCGATCCAGTTGCCGATGGTGACCGCGGCGAGGTTGACCAGATAATGGCCGACCGGGATGGAGGGGGCGGAGCGGCCGAGGTCGGCCCAGAAGCTGTCCGGCGCACCCCATTCGATCAGTAGGCCGAGCGGGACGAAGTACATGTTGGCGACGCAGTGCTCGAAACCGGCGGCGACGAAGGCGGCGACCGGGAAGGTGATCGCCAGGATCTTGTCGCCGACGCTGCGCGCGCCCAATGCCAGCCAGACGGCGAGGCAGACCAGCACGTTGCAGAGGATGCCGAGGAAGAAGGCCTGGCTTGTCGGCAGGGAGCTTTTGGCCACCGCGAAATACAGCGCCGATGCGCCGACCGCGCCGTGCCCAAAGGTGTATTGCCCCGACAGGAAAACCAGCAGCGCCGTGCCGGCGGCGCCGACGAAGTTGCCGATCCACACCGTGGTCCACACCCGCATCATCTCGCGGGCATGCAGCCGGCCGCTTGCCCAGGCCATCACCATCAGCGCGTCGCCGGTGAACAGCTGCGCGCCGCCGACGATCACCAGGATCAGGCCCATGGAGAAGACCAATCCGCCCAGCAGCCGCGTCACGCCGTAGGGCATCATGCCTTCCGCCCCCGACATGGTGACGGTGGCGAACAGGCCGCCCAGCGCGATGAAGGCGCCGGCCAGCACGGCCAGGGCGAACAGGGTGGGGGTGTCGTAATGTGCCTTCTTGACGCCGAGGTTTTCGGCGGCGAGAGCGATGGCGTCGGGCATCAGTGCGTCGAGAGTCTGCGGAGTGGGCTGGCTCCAGCCCCCCACGTCCTTGCTGTCCATGTTCATCGGTCGATGTCCTCGCTGCCGCGCATCGGTGCAGGCCCGTCGGCGGGAAGCGGTTCCGGACCCTGCCGGTTTTCGCTCCCGTCTTGTAGCTTTACTACATACTCCTGTCGGGGCAGCCCGTGCAAGCGTGCCCCCTGGGTAATTCGGTCGCAGGGGGCACACAGGCGGCAGGTTGGAAAACAAGGGTTTTCCAGGAAAAATGGCCGATACTTGCTTCGGTTGCGGTTCTGTAGTGTTGCTACATCATGACTGGAGGGCGGCAGGCGCGCGCGGTTCAGCGCCGCGGATCGCAGACGGCATAGCGGCCCCGCCCGGCATGCTTGGCACGGTAGAGCGCGTTGTCCGCCGCCTTCACGAGGGACTGGGCGTCGTCGGCATCCCGCGGGTACAGCGCGATGCCGATGCTGGCGCCGACCGCCACGCGCTCGCCGCCGAGCGTGATCTCCGCCGACAGGGCGCGGATCAGCTTGCCGGCGATCCGCTCCGCATCGGCGGGCGAGCCGATTCCCTCCAGCAGGACGGTGAACTCGTCACCGCCGATGCGTGCGACAAGGTCGGAGCCGCGCAGGCATCCCGACAGCCGATCCGCCGTCACCCGCAGTACCTGGTCGCCCGCGCCGTGGCCCAGCCGGTCGTTCACCGGCTTGAAGCCGTCCAGATCGATGAACAGCAAGGCCAGCGGCTGGCCGATGCGGCGCGACCGTTCAAGTTCGGATTCGGTGCGGGCGAAGAACAGCCGGCGGTTCGGCAGGCCGGTCAGCGGATCGTGGTTGGCGAGATGGTCCTTTTCCGCTTCGCTGCGCCGAAGCATTTCCTCCATGGCGCGCCGGTCGGTGACGTCGCGGGAAATGCCGACGACGCCGAGAACGGTCCCTTCGCGGTCGCGGCAGACGGTCTTGACGGTTTCCATCAGCCGCTGCCGGCCGTCGGGGTAGACGAACCATTCCTCGTTGCGCGCCATTCCCTGTTCCATGGCGCGCAGATCCCCCTGCCGGCGACGCTCCGCCGCTTCGGCGTCGACCAGATCGGCATCCCGCAGCCGGTCGTCGGGATTCGGCCGCCAGCCGACATAATCGAGGGCTGCGAGGTTGTAGTTGAGGTAGACACCGTCCCGGTCCTTGAAGAAGACGATGTCCGGCATCGAATCGATCAGGCTTTGCAGAACCGCACGCTCGTGGTGCAGAGCCTCCAGCGTGGTGCGATGATCGGTCACATCCTCCATCAGCCAGACCTCGCCGCCCCTGGTCAGATAGGCGAAGAAGCGGATCCAGCGCCTGTTGCCGTTCTTGCCGGTGATCTCAAGGTCGGTCAGGACCGACGCTTCGGCCAGCCGTGCGGCGTCGTAGCGGCCGCGGATCTCACGGTCATGGCCGGGGTAAGCCGCGGAGAACCATGCGTCCATGCTGGGCAGGTCTTCCTGCCGGTAGCCGGTCAGCCGCTCCGCCGCCTGATTGATGAAGATCCGCTCGTCCTCGACATAGGCCGCCGCCATCGGCAGATGTTCCACCATCCGCGACAGGTGCAGCGCGGCGGGCGGCGCTCCTTCGGCCGGACGCGGCCTGCCATGCACGAGCATCGCCGTCCGCCCGTCGGTCAGATGGATACCGGTGCAGTCGCAGGACAGGGTGGCCGGGCCGGACGCAGACGCAACGCTCCAGCGCTCGCTCACGCTGGCGCCGTTCGAAAGCAGCAGGGCGTATTCGGGAAGCCGCTGCCGGACCGCCTCCGGCAGGATGCAATCCGCATTCGAGGGGAGTTCATTCGGCGACCGCAATCCCCAAAGGGTGCAGGCCGCGCCATTCGCCCAGAGGGCGTGGCCGGTCCGCAGATCGGCGACCCATATCGGGTCGGCGATCAGGGTAAGTGCTGCAAAATCATTCGTTGACCAATGTTGGCCGGACGTATGGTTGATGCAGGCTGCAGCGCCCATGTTGGAGTACGTCCAAGATGATAATTGTAAGCATTTTATCAGACCGAAACGTTAATTTCATACGAACGCAACACATCGAACTCTCCGAATTGCGCGGAGAGGTTGGGCAATTCATTTGGACGCTTAAGCACTTTTATGCTGCGCTTTAGGAAATGAAAGATTGACAGCGGTGCCCCCCGACCGACCGTCCAACCGGGGTTGGATCAGCCAAGCAGCCGTTCGAACAGGTCGTCGCCGCCCATCTGGCCGCCCTTCAGCATCAACTCCAGCCCGTCCGCCGCGGGATCGTCGGCATGGGTGCGGCTTACGGCGACGCCGGGTGCCAGGGTGCAGCGGTAGGACAGCCCCCAGCAGCCGAGCGCCCGCACCGCGAGACTCGACGTGTCGCCGCCGGCGATGCCGACCCGGCGCAGGGGCACGGCGCGCAGCACCGCCGCGACGAATGCCGCCGTGACCGCCGCGACTCGGGCGGCGCGGGTGGTGTCGGCGGTTCCCGGCTCGGCCGGCGCGGTCCAGACCAGCGTGTGGCGTCCGTCGCGCAAGGATGCGGCGACCTCTCCCAACAGGCGTTCGGCATAGGCGGGATCGTCGCACAGGGCGGCGGCATCGGCCTGGATGCGGCGATATGAGTGTGCCGCTTCGATCTGCCGGCGGGTCACCGGCGACAGGCTGCCGGCCATCAGGAAGACCGGGGCCGACGCCGCGGCGAGAGGCGTCTCTTCGATGACTGCGGGCGGGGATTGGGCGTCCCAATGGGCGGTCAGGGCCTGGGCGACGCTGCTCGGCCCCACCGCCAGCAGCGGCTGGCGCAGGGCATGGTTCCAGATCAGCCGGCCGACGGCGGCAAGATCGGTGCTGCGGGATACGTCCAGAAGCAGGGCCGATGGATGTTCCGCCAGCAGCCGCTCCAACCGGATTTCGAGCGCCGCGTCGTCCAGGCAGTAATCCGGGTAGTGCAGCGCCGCCATCCCGTCCATCCCCTGTGCCGCGAGGTGACGGCGCAGGTCGGCCTCCGCCATCGGGGTGACGGGGTGGACGCTCATGGTCGGATGGCGGTCGATGCGATGGACCGTGCCGCCGGTACCGGCCGCGGCGAACAGTGTGCTGAACAGGCAGTAGCGCCCGATGTTCGGCTGCCCGCCCACGACCGGGCGGAAGCGGTTGGGAAAATGCGGGGCCAGGGTGCGCACCGCCTCCCCGAGGCTGCCGATGGTGGGCGCACTGTCGAAGGTGGAGCAGCATTTGTAATGCATCACCGGCACGCCCAAAGCCGCGAAGAAGCCGCCGACCGGCTCCAGCTCCGCCCGCATCGCGTCGGGTGGCATGCTGCGGGCCGCCCCGGCGATGCCGACGGCGTCGAGCGGGCCTCCGGCGTCTTTCCGGGCGGCTCCCAGCCGGGCGACGTCCGGCACGTCGAGGAACAGCAATGCCCGCCGCCCGGCCTTCGCCAGGGCGGCCAGCGTGTCGGTCGCCCCGGTGAAGTCGTCGCCGTACCAGCCGAGCTTCGGGATCGCCGGCATGCCGTTCAGCCCTTCTTTCCGAAGAAGTCCAGCGCCCGGCGCAGCTCCGGCAGCTCCAAAGCCGCCTCGTCGAGGCTGCGCCCGGCGCGGACGGCGTCCCAGGCTTGCCGGATACTCAGCACGCCGGCCGCCGGCCCGTCGGGATGGGCCATGATGCCGCCGCCGGACATGAACAGCAGGTCGGCCCTGCCCACCGCCTCCCAGGTGACGGGAACCGTGCCGGCCCATTGGCCGGAGGAGAAGGCGGGCATGACGGCGTCGGCGGCATCGGATGCATCCGCCGCCAGCGGCGCCAGACATGCACGGGCGCCGTCGATCACCTCGGCGTCCGGTTGGGCGAATTTGCCGTTCAGCCCGTGGACATGCATGTGGTCCACGCCGGCCAGCCGCCACAGCGCCTGATAAGCGTCGAAGCCGATGCCCAGCAGCGGATGGCGTGACAGGGCGCCGAAGCCGTTGCGGTGGCCGTGCAGCACCAGCCCGCTGTGCCGGCGCAGGGTCTGGACCGCCGAATAGCCGCACCAGTTCAGGCTGACCATGATGCAGGACCCGCCTTCGCGCTCCACCAGATCGGCGTGGCGGCGCATGGCGTCGGTCTCGTCGGTGATGTTGAAGGCGACCATCACATGCTTGCCGGTGCGGTCCTGGTGGCGGCGCACCCGGTCCATCACCGCGGGGATGCGCCGGGCCAGCGGCGCATGGGCCGGGTCGGCGCAGATCTCGTCGTCCTTGATGAAGTCCAGCCCGGCGGCGCACAGCGTACCGACCAGTTCGCCGGTCTCCTCGGCCGACAGCCCGACATTCGGCTTGATGATGGAGCCGACCAGCGGCCCGTCCTGCACCCCGGTCAGCCGGCGCGTGCCGGCGACGCCGTGGCGGGGCAGGTCGAACCGGGCGCGGTAGGCCTGCGGAATGCGCAGGGATTCCAGCCGGAGGCCGGTCACCTCGCCCAGGTCGTACAGGTTGCCGGCGACCGTGGCGGCCAGCGTAGGCAGGTTGGCGCCGATGTTGGCGGTGGGGAAGGAGATGGTGATGCGGGCGCGCTGCCAGGGGCCGGGTGTGCGCTGACGCTCCAGCCATGTATTCGGCAGGGCGGGGGCTTCCGCAGCGTCGAGCTTCTCCACCGATTCGACGATGGCGCGGGCACGGGCGCGCAGGTCGTCGGTCTCGCCATGGACGCGGGTGAAGGTGCCGCAGGACTGCTCGCCCGCCATCACCTCCGCCACCTTGGCCGGGGCAAGGGGGGTTTCGATCAGGTATGTGGCTTCGATGCGGTCGGCGTGCATGGGCTTGGCCTTGTTCGGTCGCATGGAGGGGCGGTGGCTTACGAATGCCCCCACCTAACCTCCCCCGCTGGGCGGGGGAGGGACTGCCGCCGCTTTCCCGCTTCAGCACTCGTCCCCTCCTCCGCCCAGCGGGGGAGGGTTAGGGTGGGGGTTTAACTTCGCGGGGGCAAAACGCCCCCTTAAAGCTTGCTCAAATCCGGGAACGGCCGCACCGGATCGGACCCGTCCCAGCCCGTCGACGCCTCGCGGATCAGGTCGAACATCCTGCCCTTCGGGCCGGCGACCTCCGATAGCTCGATCACCGTGCCGGGGTGGTATTCGGTGTCGAAATAGACGAAACGGCCCTTCTCGCCGACCTCGCCGCTCATCACCGGCTTGAAGCCCTGGCCGAGCAGCCGCTCCAGGTCGGCGTCGTAATCCTCGGTCCAGTAGGCGACATGCTGCAGGCCCGTGTTCCCGGCCTGCAGGAAGTCGCGGTACATCGACGGCGCGTCGTTGCGGGTCTGGATCAGTTCCATCTGCAGCGGACCGGAATTGGCTAGCGCCACCGAGTTGTGAACCTCATAGGATTCGCCGCGGTAGGTGTAGTTCCGGATCGGAACCCGCTCGTTGTAGAACCAGGGGCCGATGCCGAGCGTGCGGCTCCAATAGTCCATGGCAGCCTCGATGTCGCGCACGACGTAGCCAGCCTGACGGATCTGGCCGAAGAATCGGCTCATAGAAGGAACTCCGGATAAGGGGGGATCGAGTAAGGCCGGCGGCTTCAGCGAGCCAGGAAACCGGTCGAAATCCAGGGGATGGCGGCGACGATCACCAAACCGACCAGCAGCGCGCCGACATAGCCCCAGATGTGTTTCAGGCCTTCGTCGGGGTTCACCTTGCTGATGGCGCAGGCACCGTAATAGCCGACGCCGAAGGGCGGGGCGAACAGGCCGATGCCCATGGCGAAGATGACGACCATCGCGTAGTGGACCTCATGCACCCCCGCCGCGCGGGCGATGGGGAACAGCAGCGGGCCGAACAGCACGATGGCGGGGATGCCCTCAAGAACGCTGCCCAGGATGATGAAGGCGACGATGGAGATGGCGAGGAAGCCGTAGGCGCCGCCGGGGATGCCGGCCATGAAACGGGCGAGGTCGGACGAGAAGCCGGACTGGGTCAGGCCCCAGGCCATCGAGGTGGCGCAGCCGACGATGAAGATGATGGCCCCGGTCAGCGACGCCGTTTCGATCAACATCGGCTTCAGCCGGCCCCAGTCGAACTGGCGGTAGATCAGCAGTCCGACGACGGTGGAATAGGCGATGCCGATGGTCGACACCTCGGTCGCCGTCGCGATGCCCTCGACCACCGCGGCGCGGATGACGAAGGGCAGCAGGATGGCGGGCAGCGCCACCATGGCGAGCCGGGCGATCTCGCGGCCGGGAGTGCGCTCGACATGGCTCAGATCCTCATGCCGGTAGCGCCGCCAGACGACGAAGCACAGGCAGGCGCCCAGCACAACGCCCGGCAGCATGCCGCCGGTGAAGAGTGCGGCGATCGACACGCCGGTGACCGAGCCGATGGTGATCAGCACGATGCTGGGCGGAATGGTCTCGGTCTGCGCGCCGGTGGCGGACAGCAGCGCCACCAGATCGCCCGGAGGGGCGCCGCGCTTCTTCATTTCCGGGAACAGGACGGGCGCGATGGCCGCCATGTCGGCGATCTTCGAGCCGGAGATGCCCGACACCAGATACATCGCGCCGATCAGCACATAGGACAGGCCGCCGCGGACATGGCCCAGAAGGCTGGCCAGGAACTGGATCATGGCGCGGGCCATGCCGGTCATCTCGATCAGCAGGCCGAGGAAGACGAAGAGCGGCACCGCCAGCAGGATCAGGTGGCTCATCCCCTCGTCCAGCCGTCCGACCATCACCAGCAGCGGCGTGGAGGTGGTCAGCGCCAGATAGGCGAAGGTGGCGAGCGCGAAGGAGAAGGCGATGGGCACACCGGCGAAGACGTTGGCGGCGACCAGCCCGACGAAGAAGATGATGAGGTTCAACTGTCCCAGCGGCTTCAGCACCGGACCGGCGACCCAGAAGCCGGCGACGATGGCGCCCGTCACCAGCGCCGCCGCCAGGACGGTCAGCGGCCGGGCGACCCGCAGCAGGCGGAACAGCGCCGCCACCAGCATCAGCCCCAGCCCGACCGGCAGGGCCGAGGCACGCCAGGCGTTGGACACCTCCATCGCCGGGGTGGTGATGAACTGTTCCTCGATCGCGTAATCGACCGCGTGGTAGAGCACCAGCGCCAGGAAGGCGATTGGGGCGGTGATGGCGATGCATTCCAGCAGGCTGCGCGTCTGCGGGCCGACGCGGCTGACCAGACCGGTCATCCGCATATGCTCGCCCCGGCGCAACGCCACCACGGCGCCCAGCATCGACAGCCAGAGGAACAGGATCGAGGCCAGTTCATCCGACCAGACCAGCGGGGTGTGGAACAGGTAGCGGGCGACGACGCCGGCCAGCAGGACGACGATCTCGACCAGCACCAGAAGCCCCGCCGCCATCTCCACCCCGACCGACAGGCCATGGTCGATCTTGCGGAGCAGCGAAGAGGCACCGCCGGTGCCTAAACTGCCGGGTGTTTCCGCAAAGCCGTGGATCGGTTCGGACAGGTGGGACATGGTGGGGGGTTCCTTCATGATGGGAGGACCGGAGAGGGCAGGGGTGGCGGATCAGGCAAGCTTGCCGACCGCTTCCTCCAGCAGGCCCCAGGCCTCATCCCCGAAACGGCCCTTCCATTCGCCGTAGAAGCCGGACTCGCGCAGCTTGGCGCGGAAGCTGTCGGGCGACGGCTGGTTGAAGGCCAGCCCCTTCGATTCCAGATCGGTCTTCACCGACTGGTTCAGCGCCTTGATGTCGCCGCGCTGGGCCATGCCGGCGTCGTTGATGGCGTTGGCGACGACGGTCTGCATGTCCGGCGGCAGGCCCTTCCAGGCGCGGCCGTTGGCGATGAACCAGAAGCCGTCCCAGATGTGGTTCGACAGGGAGCAGTATTTCTGCACCTCGTACAGCTTGGCGACCTGGATGATCGGCAGCGGGTTCTCCTGCGCGTCGACGATCCGGGTCTGCAGCGAGGAATAGACCTCGCTGAACTGCAGGCTGGTGGGGGCGGCGCCCAGGCCCTTGAACATGGCGATGCTGAGCGGGCTGACCGGAACGCGGATCTTCAGGCCGCCCATGTCGGCGGCCGAGCCGATGGCCTTGTCGCCGCTGGTCATCTGGCGGAAGCCGTTGTCCCACATCTTTTCGAAGGCGTGGAGGCCGACCTTGGAGATGGCGTTGCGGACATGGGCGCCCAGCTTGCCGTCCATCGCCTTCCACACCTGATCGTAGTCGGAGAAGGCGAAGCCGACCGCGTTGATGGCGGCGACCGGAACCAGCGTGGCGATCACCAGGGCCGACGGCGTGAAGAAGGTCAGGCCGCCGCTGCGCACCTGGCTCAGCATGTCGGTATCGCCACCGAGCTGGTTGTTGGGGAAAATCCTGACCTCGACCCGGCCGTTCGACTCCTTGGCGATGCGCTCCGCCGCCTCATGGGCGCGGACGTTCAGCGGATGGGTCAGCGGCAGGTTGTTGCCGTATTTCAGTTCGAACTCGGCGGCGCGCGCGATGTGCGGCATGCCGATGACGGCACCGGCGGCACCAATGGCAGGGAGGGCCGCGGGGGCGGTGGCGAAGGCCTTCAGCATGGTGCGGCGGGTCAGACTGGTCATGTTCGATCCTCCCATAAGGTTCCGGCCGACATTGCTGCTTCCGGCCTTGCGTTTCTGATGTGATCTGATGTCAATTGATGATTGTTGGGTGGACGGTAGGTCCAGGGCCGACAAGTGTCAAACGCGAATGATGATGGTTTTTGATGGTTTCGCCGATGGATGATGCGGACACCAAGGGATTCCAGCGCGGACTGCCGCGGGTGGTTGACATCGCGCAGGCCGCAGGCGTGTCGACCGCAACGGTCGACCGCGTTCTGAACCACCGGCCGGGCGTACGCGCCGCCACGGTGCAGCGGGTGCTGAAGGCCGCGGCGGAGCTGGACTATCTGCCGGAATCCGAACTGCATGCGGCAGCGGTGCAGAAGCCGATGCGGCTGTCCTTCCTGCTGCCGGCCGGAAACAACCGCTTCCTGACCGGGCTGGGCGAGATGATCCGGCGGGCCGACGCCATGCTGGCCCCGCATGGGGTGAAGGCGCAGGTCGAGTTCATCAAGAGCTTCAATCCGGAACTGCTGGCCCGCAGCCTGTTCCAGCATGGCCGCAAGGCCGACGGCGTCGCCTTCATGGCGCTGGAGCATCCGGCGGTGCGCGAGGCGGTGGACGCGCTGGCGGAGCGCAACGTGCCGGCGGTGACGCTGATCTCCGACATCTTGAACTGCCGCCGGGCCGGCTATGTCGGGCTGGACAACCGGGCGGCGGGGCGGACGGCCGGCTACCTGATCGCTCGATTCCTGGGCAAGCGGCCGGCGAAGGTAGCGATGATCGCCGGCAGCCTCAGCTACCGCGCTCATGAGGACCGCGAGATGGGGTTCCTGCATGTCCTGAAGGAGATCGCCCCCGACATCGAGGTGGTCGGCCTGCGCGAGGGCCATGACGACGAGGGCAAGAGCTACCGCCAGACCCGCATGCTGCTGGGGCTGCACCCCGACCTTGCCGGCGTCTACAACATCGGCGGCGGGGCGGAGGGCGTCGCCCGCGCGCTGAAAGAGACCCGGCGGGAGCGGGAGATGGTCTGCATCGGCCACGGCCTGACCAACGAGACGCGCGGCCTGCTGATCGACGGCACGCTGGACGCAGTCATCACCCAGGACCCGCGCAACACGCTGTCGGCCTGCGTGGCGATCTTTACCAACCTGCGGGCGGGGCGGCCGGCGATGCAGGGGGTGGAGACGCCGCGGGGCGAGGTGATCTTCCGCGAGAACCTGCCGCAGGGCATGCTGCCGGACGAGTGACGGCCGAATGGAATGGCCGTGTCGCGCGCCTACCGCATACGGGGGGTTACCGGCAACGCGGGTGCGGCATGATGCCACAGACGCTATGCTGGCGCCCGCTCCAATGGCGCCCGCACCCGGCGCATCCGCAAGCCGAGGGGAGATATGCAGCCAATTATTCAGATTCGTGGGTTGGAAAAGACCTACGCATCCGGCTTCCAGGCCCTGAAGGGCGTCGATCTCGACATTCGCCGCGGCGAGATCTTCGCGCTGCTGGGGCCGAACGGCGCCGGCAAGACGACGCTGATCAGCATCGTCTGCGGCATCGTCCGGGGCACCGCCGGCAGCGTGACGGTGGACGGCCACGACATCATGCGCGACTGGCGCGCCGCGCGGTCCCTGATCGGCCTCGTCCCGCAGGAACTGACGACCGAGTCGTTCGAAAGCGTCTGGGCGACGGTCAGCTTCAGCCGCGGCCTGTTCGGCAAGCCGCCCGACCCGGCGGTGATCGAGAGGATCCTGAAGGATTTGTCCCTGTGGGACAAGAAGGACACCAAGGTCATGGCGCTGTCCGGCGGCATGAAGCGGCGCGTGCTGATCGCCAAGGCGCTGTCGCACGAGCCGCGCGTCCTGTTCCTGGACGAGCCGACCGCCGGCGTCGATGTGGAGCTTCGCCGCGGCATGTGGGAGATGATCGGGCGCCTACGCGACAGCGGCGTCACCATCATCCTGACCACCCATTACATCGAAGAGGCCGAGGAGATGGCCGACAGCATCGGCGTGATCTCCGGCGGGCGGATCATCCTGGTGGAGGAAAAGGCCGCGCTGATGGAAAAGCTGGGCAAGCGTCTGCTGACCTTGCAACTGCTGTCCCCGCTTGAGTCCATTCCGCCCGAATTCGCCGGCTATCCGCTTACCCTGTCGGCCGATGGGCGGGAACTGGTCTACAGCTTCGACACGCAAGGCGAACGCACCGGCATCGCCGGACTGCTGCGCAAGCTGGGCGACCACGGCATCAACTATACGAACCTGCGCACCGAGGAGAGCTCCCTGGAGGAGATCTTCGTCAGCCTCGTGAAGGAGCGGGCATGAACCTGCATGCGATCAAGGCCATCTACGTCTTCGAGCTGGCCCGCACCTGGCGCACGCTGTTCCAGAGCATCGCCGGGCCGGTGATCTCCACCTCGCTGTACTTCATCGTCTTCGGGGCGGCGATCGGCGGACGCTTCGCGTCGGTGGAGGGCGTCAGCTACGGCGCCTTCCTCGTCCCCGGACTCGTCATGATGTCGGTGTTGACGGAAAGCGTGTCGAACGCGTCCTTCGGCATCTACATGCCGCGCTATTCCGGCACGATCTACGAACTGTTGTCGGCCCCCGTCTCCGCCTTCGAGACGGTGATCGGCTATGTCGGGGCGGCGGCGACCAAGTCCGTCATCCTCGGCACGCTGATTCTGCTGACCGCAAGGCTGTTCGTGGATTTCTCCATCGCCCACCCGTTCTGGATGGTGGCCTTCCTGGTGATGACGTCGGTGACCTTCAGCCTGCTGGGCTTCATCCTGGGCATCTGGGCCGATGGCTGGGAAAAGCTGCAGATCGTGCCGATGCTGATCGTCACGCCGCTGGCCTTCCTGGGCGGCAGCTTCTATTCGATCAGCATGCTGCCGCCCTTCTGGCAGAATGTCACCCTGTTCAACCCGGTCGTCTATCTGGTCAGCGGCTTCCGCTGGAGCTTCTACGGCGCCGCCGACGTGCCCGTTGCGCTGAGCCTCGTCATGGTCGCGCTGATGATGGCGATCTGCCTCGCCATTGTCTGGTGGATCTTCCGCACGGGCTACAAGCTGAAGAACTGAGGGCTCGATTCAGGGGTGAGGCGATTGCCGCTTTGGCCGCAAGCGCCTCATCCGCGACCCAAGGCGGTCCGCGCGAGCCCGGCATAGTGCCGGACGTCGAAGGCGATGAACTCGACCTCCGCGTCGGTGACGTCGCGCAGATGCTTGGCCGGGCTGCCGGCCCAGAGCTGGCGGGCGGGGATGCGCTTGCGCGGGGTCAGGACGGCGCCGGCGGCCAGCATGGCGCCGCTTTCGAC
This sequence comes from Azospirillum sp. BE72, assembly GCF_031455875.1. Taxonomy (NCBI): domain Bacteria; kingdom Pseudomonadati; phylum Pseudomonadota; class Alphaproteobacteria; order Rhodospirillales; family Azospirillaceae; genus Azospirillum; species Azospirillum sp. BE72. The sequence continues at coordinate 227,522 of NZ_JAVDTO010000006.1, forward strand.
GACGGCCCCGTCCAGCACGATGGAGCCGATGCCGATCAGGCAGCCGTCCGCCAGCGTGCAGCCATGCATCCGCACGCCATGGCCGATCACCACGTCGGCGCCGATGACGGTGGGATATTCGTTCAGCATGACGTGGATGATGGTGCCGTCCTGGATGTTGGTGCGCGGCCCGACCGTGATGCTGTGGTCGTCGCCGCGCAGGACGCAGCCGTACCAGACGCTGGCCTCGGCGCCGATGGTGACGTCGCCCACCACCACCGCGCCGGGGGCGATGTAGGCGTCGGCGGCGATGCGCGGCCACACCCCCTTGAAAGGCTGGATGATGGCGCCGGGATGGCGGGCCAGCAGGGCCTCGCCCGTCTCAAAAGCCGTTTCGGCTGCGCTCTCGGAGGTCATTGCTTCTTTCCATTTTTCATGCCGGTCAGGAGGCTAGCCGTTCCTCTCCCGCCTCCACCTTCGGTCCTTCGGCCGGATCGGCCACCACCCCGGCGGCAAGCAGCCGGTCGATCTCCGCCGGAGTATAGCCCAGTTCGGCCAGCAGCGCCGCGCTCTGCGCGCCCACCGGCGGCAGCGCCATGCGCGGGCCCAGCCGCTGCCCGTCCAGCGTCAGCGGCAGCAGCGGCACGCGCGTCTCTCCGCCGGTTTCGGTGGTGATGGAGGCGAGGCCGCCGCTCTGGTTCAGGTGGGGATCGTCGAACAGCTCCTCCGGCCGGTTGATCGGGGCGTAGGGCAGGCCGTTGCGCTCGAACAGCTCGGAGATCTCGGCCTTGCTGTAGGCGGCGAGGCGGCGGCGGATCTCCGGCAGCATCCAGTCACGGGCGAGGCAGCGCTTGGTGTTGCCGTCCAGCCTGGGATCGGCCAACAGATCGTCGAAGCCGAAGGCGGTGCAGAAGGTCCGCCATTGCACGTCGCTGACCGCGCCCAGGAAGATCTGCTCGCCGTCCTTCACCTCGAAGGTGTCGTAGATGCTGAAGGCGGCGATCCGCTCGGGAAAGGGGGGCGGGGCTTCGCCGGTCACGGCGAACTGCTGCATGTGCTGGGCCGACAGAAGGACGCAGGTCTCATACAGGCCGGATTGGATGTCCTGGCCGCGGCCGGTGGCCTCGCGGGTGCGCAGCGCCGCCATGATGCCGATCACACCGAACATGCCGCCCATGATGTCGTTGACCGAGCTGCCGGCGCGGAGCGGCCGGCCGGTGGGGCCGGTCATGTAGGCGAGCCCGGCCATCATCTGCACCACCTCGTCCAGCGCGGTGCGCTTCTCGTAGGGGCCGGGCAGGAAGCCCTTCAGCGACAGGTTGATGATGCGCGGATTGCGCGCGGCCAGGCTGGCGTAATCAAGGCCGTAGCGCGCCATCAGGCCCGGCCGGAAATTCTCCAGCACCACGTCGGCGGTGTCGACCAGCTTGTGGACGGCGGCCAGTCCGTCGGGGCTGTTCAGGTCGACGGCCAGCGACTTCTTGTTGCGGTTGAAGGTGCGGAAGAAGCCGGCGGCGGCCCCCGGCAGGGCGCGGGTCTTGTCGCCGGTCACCGGTTCCACCTTGATCACGTCGGCGCCGAGATCGCCGAGGATCATGCCGCAGGTCGGCCCCATCACCATGTGGGAGAATTCGACGACGCGGATGCCGGATAGCGGGAGGGTGGTATTGCTGTCAGGCATGGACGGGACTCCGGTGGAAATGGCTTCGGTCGAAATGCTTGGGCAGGCCGACGGCGGCGATCTTGCCGTGCAGCGGCTGGCCGGGAAGAAGGGTGGCGAGCAGGCGTTGCGCCTCGATCAGCGCGTCCAGGTCGATGCCGGTGTCGAAGCCCATCGACTCCAGCATGAAGACCAGATCCTCCGTCGCAACGTTGCCGCTGGCGCCGGGGGCATGCGGGCAGCCGCCGAGCCCGCCGAGCGAGGCGTCGAACTCGCGGATGCCGATGTCCAGCACGGCGAGGCAGTTGGCGAGGCCGAGGCCGCGGGTGTTGTGGAAATGGGCGCCCTGCAGCCGGTCGCCGGCAATGTCCTTGACCCGCTTGTAAAGGCGGCGGACCTGCGCCGGATTTGCGTAACCGACAGTATCGGCCAGCGCGACGCGGTCGGCCCCGGCCTCCAGGCAGGATTCGCACAACCGGACCACCTCGTTTTCCGGCACCTCGCCCTGGATGGTGCAGCCGAAGGCGGTCGAGATGCCGGCGTCGATGCGGGTCTTGTATCCGCCTTCATCGCGGGCGCGGCAGACGCGAGCCAACTCCTCCACCGACTCCTCTCGGGTTTTTCGGATGTTGGCGCGGCTGTGCGCCTCGCTGGCAGACAGCGGCAGGACGATGACGTCGGAACCGGCGGCGAGCGCCGCCGTGGCGCCCTTCAGGTTGGGGGCCAGCGTGTGGACGACGATGCCGGGCAACGCACGGGCGCCGGCCACCACATCGGCCGCGTCGGCCATCTGGGGCAGCAGCCTGGGCGGAACGAAGGAGGCGGCTTCGAAGCGGCGGACGCCGGCACGGTGTTCGGCCTCCAGCCAGCGCAGCTTGTCGGCGGTGGGCACCACGCGGTCGAGAATCTGGAGCCCGTCGCGCAGGCCGACCTCGACGATGGTCACGGAATCTTTCGTCATGGCAAGGGTCCTCCGTCCGGATGCGCCGGGAGGTTGCGCATCCGGTGGAAACGGGAAGGGAAAGGCCGGAACGGTTTTAAAGTGCGGTCAGATGCCGAAGCCCGCGATCAGATTCCGAAGCCTGCGGCTTGCGGCAGCCAGAGCGACAGCGACGGGATCAGCCAGGTCACGAACAGGCCCGCCATCATCAGCAGCACATAGGGCAGGGCGCCGCGCGTGACCTCGGCCAGGGACGATGTCGTGATGCCCTTGATGACGAACAGGTTCATGCCGACCGGCGGAGTGATCAGAGCAAGTTCCAGGTTGATCATCAGCATCACGCCGTACCAGATCGGGTCGATGCCCAGCGCGGTCATCACCGGCAGGATGATGGGGGTGGTGATCAGGATGATGGCGATGGTTTCCAGGAACATGCCCAGGATGAAGATCGCGAACATCACCGCCAGGATGAAGCCGCCCTGCGACAGACCCAGCGCCGTCACCGTCTCCATGATCTGGGCCGGCAGGCGGATGATGGTGATGGCATGGCCGAACATGCCGGCGGCGGCGATGATCATGAACAGCATGGCGCTGGTCCGCATCGTCTGCACGCCGCAATCCAGAAGGTCGGCGAAGGACACGTTGCGGTAGACCAGCAGCGCCACCGCCAGCGCATAGACCGCGCCGACCGCCGCGGCCTCGCCCGGCGTGAAGACGCCGAGATAGATGCCGCCCAGGATCAGCGGCGGCATCAGAACCGCCCAGATCGACTTGCGGAAGGCGGAGGCGACGGCGCCGAAGCCGGCCCAGGGCTGCGACTGCACGCTGTCCTGCCGCTTGGCTTGCAGCCAGCTGTAGCCGGCGAACAGAACCGCCATCATCAGGCCCGGAATGATCCCGGCCAGGAACAGGGCGCCGATGGACGCGTCGGTGACGATGGCGTAGAGGATCATCGGCCCCGACGGCGGGATCAGGATGCCCAGCGTGCCGCCGGCGGCGATCAGCCCATAGGTGTCGCGCTGGCGGTAGCCGTAGCGCTTCATCTGCGGGATGGAGATCGAGCCGATGGTCAGCGCGGTCGCCACCGACGAGCCGGAAATGGTCGAGAAGATGGTGCAGGACAGGATGGTGGCGAAGCTGAGCCCGCCCTTGATGTGCCCGACCAGCGTGTTCGACATTTCATAGAGGTCGTCGACCACCTTGGCCTTGATCATGATATGCGCCATCAGGGCGAACATCGGGATGGTGGCGAGCAGCGGGTTGTTCAGGCTGGAGAACACCGCGTCGGCCATGCTGTCGATACTGCCCTCGAACAGGACCAGCACGCCGAGCGAGGTGAAGGAAAGTGCCGCGAAGATCGGCATGCCGCTGAACAGCAGGAGCAGCAGCAGGCCCAGGATCAGGAACGTCATCAGTGGCCTCCCCTCGTCTCATCCGTCCCGTCGCCGGCCAGAGCGGCGAGCAGCTTGGCGAAGGCGACGATCCCCAGCAGGGCGGCGCCGATGGGAAGCGTGGCCTGCGGGATCCACATCGGCAGTTCCAGTTGGCCCGGCGAGAAGGCGTCGAAGTCATAGGAGAACATGGCGGTGTGCCAGCCGGTGCGGGCCAGCAGCACGGCGACGACCAGCACCGCCAGATTGGACCAGGCATCCAGCCAGCGCCGGCCGCGCGGACCGACGAAGCCCATGATCAGATCGATGCGGATATGATGGCCGGTGCGCAGCGCCTCGGCCGCGCCGGCCATCACCATGGCGACGACCATGAAGCCGCAGGCCTCGTCCACACCCTCCAGGGGCTGACCCACGACATAGCGGGCGAATACACCGGCGGTGGTCAGGGCCAGCACGACGACGATCAGCAGGATGCTGAGCGCGCCGCCGATGCGCGACAGGACCGACGCGGCGCCGGTCAGCAGGCGCAGGGCGCCGCGGGACGCGCTCCTGCCGCTTGCCGGCGTGGCGGTGTCGGGGGTGGACATGCTGCTCATGGCCGGTCCCCTCTTCACTGGAGTTTATTGACGAGTTCCAGAAGCTTGCGGCCGTCGGCGCCGGTTTCGTCGGCGAACCCCTCGGCGAACGCCGGAGCCATGGCGGCCTTGAAGGCGGCATTCTCCTCCGGGGTCGCGATGTGCACCTTGACGCCCTTCGATTCCAGGTCCGCCGGGGCGCTGGCCGCGGCCTCCTGCGAGGCTTCGATCGCCCAGCCGGCGGCAAGGTCGCCGGCCTTCTTCAGGGCGGCCTTGTCCTTGTCGGTCAGCTTGTTGTACCAGCCGGGATTGACGTAGCCGTGCAGATAGGCGGCCAGCACCGGCACCACGGTCATGTGGTCCTGCACCTCGTAGTACTTGCGCGACCAGGCGGCGGCGACGTCGGTGATGGCGGAGTCGATGACGCCAGTCGCCAGCGCCTGATAGACCTCGCTGCCGGGGATCGCCACCGGGGTGGCGCCCATCGCCTTGAGCCCGCGGTCGAAGGCCGGGCCGAGGCCGCGCATCTTCAGTCCCTGGAAATCCTCCGGCTTGAGCAGCGGCTTGCCCTTGGAGGTGAAGACGCTGGTGTTGGTCTGGAACATCCAGGCGATGTTCTTCACGCCCTTCTTCAGCAGGCGTTCCTCAAGGAAGGCGGCGGCTTCGGAATCCGGCCATTTCTTCCACGCCTCGATCGAGGACATGGTGTAGGGGCCGACCGTGACGTTCATCAGCGGCAGGGTCTTGCCCCACTGGAAATTCAGCGAGAAGGCGCATTCGATGTCGCCCTTGGCGACGGCCAGGATGTTCTCGTTGGCCTTGATCAGGCTGTCGGAGCCGAACACCTGGACGTCCAGATTGCCGTCCGACAGGGTCTTCACCTCCGCCGCCCAGCGCTCGACCACCTTGGAGATATGGTGGGCCGGCGGCAGCTGATGGCTGCAGCGCATCCGCGTCGCCGCCTCCGCATCCGTCGGCAACACCGTCAGTGCCGTGGCCGAAGCGGCGGCGAGCAGCGCCAGCATCGGCTTCGCATGGAAAAGATAGTGGCTGGACGTCTTGGTGGGCGTCATGTCCTGCACCTCCCTCTGGTGGTTCGTTGCGGCATTCCGGCGGCGGAGAAGCCGGGGCCGGAAACCGGGCCCATTCAACTGCGGGCCTTCAGATTGTTTGCCTGCGAAACAGACCACCACGGAGAGGCAGGGTCGTAAAATACAAAGAAAAGAACCGAGCTATCTGGTTTCGAGATGGGTATCGCGCAGCCGGCCGGGCCAGCGGCCGCTCGCCTGCGCCTCGTGCACCACGTCGACCATCAGCCGCCGCGCCTCCATCACCGCGCGGGACGCGGTCTTGATGCGCGAGGACACCAGGTACAAGGTGCGTCCCATCGTCGGGTTCACCACCGGCCGCGCCACCAGTTCGCCGCGGGCGATCTCGTCACCGGCCAGCGCCGCCGACTGGATGGTCACGCCCAGCCCGGCGCTGACCGCCCGCTTCAGCGGGATGGCCGATTCGATCTCCATATAGACCTTCGCGGCGATGGCGTTGCGCACCTCGGCGTCGCTGGCCAGTGCCTGCAGCACGGCGGTGCGGCCGGGCATGATCAGCGGCAGGCGCAGCGCGTCGGCCAGATCGATGGGCCCCCCATCGCCAAGCATCGCGCGGGTGCCGAGGCAGACCAGCTCCTCGTCCAGCAGCGGCACGCCTTCCAGCCGGTCGTCATTGGGAGGCACCAGGGTCAGGGCGATGTCGGCCTGACCGGACAGCATCCACTGGTGCATGATCTCGCTGTGCGCTTCGATGACGCGGAGCTTCACCTCGGTCAGGGTGGAGGCCACCCGGCGGATGAAGGGCAGGCCGATGGCCTCCATCGCGGTGTAGTTGAAGCCGACCATCACAGGCCCCACCACCGCCCGCGCCAGCGACAGCACGTCCAGTTCCGCCTGCTCCAGCGCATGCAGAACGCCCCTGGCATGGGCGTGGAGGCGCTCCCCCGCTTCCGTCCGGCTGACGCCGCGCGGCTGACGCACCAGAAGCTGGACGCCCAGATCCTCCTCCAGCGTCGCCACATGCTGGCTGATCGCCGACTGGGCGACGTTCAGAAACTCGCTGGCCTTGGAAAAGCTGCCCAGCTCGCAGACGGCGACGAAATAGCGGAGGCGGCGAAAGTCCAGTTTGGTCGACATTCGGGCTTGTCCCAGGGTTGCCCGGCAGAGATGCGCCGGATTGGCAGGTCAGGTCCGACACGGGGGATGCAATCCTATATAGAGCGGATACTCGGCCTGCCAGCAATCGTGGGCCGTTCATGACTGAAGCGCCGCATTTCGGTTGACGCGGCTTGCAGCCGCCCACCACTGTGACTGGTCCGCACAGACGGAGAGCGCTTCGATGGTGATGCTGACCGAACAGTTTCTGATCGACTACCTGCTGATCACAGCCGGACTGCTCACTGTCGCCAGCTGTGTGCTGGGAGGCTTGTTTCTCGGTACGGTCTACCGGCAGCCGAACATGTGGATGCGCCTGCTGCTCTGGGGATTGCCGGCCACCTTGCTCACCACCGCTCCCTGGTCGCTCCTTCTGCCGATGCAGACGGCGCTGTTGATCGGTGGGGCCACCGCGGCCGCGATGATCAGCGGGCTGCTTCTGATGCCCTGCCGCACCGGCCGACCGGCGCGGGGATGGCCCGGACTGATCGCCGACGGTCTCTCCGGCATCGGCCGGACGATGCTGATGCTGGCGCCGGCGGTCGTGATCGGGGGTGCCCCGGACTGGGTGCTGTGGCTTTCGCTGACCGCCCTCGTTCCATCCCTCTATTGCGCAATCGTCCATATCCGCAACGTCGGCGGCTTGCTGGCCGAGGAGAGCACGGTGTGGGGCGGCACCCAGGGCGCCGTGCTGGCTGGTGTCCCGGCCCTCCTGATGGTGCTGTGACGCTGTGGCAATCCTCTGGTTGGACCATTCCTCCTACGCCGTTGATGAAATGGGCAAGGAACGGCACCGGTGACTCTGTTCTCCCTTCCCGATCAGGCGACGGCCCGATTCCCCGACCGGGGGGCGGTGTTCCGCGGCACCGAAGAGTCGTCATCGCGGCCGAGAATGTGCCGGACCATTCCGCGGCGTCCACCGTCTTCTTTTCACCCAAGCTGACCGGCAGGTTGGAACAGGCGCTGACCGGGTCACCGGCGGCGTCATGCCGCCGCATCTTCATCAGCGGGGCGTAGGGCAGGGCAGGGCCTTTTTCAGCGTCCGGCCGCCTGCCGCCGCAGGGTCTTCAACTCGTCGAAGCGGGCCGATACGTCGCGCATGACCGACGCCATTCCCATCATCGCCCCGTCCGCGTCCTTCAGGGGTACGATGGTGAACTCGACGGAGATGCGGCTGCCGTCCTTGCGTAACGCCGGCACCGACAGCAGATCGCCGCTGCCATAGCGGCTCACGCCCGTCCGCATCACCTCGTCATAGCCCTCCCAATGGCGTTGGCGCTGGCGTTCGGGGATGATGATGTCCAGCGACTGGCCGAGCGCCTCCTCGGCAGTGAAGCCGAACACACGCTCCGCCCCCTCGTTCCAGAACCGGATCAGGCCCTCCCGATCGGAATAGACGATGGCCTCCGCCGGGCTGTTCAACAGCGCCAGTCCGAGCCGCTGCAGGTGTTCCTCGGTCATCATTCCTCCCAATGTCTTGTTGTGAACTGTCGGATATCAGATATCCAACACCAATCTTGCGCTTCGGGCACGCGACACGCACAGCATCATCGTCTTGCCGGCAGCGCGTTCGGCGTCGGACAGCACGCTGTCGCGGTGGTCGGGTTCACCCTCCAGCACTGCCGTCTCGCAGGTGCCGCAGATGCCCTGTTCGCAGGACGAGTCGACCGCTACGCCCGCGGCATCGAGCGCTTCCAGAATGCTGGTCCCCGCCGCCACGGTGACGGTCACGCCGGAGCGGGCGCAGACCACCTCGAAGCTGTCATCCGACGCATCGCCACGGACAGGCTCCGTGCGCGGCGCGAACCACTCGAAGCGCACGTCGTGCGTCGGCCGGGCGGCGGCGGCGACAGCCTCCATCAGCCGCTGCGGACCGCAGCAATAGACCAGGACATCGTCGGGCGTCTCCGCGAGCAGCGCATCCACCGTCAGTTTCCTGCCTTCGTCGGCAGCATGGACCACGACCCGGTTCCCAGCCCCATGGGTAGCAGCCAATGCATGGAGTTCCGGGAGGAACGGCGCCGTGGCTGCGCTGCGCACGCAATAGTGAAGAACCCAGTCGGCTTGCCGGCGCGCCGCCGCGCGGATCATCGGCAACATCGGGGTGATGCCGATGCCCCCGGCGATGAACAGATAGCGCGGCGCTTCGTCGAAGCGGAAATTGTTGCGGGGCAGGGCGATGGTGAGGTCGGTTCCCGGCTCCAGTTCCCCGTGGATGAAGCGCGATCCCCGTCCGCCCGGCACGTTCAGGACGGCGATGCCGTAGGCGTGCCTGTCCGCCGGATCGCCGCACAATGAATAGGACCGCACCGCCCCGTCCGGCAGATGGACGTCGATGTGGGCGCCCGGTTCCGCCGGCGGCAGCAATTCGCCATCGGGATCGCGCAGTTCGACCAGCAGGACTTGCGGTGCAACCCTTTCCAGGCGGTGCACGCGCAACGTCCGTTTTGTCGGGGGCGAGCACCCCGGCGTTTCCAGTTGAACACTGCTCATCGTCTTACCTGCCTCAGAGGTTTATCGGCCAGGATCGTTATGAAGCTTGGCATGCCAGATCCCAGACGACGAGCCTAAAACCTCAAGTTAACTTCAGGTCAAGTGGAAATCCTGGAGAACCGTTCATGGATCATCCACCCATTGCCGAGCGTTGTTGGCAAAACGGTGCGCACCGGCACCCCAGCGGGAGGAGCGGTCATGTCACGGAAAATGATGATGGTCCTGGTTGCGGCAGTCGGCTTGGCGGGAACGCCGATGGTTGCCGCGTTGGCCGCATCGGGCGATGTTCATGCGGTGGTGGGGGAGAAGGTGAACCTGCGCGCCGGCCCTTCCGACGACGCAGCGGTTCGCTCCACCATCGCGCGCGGGGACGAGGTCGTCGAGTTGAGGCGGGAAGGCAGTTGGCTGGGCGTCCGGGTGTTGCGCACCGGGGAGGAGGGCTGGCTGTTCGCCGATCTCGTCAAGCGGAACTCAGCCAGCACGCTGGGCGGCGGCGATACGGCTCCGGCGCAGGCCGGCTTCGGACGGCTTTCGCCGGGCTTCGACGGACTGGTCGCAAACATCAGCGACAAGCTTGGCTACCGTTTCGCCGAAAAGGTGGAGCAGTCCGGCAACGGCACCCTGCGCGTCGTGCCGACCCAGGAATGGATGTACAACACCGGCCGTGACGGCAAGATGTTCGCGGCGCTGGCCCTGTACCAGATGTGGAAGAACTACAACAATGGCCGCCCGGTGACGATGACGCTGGGTTCCCAGGGCCCAACCGCCATCACCATCGCGGACGCCGCGAACGGCCCCGAGCTGACCGGCCCGATGTTGAACCCGGCACGGTGACGAGAGGGGGCAGCGCTCGACTGGGCTCGACCGCTGCCCCCGCCATGTTGCGCCCGGTTAGAAGTGTCAGTGGTTGGCGCAAAGTAGGAATGTCATTGGGTCAGGCTTAGGCTTGGCGGTGTGGTTGGCCTTCTTCGGCA
>NZ_JAVDTO010000007.1:0-236088 GCF_031455875.1 Azospirillum sp. BE72
GCCACTAAGGCCGAAGCCTTCGTTCGACTTGCATGTGTTAGGCATGCCGCCAGCGTTCGTTCTGAGCCAGGATCAAACTCTCAGGTTCAGATCGCCAACCGAAGCTGACGACTGACAGGACCGCCTTAGCGATCTCCTGAAACGTCGATACTGTTACAGTTTCTCTGCTCAAAAGATGCACAGACGATCCTCATTGTGCCGATCCCCTTCCGGAAACCCGCACCCCAAGGCCGCAACGGCTACCAACTGCCGCCGCCTGCGCATCCCTTCTCACAACACGGTATAAACTTGTCAAAGAACCCGCAGCGCCTCAGCGGCACCGCCCGAACCATTCCGCGGCGCCTGCAGTTTGCAGCGCCGCGTCTTGTTCGCTTTATCTAGAGGACTTTACTTTCACTGTCAACCTCTTTTTTTCGAGGTGCTCGGCAGTTACTTGGTCTGACCTCTGTTTCCCTTGAAGCGACACTGTCTTGCCGACCGTGCTGCGTCGCGGGAGGCGGTGTATAGGCCGACCGACCGACCCGGCGCAAGCGCTTTTTTCCGACCCCCGCGGATTTTTCAGCCGAGCCGCTCGCGCAGTTCCGATCCGATCTGGAACGAGCGCAGCCGGGCGGCGTGGTCGTAGATCTGTCCGGCCAGGATCAGCTCGTCCGCCTGGGTGGCGCGGATGACCTCCGACAGCTTGGCCGCCACCTGATCCGACGTGCCGACCGCCGCCATGGTGCCGAGCGCGCGCTCCACCATCATCTTCTCGGCCGGGCTGCTCCACCACGCCTCGATGTCGTCCACCGGCGGGGGCAGCTTGCCCGGCGTGCCGCGGCGCAGGCTGGCGAATTGCTGCTGGGCGGAGGAATAGATGCGCCGCGCCTCGGCCTCCGTATCGGCGGCGAACAGGTTGACCGCGACCATCGCATAGGGCTTGTCCAGCGTCGCCGACGGCTCGAAGCGGGCGCGGTAGATCGCCAGCGCCTCCATCAGCATGTCGGGCGCGAAGTGCGAGGCGAAGGCGAAGGGCAGCCCCAGCATCGCCGCCAGCTGCGCACTGAACAGGCTGGAGCCCAGCAGCCACAGCGGCACCTTCAACCCGGCCCCCGGCACGGCTCGGATGCGCTGGTTCGGCTCCGGCTCTTCGAAATACATCTGCAGTTCGACGACGTCCTGGGGGAAGCGGTCGCCGCTGTCAGTCATGTCGCGGCGCAGAGCCCGCGCCGTCATCATGTCGGTCCCCGGCGCGCGGCCGAGCCCGAGGTCGATGCGGCCGGGATAGAGCGATTCCAGCGTGCCGAACTGCTCCGCCACCATCAGCGGCGCATGGTTGGGCAGCATCACCCCGCCCGAGCCGACGCGGATAGTCGAGGTTCCGGCGGCGACATGGGCGATCACGACGGCCGTGGCGGCGCTGGCGATGCCCGGCATGTTGTGATGCTCGGCCAGCCAATAGCGCTTGTAGCCCCAGCGCTCCGCATGGCGGGCGAGGTCCAGCGTGTTGCGGAAGCTGTCGGCGGCGGTCGCCCCCTGCACGATCGGGCTGAGGTCGAGGACGGAAAAGGGGATCATGGCGCAATCCATAATGTGGGCCGGCTTGCGGCCAGTGGTTAATAGGCAAGGTATGGTCGCGAAGACACGAGTTCCACGCCCCACGCCCGCGCGGCTGCCTTGCACCGGCCGGCGCCATCCGCTCCACCTTCTCCCGCTTGCGCCTGGATTTCAGGGTCAACAGCCACGCAGCCAAGGTCGGCAGGGCTGCTTCCGTATAACCGGACCAGCACAAGAAACCGATGGCAGTCGCAATGATCTCGACAACATGGGCGGGAGCCTTGACGTCACGCCAACATGACGAGGCAAGAAACCTACTCCCAAATGGCTAGAGGAGCTGGATTGCCACTCCTCGGACGATTGAATATCCTCGCGCCATGATCCGGACCAAATCCCTCATTTTTTGTCGGAGCATTCGGCATCGGCGCCCGGGACCGGCGCTGGCCGATGTGAATGGCTTGTGGATGACCGTCTTCGGGGTGTCCGGCGCATGATGCCCGATCGGGTCTGGGCGGATGCGGCCCGGCTTCGCCACGCCGATAGCCGCGATATGGACGGCCCAGGCTACAGGAACCGGGGCATGCCGGGGGGCACGCCGGACATCTTCACCGGCGGCGGGGAGATGGGCGCGCGGATGCGGGCGATGGACTGGTCCGCCACCCCGCTCGGTCCGACGGAGGGCTGGCCGCAGTCGCTGCGCACCCTGGTCAACCTGATGCTGACCTCCAGCTTCCCGATGTTCGCGGTCTGGGGACCGGAACTGACCTTCCTCTACAATGACAGCTACCGCCCGATCCTGGGCGACAAGCCTGAGGCGCTGGGCCGTCCCTTCGCCGAGGTATGGGCCGACATCTGGGAGGATCTGGTCCCCCTGGTCGTGCGGGCGCTGGCCGGCGAGGCGACCTACCACGAAGACCGGCTGCTGGTGATGCAGCGCCACGGCTATCGGGAGGAGACCTATTTCACCTTCTCCTACAGCCCGGTCCGCGACGAGACCGACCGCGTCGCCGGCATGTTCTGCGCCTGCACCGAAAACACCGCGCGGGTGCTGGCGGAACGGCGGCTGACCTTCCAGCTCGATCTGGCGGAGCGGCTGCGCGGGCTGAACGACCCGGTCGGCGTCACCGCCGCCGCGGCGGAGGGTATCGGCCGTCATCTGGGGGTGGCGCGGGCCGGCTACGGCCGCATCGATCCCACCAGCGCGACGGTATCGGTGGAGCGGGACTGGAGCGACAGCGGGATGACGAGCCTGTCCGGGGAGACCCGGCCGCTCGACAGCTTCGGCCCCGCCGTGATCGCCGAACTGCGGGCCGGATACACTCTGCGCGTCGATGATGTGGCGACCGACCTGCGCACCTCCGGCAGCGGACCGGCGGCTGCCTTCGCCGGCATCGGGGTGCGGTCGCTTCTGGTGGTGCCGCTGCTGAAGGCCGGTCAGCTGACTGCCATCCTCTACCTGCACGAAGCGAAGCCGCGCCATTGGACCGAGGCCGACGCGGCGCTGGCGGAGGATGTGGCGGAGCGGACTTGGGCGGCGGTGGAGCGCGCGCTGGCCGAAGCGGCGCTGCGCACCGCCAACCAGGCCCTGATGCGCGAACGCGCGGCGGTGGAGGCGGCCAACGCCCGGCTGGCGGCGGAGGGGGAGCGGCTGCGCACCCTGTTCCGGCAGGCGCCCAACTTCATGTGCGTGCTGCGCGGCCCGGACCATGTCTTCGAACTGGCCAACGATGCCTATCTGCAGTTGGTCGGCCGCCGCGATCTGGTCGACCGCCCCGCCCGCGAGGTCCTGCCGGAGGTGGAGGGACAGGGCTTCTTCGAACTGCTCGACCGCGTCTACAGCTCCGGCGAGACCTTCGTCGGGCGGAACATGCCGATCCGCTTCCAGCGCCGTCCGGACGGGCCGCTGGAGGAACGATTCCTCACCTTCGTCTACCAGCCGATCAAGGGCGAGGCGGGACAGGTCACCGGCCTGTTCGTGGAGGGCAGCGACGTCACCGAGGCCAAGCGGGCGGAGGAGGAGTTGCAGCAGCTCAATGCGACGCTGGAGGCCCGCGTCGCCGAGGAGGTGGCCGAGCGCGAGCGCGTGCAGGTGGCGCTGCTGCAGACCCAGAAGACCGAGGCGCTGGGCCAGATGACCGGCGGCGTCGCCCACGACTTCAACAACCTGCTCCAGGCCCTGTCCGGCTGCCTGCACATGATCGAGAAGCGGGCGGAAGGAACGCGCATCCAGCCGCTGGTCGATGCCGGCCGGCAGGCGGTCGACCGCGGCGCCAAGCTGGTGCAGCAGTTGATGGCCTTCGCCCGCCGCCAGGCGCTGCGGCCGGAAACCGTCGATCTGCGCGACCGTGTGCTCGGCATGTCGGAACTGCTGAACCGGGCGCTGCGCGCCGACATCCGGCTGGAGATCGACTTCACCACCGGGTTGTGGCCGGTGGAGGTCGATGCGACGCAGTTGGAGCTGGCCCTGCTGAACCTCGTGGTCAATGCGCGCGATGCGATGCCGGAGGGCGGGGTGCTGACCATCCATGCGGACAATGCGACGCTGGAGCCGAGAGACCCGCAGGCGCCCGACGGGCTGTCCGGCGACTTCGTGCGGCTGACGGTCAGCGACACCGGGACCGGCATGCCGGCCGAGGTGAGGGCGCGCGCCTTCGATCCCTTCTTCACCACCAAGGAGATCGGCAAGGGCAGTGGTCTCGGCCTGTCGCAGGTCTACGGCTTCGCCCGCCATTCCGGCGGCACCGCCTGGATCGAGAGCGAGGAGGGACGCGGCACCACCATCGGCCTGCTGATCCGCCGTTCCGGCACCGCCCCGCAGGCGGAGGCCGAGCCGGCGGCCGAGGCGGCCGGCGCCACCCGCGTCGGCGGCCATGTGCTGGTGGTGGAGGATGACCCGATCGTCGCCCTGACCGTCGCCACGGCGCTGGAGGATGCCGGCTTCACCATCACCCGCGCCGCCACTGCGGACGAAGCGCTGCCGCTGCTGGCGGCCGGCCGGTTCGACCTGCTGTTCAGCGACGTGGTGATGCCCGGCACCATGAGCGGCGTCGATCTGGCCCGCACCGTGCGGCACCTCTACCCCGGCCTTCCGGTGGTGCTGGCGACCGGCTACAGCGAGGAGGTGGCCCGCGCCACCGGAGTGATGGTTCTGCCCAAGCCCTACCGCATCGAACATCTGGTCGGCGTGCTGGATACGGTGCTGGCTGACTCTGGCCGCCCGCCTCCCGGCTTCGGTTAAGACACTGGACCGTTCGATGATTGAGCCAGATTAAAGACGCCTTGCGGGCCCGATGCTCTACTGATGGAGTTCAACCAGAGAGGCACTTCATGGCACCGCTGGCCGAATCAGGCTCCACCACCCGAACGCCCGCCCAAATGCCCACCGATACCCCATGGCATGCGCTCGACGCCGCCGACGCCGCCGGCCGGCTCGGCAGCCCGGACGAGGGGCTGAGCGGCACAGAGGCCGCGGCACGGCTGGAACGCTTCGGTCCGAACCGGCTGACCCCGCCGAAACGGCGGCCGGCCTGGATGCGCTTCCTGGCGCAGTTCCACAACCTGCTGATCTATGTCCTGCTCGCCTCCGGCGCGGTGGCGCTGCTGATGCGGCACTGGACGGACGCGGGCGTGATCTTCGGCGTCGTGCTGGTCAACGCGCTGATCGGCTATATCCAGGAGGGCAAGGCCGAACAGGCGCTGGAGGCGATCCGCAACATGCTGTCGCCCCAGGCGGTGGCGATGCGCGACGGCCATGCCGTGACCCTGGCAGCGGAAGAGTTGGTACCGGGTGACCGGGTGTTCCTCGCCTCGGGCGACCGGGTGCCGGCCGATTTGCGGCTGGAGCGCACGAAGGGGCTGCTGGTGCAGGAGGCGGCGCTCACGGGCGAGTCCGTCCCCGCCGCCAAGGCTTCCCTCCCCGTTGCCGCCGATGCGGCTCTGGGCGACCGCCTCGGCATGGCCTATGCCGGCACGATGGTGGTCCAGGGCCAGGGCACCGGCATCGTGGTGGCGACCGGCGACGGCACGGAAATCGGACGCATCGGCCATCTGCTGGCGTCGGTCGCGTCGGTGGAAACCCCGCTGCTGCTGCAGATGGCGCGGTTCGGCCGCTGGCTGACCGGCGGTATCCTGGTGCTGGCGGCGTTCACCTTCGCATTCGGCCGGCTGGTGCATGGCGAGCCGTGGCAGGACATGGTTCTGGCGGCGGTCGGGCTGGCGGTGGCGGCGATCCCGGAAGGGCTGCCGGCGGTGATGACCATCACGCTGGCGGTGGGCGTGACCCGCATGGCCAAGCGCAACGCCATCATCCGCCATCTGCCGGCGGTGGAGACGCTCGGCTCCGTCGGCACCATCTGCACCGACAAGACCGGCACCCTGACCCGCAACGAGTTGCTGGTGCAATGGGTGGTGACGGCCGACGGCACTTACCGCGTCGGCGGCAGCGGCTATGCGCCGGAGGGGGAGTTCAGCCGCGATGGCCGGCTCTCCGACCCGGCCCGCGAGCCGGTGCTGCTGGATCTCGCCCGCGCCGCCCTGCTGTGCAACGACGCCGACCTGCATCGAGGTTCCGGTGGTGAATGGCTGCTGGCCGGCGACCCGACCGACGGCGCGCTGCTGGCGCTGGCGATGAAGACGGGGCTGGAGCCGGGCGACGAGCTGGGCCGATGCCCCCGCCGCGACGCCATTCCCTTCGAATCCGAACGCCAGTTCATGGCGACCCTGCATCACGACCATTCCGGCCACGGCATCCTGGTGGTGAAGGGCGCGCCGGAACGCGTGCTGGCGCTGTGCGAACGCGAGAAGCGGGCCGGCGGCAGCGTTCCGCTGGACCGGGAGCGCTGGTCCGCCATGACCGCCGATCTGGCCGGCCAGGGGCAGCGGGTTCTGGCGCTGGCGATGCGCCGCACCTCCATCGACCTGTCGGAACTGATCGTCGACGACCTGGGGGACGGGGGGCTGGAGCTTCTGGGCCTGTGCGGCCTGATCGACCCGCCGCGGGAGGAGGCGCTGAGCGCAGTCGCCGCCTGCCGTCAGGCCGGGATCACGGTGAAGATGATCACCGGCGACCATGCCGCCACCGCCGCCGCCATCGGCCGGACCTTCGGCCTGCCGGACGGCGTCACCAGCGGACCGGAGCTGGACCGTATGGACGAGGCGGGCTTCGCCGCCGCCGCCCGCGCCAACAGCGTCTTCGCCCGCACCACGCCGGAGCACAAGCTGCGCCTGATCGCGGCGCTCCAGGCGGACGGCGGGACAATCGCCATGACCGGCGACGGCGTCAACGACGCCCCGGCGCTGAAGCGCGCCGACGTCGGCGTCGCCATGGGCCGCAACGGCACCGAGGCGGCGAAAGAGGCGGCGGCGATGGTGCTGGCCGACGACAATTTCGCCTCCATCGTCCACGCGGTGGAGGAGGGGCGCACCGTCTACGACAATCTGCGCAAGACCATCCTGTTCATGCTGCCGACCAACGGCGCCCAGGCGGTGGTGATCCTGGCGGCGGTTCTGTCCGGCACCATCCTGCCGATCACGCCGGTGCAGATCCTGTGGGTCAACATGGTGACGGCGGTGACGCTCGGGCTGGCGTTGGCCTTCGAAGCGCCGGAACCCGGCGTCATGGCCCGCCCTCCCCGCCCGCGCGACGAGCCTATCCTGTCCGGCCTGCTGATCCGCCGGATGCTGGTGGCGCTGGTCCTGCTGGTGGCCGCCAGTTTCGGCTTCTTCTATTTCCAGCGGATGCAGGGGGGCGGGATTGAGGTGGCGCGCACCATGGCCGTCAACGCCCTGGTGGTGGGAGAGATCTTCTTCCTGCTGAACGCCCGCGGCCTGCACAGCCACGCCGGCCTGCTGGCCGGCATCGCCGGCAGCCGGCCCGTCTGGCTTTCCATCGCGCTGATGACCGTCCTGCAGCTGGCCTTCACCTACGCCCCGCCGCTGCAGTCCCTGTTCGGCACCGCCCCCATCGGCGCCATCGCCTGGGCAGCCATGATCGCCGCCGGAGCCCTGCTGTTCCTGCTGGTGGAACTGGAGAAGCGGCTTTCGAAAGGGTAAGCCGCTCCGGTATGCACACATCTCAATATCTTGTAAGGTATCAGGACAAGGTTGCTTTCTCGGCCGTCATTCCCGCGAAGGCGGGAATCCAGCCACATCCGCCGCTGATCTGCGGAGTTTCCTGGATCCCCGCCTTCGCGGGGATGACCAGGGGTTCCTATTCGTCAGTAACCTACCCCCGCCCTTAGACCTGTGCATACCATCCCCCCGCCTGAAGAGGCCCCGCATGGTTGCGACCTGGGCGATATACTAGTATCCCAAGGAGACAGCCGCCGTCAGTGCCGGCCCTCCCCTTCCGGAACCTTCCCGCCCGATCATGACCCTCGCCTTCCACATGATGCCGCTCGTCGGCACGATCCTGCTTCTTGCCTCCCGCCGTGTCAGCCTGCTGACGGCCGGGCTGGCCGGCATGACGCTGGCGTTCATGACGATGATCGCCGCGCAGGCGCCGCTCGACAGGGTACCGGACATGGCGGCACTGACCATGGCGGCGGTCAAGGCCGGCGAAGGGGCGTGGCTGGCGTGGCATGCCATGTCGATCATCGCCGCCGGCCTGCTTTTCCACCGCGCCTATGAGGCCCGCGGAATCCCCGCCGCCGCAATCGCGCAGGAGAACCGCCGGCGCGCCGTTTTCGTCGCCTGCTTCCTGGTCGGCCCCTTCGCGGAGTCGGTGACGGGGTTCGGCGTCGGTCTGGTCGTGGCCCTCGCCATGCTGCGCCACATGGGGCTGCCGCCGGTGCAGGCCGCAGCCCTCGGCCTGTTCAGCCAGGTGCTGGCGGCCTGGGGCGCCATGGGAGTCGGCACGCGGGTCGGCGCCGAGTTGATCGGCGTGTCCTTTACCGAGCTCGGGACGGCCAGCGCCCTGCTGATGGCGGTCGTGCTGCCCTGCCTGCTCCCGGTGTTCTGGGGGCTGATACATAGCTGCGGGCTACGCTCCGGCCTGCGCGAGCGGGCGGCCGACGTCGCCCTCCTGCTCTTCCTGGCCGGGCTGATCTGGCTGACCAACCGCTTCGTCGCGCCGGAGCTCGGCGGCGGGCTGGCGACCGGCGTCCTGCTGGTGCTGGTGGAGGGGCCGCGCCTGCTGCGCAGCGACGCCGGACTCCGCGACCTGATGAAACGGCTTTGGCCCTATGTGCTGCTGATCGCCGCGCTGATGGCGACGCGGCTGCTGCCGCCGCTGTCGGACTGGACAGGCCGCTGGCTGGTGCTCGACCCGTTCGGCGGACTGGCCCCGCTGGCCCTGCTGCGCCATCCCGCGACATGGCTGGTGGTGATCGCCGCCATCCTGCTGGCCGGTTTGCCGGCCGCCAAGGCGGGAGAGGTGGTCCGCGGCGCCCTTCGCGCGGCGCTGGTGCCGATGGCGGCGACGCTGGTTTTCGTCGAATTCGCCGCCTTCATGGCCGCGTCCGGCGGCGCGGCGATGTTCGGCCAAGCCTGGCGCGAGGTCGCCGGACGCTTCGCCGTGCTGGCGACCCCGGTGTTCGGCGGCGCCGCCGGCATGCTGACCGGCTCCAACACCGCGTCCAACGCCCTGATGATGCACATCCAACTGAGCCTCGCCGCCGAAAGCGGCCTGCCGCCGATGCTGACCGCGGCGGTCCAGACCGTTTCGGGGAGCATCTGCACCATGCTGACCCCCGGCCGCATCGTGCTCGCCGCCGGCCTCGTCGGGCTGCAGCAGGCGGAAGGCGCCATCTACCGCCGCGCCCTGCCGATCGGGCTGGCGACGATCCTGTCGCTGCTGGCCGTCGTCGTCCTGGTGGCCGGGGCCAAGGCCTGGGGCTTGGTGTAGGTCCCGGCTTACCGCCTGATCATGTGACGGATCCGCGGGATCCGGCCCAGCCTGTTTCCGGTGGCTGCGGGGGCCATGCCGGTTACCGAGCAGGCATGGCGGTAAGCCATCGCAAGAACCCCCATGGCAAAAGCGGGATCCATGGGTTGGGACAGCATCTCGTCGCATGAGTATCCCGATCCGAACACCTTCGTCCAGAATGTGTCGTCGTCCAAGAACATCACATTCATGGCCCAGACTCCGAACCGCCGCCGGGGAACATCCTGCTCGGAATAGACGATCTCGATGTGGTCGTGGCGCGAGTCCCTGTAGATGCGGTCAAGTGTATCGCTGACATCGCGAACCTGTCCTTCGAGCGACTGAAGGAACACGCCGCCGCATTCAACCATGAAACCGGTGACAGCGGCCTTCCTGTTGTTCCGTGCCGCCGCAAGGCATAACCGCTGGATGTCGAGATAGGAAAGAAGCGTCGTCAATTGACTTCGGAAGACAACCTGCAGCATGCTCGCGTCTCCGGCGGAGAGGTCTAAACTATTCGGACACTGACGTGACTCCTTGAAATTATTCCAACCACGAACATTGTCACGGCTCAAAAAAGCCGACTAGCTCTCCGGGCGGAATCGGCAACGAATGGCTGTGGTCAACCTGTCCGAACGGTCAGGAACGCAATGGCCGAAGGTGCCGCCCCCGGCTGCGCGCTCGCCGTTAGCCCACAGGAGCCAAGCACCGGTGAGCGACAGCACTGTGACGGCGGTTCCTGTGAAGGCGATCAGGATCCGGCCCAGCAGGCCGTCATGCCACTCGAACCCCACGCCGTAAAAGTTGTATTTGAAGCTGTGGCAGAGCAAGCGCCTGCACCGGCCCGGCTTGCGGAGCAATCAGAAAAATCGGTCCGGCACCCTTGTTTCAAGCGACAGAATCCTCATTTTTAGCGATGTCGGCGGTGACGCCGAGCCTCCCCAAAATCCTGGCCCACAACCCTGGTCGGATACCCCGTGTCGATCCCATTCCCGGGCTCCACGGCAACTTTGGTGATCTCCTTGATCTAAGTTCTCCAGTTCGGCGTCCCTGTTCGGGCATGCCGACGCCTTCCTCTCCGGCCTGATGAAGTGCAGGCTGCCAGACTCCCCCCGATCGTGCGCCGCCGGCCGGGCCGGAGAGGGCCCCTCATATCCGCATCCTGTGGCGATGCGCGCACTCCGGCAGCGTCGAATGCCGGATTTTTGCAGCCTGCCCGCGCATCCGGCGCCGGGCCGACGAAGGAACCCTATGGGTACGAATCCGCACACCGACACGAATACCATCGAAACCCCGCGGTCCAGCCTGGGCCGCGCCCTTGTCCTCCACCCGGTTCTTCGCGGGACCGAAACCGACCGCAGCCCCGATGCCTCGCTTGAAGAGGCGGTGGGACTGGCGGCGGCGATCGAGCTTGAGGTGGCGCAGGCCGCCGTCGTCAAGGTCAACCAGCCGCGCCCGGCCACCCTGCTGGGCGGCGGTGCCATCGAGCAGTACGCCAAGCTGCTGGACGACGCGCGGGAGGCGGGCGAGGACATCGACCTCGTCATCGTCGACCATGCGCTGACCCCGGTGCAGCAACGCAATCTGGAAAAGGCGTTCGGGACCAAGGTGATCGACCGCACCGGCCTGATCCTGGAGATCTTCGGTGCCCGCGCCCGCACCCACGAAGGCCAGCTTCAAGTCGAATTGGCATCGCTGACCTACCAGAAGTCCCGGCTCGTGCGGTCCTGGACCCACCTTGAACGTCAGCGCGGCGGCTTCGGCTTCCTCGGCGGTCCCGGTGAATCCCAGCTCGAACTTGACCGTCGCCTGATCGGCAACCGCATCGTCAAGATCAAGCGGGAACTGGACGACGTTCGCCGCACCCGCGGCCTGCACCGAAAGGCGCGCGCCAAGGTGCCGTACCCGGTGGTGGCGCTGGTCGGCTACACCAACGCCGGCAAGTCCACCCTGTTCAACCGGATGGCCGGTGCCGACGTTTTCGCGAAGAACCTGCTGTTCGCGACGCTCGACCCGACCATGCGTCAGGTGGTGCTGCCGTCGGGCCGCAAGGTGATCCTGTCCGACACGGTCGGTTTCATCTCCGACCTGCCGACCCATCTGGTCGCGGCCTTCCGCGCCACGCTGGAAGAGGTGCAGTCGGCCGACATCATCCTGCATGTCCGCGACATCGCCCATCCCGATACCGAGGCCCAGAAGGCCGACGTGGAGGCGATCCTGACCGACCTCGGCATCGATCCGGAGCGCGATCCCCGCGTGGTCGAGGTTTCCAACAAGATCGACCTGCTGGATGGGGCGGAACTCGACGCCGCCCTCGCCCGCGCCGGACGGTCCGGCAACGCCTGCGCCGTTTCGGCGGCGACGGGGGACCGGCTGGACACGCTGTTCCGCATCCTCGACGACCGGATGACCGCCGGCCGCGAGCTGGTGGAACTGGATGTGGAGCATGGCGACGGGGCGACCCTCGCCTGGCTCTACGCCCATGGCGAGGTGGTCGGCCGCCGCGACGACGACAGCCACGCCCATCTGCAGGTGGCGATCGAGCCGGCGGTTCTGGCCCGTATCGCTCCCCTCGCCCAGGCGCGCGCCGCCGCCTGATCGGGTATCCATCATGATGTGGGACGTCCCACATCGTCGCGGAGAACCGCAAACGAAAAGGGCCATGTGGGACGTCCCACATGGCCCTTTTCGTTTGTCAGGTTCCGGTCCCGATGGACCTCTGTCCGGGAAGGTTCCTCATTCAGCCGGGGTGGCCACCATCGGAACTTCCAGGGCGCGGGCCTGGAACAGCTCCCGCCACTTCTTGAGGGCGGCGATCAGGATCACGAAGCCCAGCGTCAGCATGATGATGGAGATGCCGGCGTTGAAGGGGTTGTAGCCCTTGGCCGCCTTGTTCAGATAGACGTTGGCGATCATCCAGTAGCCGGCGACATTCACCGTGACGAACAGGTAGGCCAGCGGGACCAGGCAGGTCAGCATGTAGATCCGCTTCTGGGCCAACCGCAGGATGATGGTGGCGCCGATGATCAGGCCAACCGAAGCCATAAGCTGGTTCGACACGCCGAACAGGGCCCAGACCGAGTTGATGTCGCCCGAGGTCAGCAGATACCCCCAGGCCACGCAGGCGATGACGCTGGCGATGATCGAACCGGGGACCCAGTCCAGCCGCTTCATCGGGGCATAGACGTCGCCCAGCAGGTCCTGGATCAGGTAACGGGCGACGCGGGTGCCGCTGTCCACGGCGGTCAGGATGAACACCGCCTCGAACATCACGACGAACTGGAAGAAGTAGGAGGCGAGGCTGTTGAACCACGGAACGCGGGTGAAGATCTCGGTCATGCCGACCGCCAGCGTCACCGCGCCGCCGGTGCGGCCGTAGAGGTCGAGGCCGATTTCCTGGCTCAGCCGCGGCAGGTCGACGACGGTCATGCCCAGGGCCTTGAAGGCGGCCGGCGAAGAGTTGATGGCGAAGTAATCGGCCGGATGCAGCGCGGTCGCGGCGATCAGCGCCATGACGCCGACCAGGCATTCCGCCAGCATGCCGCCGAAGGCCACCGGACGGATGTCGCTCCACTTGTCGATCAGCTTGGGCGTGGTGCCCGACCCGATGAAAGCATGGAAGCCGGAGATGGCGCCGCAGGCGATGGTGATGGAGATGAAGGGCCAGACCGGGCCGTTCAGCACCGGGCCGCCGCCATGGATGAAGTCGGTCAGCGCGGGGAAGCGGATCTCCGGATTGATGAAGACGACGCCGACGACCAGTGCGCCGAACACGCCGACCTTCATGAAGCTGGACAGGTAGCCGCGCGGGGTCAGCAGCAGCCAGACGGGAAGGGCGGTGGCGAAGAAGGCATAGATGGGCAGGATGACGGCGACGGTCTCGGCATGCAGCGTCAGCCACTCGCCCAGCAGCGTGCCCTGGATGTACGGGCCGGCGAAGACCGAGGCGGCGATGGCGGCGATGCCGACCTGGGTCGCACCCTTGGACGAGCCGGTGACCTTCTCATACAGGCCCAGCGCGATGGCGATCGGGATCGTCATGAACACCGCGAAGGCGCCCCAGGCGTTGCGTTCCAGCGCATGGACGACAACCATCGACAGGCCGGCCATGGTGATGGTGATGATGAACAGCATCGCCAGACCGGTGCACCAGCCGGCCACCGGGCCGAGTTCGGCCTTGGCGACCTCGGACAGCGATTGGCCCTTGTGCTTCATCGAGGCGAACAGCACGACCGTGTCGTGCACCGCGCCGCCGATGACGCAGCCGATCAGCAGCCACAGGAAGCTCGGCAGATAGCCGAATTGCGCGGCCAGGACCGGACCGACCAGCGGGCCGGCGGCGGCGATGGCGGCGAAATGCTGTCCGGCATTCACCCACTTCTTGGTGGGCACATAGTTCTTACCGTCGGCCAGGATGTGGGACGGAGTGACTTCAGAATCGTCGGCACGAAGAACCTTGCGCACGAAGAACACGCCGTAAAAGCGGTAGCAGAGCGTAAGGATGCAGAGTGTCGCGATCACAAAGGTTAGAGCGTGATCCATGACGGCTCTCCTGAAAAGGACGTGCCATCGGTCTACGCCGCCACGTCGAACCCGTGGGGTGGAATGCCGCGAGCGGCTGTCAGGACGTGCCGAGCGGCAGCCGGCAGGGGGCGAGCGGCGCCGCTCAAGTCGCCATAGCGCCGCTCGGCGCCAGGATGCCGCCGTTCGCCGGGAATCGGCCCATCGCGCAACGGCACGGCGCTAGTGTGGGACGTCCCACTATGCCGGACAGCATCCCGGAGACCCAGCCATGTCCACCCAATCCGCCCCCTGCCCCACGCCGCTGCGCAAGGCGCTGGCCAACCTGCGCCGGCTGTTCAACGACGATTCCTACGAGCGCTACCGCGAGGCCCAGGCCCGCTTCACCCCGGACGAGCCGCCGCTCGACCGCCAAGCCTTCAAGGCGCGGCAGATCCTGATGACGCTGGGACGGGGTTGCTGCGGCCGATAGGGGGTTGGCTGACAGGAGGGCGGCCGATAGGAGGATGGTGCGACCGGCTGCCCTTGCGCTCCGAGTAGGCGCGGGTCAGTTCCGCCCCGAACAGAAAGATGACGGCCGAATAATAGACCCACAGCAGGATCAGCACGAAGGATCCGGCCGCACCATAGACCGTCACCACCCCGCTGGTGGCAATGTAGAAGCCGATCAGGAACTTGCCCACCGCGAACAGAAAGGCGTTGACCGCGGCCCCTAGCCACACGTCGGTCCAGCGGATGCGGGTATCCGGCAGGATCCGGTAGATCATCGCGAACAGCCCGGTCAGCACCGTCCAGGAAACCACCACGTCGAACAGCCACAACAGCGACGGCATCGCCGGCAGATAGCCCGTGGCCCAGGTGCCGACCGCCGCCAGGGCGGCACTGACCACCAGCGAGACGATCAGCAGGAACCCGATCGCCCCGATCAGCGCCAACGCCTTCAGCCTCACCCGAACCAGCCATGTGATGGTCGATTCCTGCGGTGCCGCCACCTTCCAGATACGGTTCAGCGCGGTCTGCAGCTCGACGAAGACGGTGGTGGCGCCGACGATGATGGTGCCGATGCCGATGATGCTCGCCACGATGCCGGTTTCCCGCGCATCGGCCCGCGCGATCAGGTCCTGCAGGGTCTCGCCGGCCTCGCGACCGACCAGCGCCGACAGTTGGTCGACCAGCGCGCCTCTTGCCGCCTCGTCGCCGAAGACCAGCCCGGTCAGCGCAATCACCAGGATCGCCAGCGGGGCCAGGGAGAAGATGGTGTAGAAGGCAATGGACGCGGCCATGCTCATCGCATCGTCGTTGATCCAGCCATAGGCCGCATCGACGACAATCGCCCACCACCGCCGAAAATGCTGCATCACCGCCCCCAGGATCCCGCCTCACTGGTCAGGTAACACTGGCGACGGCAATTCGGTCACAGGTGGAAGGCGGGGGCGGGGGCGGGGGCCGAAGCCACCAACGGGAACGGGCCGCCCGTCACCGGGCGGCCCGCTTCAAGTCATGTGGTCTGAACGGAGGAGCCGATCAGCCCAGCAGTCCGATGTCGTCGTAGGGGATGTGGTCGAAGCCCTGCCCATAAACGGGCGAGTTCGACGAAAGGGTGAAGTCGTCCGCACCCGGATTGACGAAGCCCGGGTTCAGCGTGACGGAGCCCTTGTCGTACCCGGCAGCCTGCCACTCCGCCAGATCGCCCTTGCCGCCGCCGGCCATCACCTGCGGCCAGACGTCGAACAGATCCTTGGACGCATCCAGGTTGCTGTAGAAGTTGTTGTGGATGTTGCCGACACCGGCCGGGCCGTAGATGTGGACGGCCATGCCCTCGCTGACATCGACGACGTTGCCGGAGATGTCGTTGCCGCTCATCACCTTGCCCTTCCAGCCGCCCCAGGCGACGGGCTGCTGCAGGCCGATCTGGGCGCCGCTGTTGCCGGCGATCACGTTCTCGGTGACCGTGTTTTCCCAACCGCCATGCAGGAACACGCCGCCGATGTTGTCATGGACGACGTTGCCCTTCACCGTGGCGCCGCTGGTCCAGTCGTCGAGATAGATGCCCCAGCTCGCCACCTGGCCCGTGGGGTTGGTCGCCGTGGTGCCGGACACGTCGTTGTTGACGACGGTGTGCTCGGTCAGGTCCTGCTGGCGGTTGATCAGGTAGATGCCGCCGCCGTCGTTCGATTCCAGGTTGGCGTTGACCACCTTGTTGAAGGCGATGGTCGCGCGGTAGGTCGCGTCGCTGCCGTCCGTCTGGACCGAGCCGACGGCGATGGCCTTCTCCGGCGAGTCTTCGATCTGGTTGTGGGTGATCTTGACGTCGGAGCTGCCGTTGACCCAGATCCCGGCATCGCCGCGGTCGGCGGCGTTGGGGTGCTTGATCAGATTGTCGGACACCACCGTGGCGTCGGAGCCGGCCTTGACGAAGACCGCCTCGGCGCCGGTGCGGTCGAACTGGTTGCCGACGACCTTGCTGTTGGCGCTGTTCTGCACCGTGATGCCATAGCCGCCGCCGGTAACGGTGTTGTTGGCGAAGGTCAGGCCGGCGGCGTTGTCGGCGAAGACATAGTGGCCATTGGCGACGCCGCCGGTGAAGGTCAGGCCTTCGATGGTCACGTCCTTGGCACCGCCCAGGCCGAACGACACGGACGCCTGCGCGCTGCCGTGGATCACCGCCTTCTCGTTGCCGTAGCCGGTGAAGGTCACGCCCGAATCCTGGCCGTCCAGCCAGATCGGGTTGCTCGGGTAATAGTCTCCGCCGCGCACATAGGTCGTGTCGATGTCGCTCGACCGCATGGCGTTCTGCGCCTTCTGTAGCGAGGCGAAGGGGCCGTCGGTGCCGTCGGCGTTGGGGGCCGCCAGCTTGCCGGACCAGCTGTCGTTGCCGTTCTTGGCGACGTAGAAGCCGGGGCCGCTCGGCTTCGGCACGCTGGGGGTGGGCTCGGTCGGCGTCGGCTCAGTGGGCGTCGGCTGGGCGGGCATCGGCTGGGCGGGCGTGGGCTGAACGGGCGCCGGCTCCACCGGCGTGGGGTCGGCGGGAGCGGCCACCTCGTCACCGGTCGAGAAGTAGTTCTTGCCGGCATTCACGACCAGCGCGCCGTTCCACCACAGGCCGTCCTGCCCGTCGACAACGTCGCGGCCGTCCAGCGCGCCCTTGTCGTAGGTGACGATGTCGTCGGTCGGCAGGACCGATTTGCCGTTGATCGAGATCTCGTTGACGATCAGGTTGCGGTCCTTGCCGTTCACAAATCCGTCGTTGTCGTACTGGACCTGCACCTTGTGGGCTTGGTCCTCTGCGAGATCCGTCTTGAAGACGAAGTCCTTGGCCGTGGCACCCGTGGTGCCATCACCGATCTTCTTGCCGTCGACCAGCAGGTTGAAGTGCGCCTGTTCGGTGCCTTCGGCGGTCACGATGATGGTCGAGTTCCCGGAGGTCGTGGCCATTGATCCGTATCCTTAGCGGTTGCGATGCGGCGCCACGATGGTCGGACGGCTGGGGCATTGGTGAGGCATTTTTCCTGGAATCATCGAATAGGTGGTAAATTCTGTTACATTCCTGAGATCAATGGCAAATACATACGAAAGTTTATTAAACAGAATAGACAGTCATTTTCGCAACAGTCTTAGAATTACCCCTTACGATGCTTGCAGATATTCGCTGATGATCTTCTACATAGCTTCCATCAGGCTGTTTACGCGCTCCGGATCAATAGGGCAGCAAACAGAAAAAGGCCCCTCCCGGTTGGGGAGAGGCCTTTCGTTTGCCAGCACCGCAGACCGACGGGGCGTCAGGTCATGCTGCGCAGTTCCTCCGCGCGGGTGGAGCGCGAGGCGGCGTAGTGGTCCTTGGCCAGCAGGGTGTAGACCGCCGGCAGGACGAACAGCGTGAACAGCGTGCCGATCAGCATGCCGGCCACGATGACGAGACCGATGGAGAAGCGGCTGGCGGCACCGGCACCCGCCGCGGTCAGCAGCGGCAGCAGGCCGACCACCATCGCCGCGGTGGTCATCAGGATCGGGCGCAGGCGGACGCGGGCCGCGTGCTCGATCGCGGTGCGGCGGTCCACGCCTTCGTTCAGCTGCATCTCGCGGGCGAACTCCACCAGCAGGATGCCGTGCTTGGAAATCAGGCCGATCAGCGTCACCAGACCCACCTGGGTGTAGATGTTCATGGTGGCAAGGCCGAAGAACAGCGGCAGCAGCGCGCCGCAGATCGACATCGGCACCGACACCAGGATCACCAGAGGGTCGCGCAGCGATTCGAACTGCGCCGCCAGCACCAGATAGATGACGACCAGCGCGAAGGCGAAGGTGACCATCAACTGGCTGCCCTCCGTCACGAACTGCCGCGATTCCGACAAATAGGCGTGGTTGAAGCCGGCCGGCAGGTGGATGCGCGCCTGCTCCTCCAGGAAGTCGACGACCTGGCCCATGGAGACGCCCGGCATCGGCACGGCGGAGAAGGTGGCCGAGGGGAGCTGGTTGTACTTGTTCAGCGCATTGGGCTCCACCGCCGTTTCAACCGACACCACGGTGGACAGCGGGATCTGGGCGCCGGAACCCGAGGTGACGTAGTAGCCGGTCAGCGATTCCGGCGTCAGGCGGTCGGCCCGCGGCACCTGCGGGATGACCTCGTAGGAGCGGCCGTTCAGGTTGAAGCGGTTGACGTAGTTGCCGCCGACCAGCACCGACAGCGTGCTCGACACCGACTGCATGGTCAGGCCGAGGTCGGCCGCCTTGGCGCGGTCGATCTTCAGCCGGACGACCGGGCTGTCATATTGCAGGTCGCTGTCGGTGATGATGAACATGCCGCTCTTGGTGGCGGCGTCCTTGATCCGCTCGATGGCGTCGTAGATCGTCCGGTAATCGCCGGGGCTGGAGATCACCATCTGCACCGGCAGACCGCCGGTGGAACCGGGCAGGGCAGGGGGCGACACCAGGAACACGTTGATGCCCGTCACCTTGCTCAGTTCCGCCTGGGCCAGCGGCTGCAGTTCCTTGGCCGACCGCTCGCGCTCGTCCCACGGCTTCAGGATCATGCCGGCGAAGCCCTGGTTCAGGGTGGGCATGCCGGTCAGGACGAAGCGGGTGTCGGTCTCCGGAAAGCTGGCGAAGGTCTCGTCGATCTGCTTCCCGAAGCTGTCGATGTAATCGAGGTTGGCGTATTGCGGCGCCTTGGAGATGCCGAACAGGATGCCCTGGTCCTCTTCCGGCGCCAGTTCCGACATGGTGTTGGCGAACAGGTAGCCGACGCTGGCCAGGATGCCGACCGCGAACAGCAGCGTGGCCGCCCGATAGTCCAGCGTGCCGTGCAGCCGCCGCTCGTACCAGTCCGCCAGCTTCTCGAACTGGCGGTCGAGGAAGGCGGCGAAACGGCCCTGGGACCCGCCCTCCTTGAGGATGACCGAGCACATCATCGGCGACAGCGTCAGCGCCACGACGCCCGACACGATCACCGCCGCGGCGAGCGTGAAGGCGAACTCGCGGAACAGCGCGCCGGTCAGGCCGCCCAGCAGGCCGATGGGCGCATAGACCGCCGCCAGCGTGATGGTCATGGAGACGACCGGCCCGACGATCTCCCGCGCGCCGATCAGCGATGCGGCGACCGCCGATTTCCCGTGCTCGATATGGCGGTGGATGTTCTCCACCACGACGATGGCGTCGTCCACCACGAGGCCGATGGCGAGCACCATCGCCAGCAGCGTCAGCAGGTTCAGCGAGAATCCCATTGCCAGCATGAAGCTGGCGGCGCCGATGATGGACAGCGGAATGGTGACGATCGGGATCAGCACCGACCGGAACGACCCCAGGAACAGGAAGATGACGACGATGACGATGGCGACCGCCTCGAGCAGCGTCTTCACCACCTCGTCGATGGACGCCTGGATGAAGCGGGTGCTGTCATAGACGATCTCCATCTTCATGTCCGGCGGCAGGTTGCGCCGCAGGTCCGGCTCCATCTTGCGGATGTCGGCGACGATGTTCAGCGGGTTGCCGGTGGGGGTGGCGTCGACGCCGATGAAGATCGCCTGCTGCCCGTTCATCGCCACGCTGGCGTCGAAACTGCGGGAGCTGAGTTCGACCGTGGCGATGTCGCGCATCCGCACCAGCGCCCCGTCCTTGGCCTTCACCACCATGTCGCGGAACTGCTCGACATCGGTCAGGCCGGTGTTGGCGGTGACGTTGGAGATGACGAAGACGCCCTTGGTCTGGCCGGGCGCCGATTGGTAGTTGTTGGCGGTGACCGCGGCCGACACGTCGGCGGGCGAGATGCCGCGCGCCGCCATCTTGACCGGGTCCAGCCACAGGCGCATGGCGAAGGTCTGGCCGCCCAGGATCTGGGCGCGCGCCACACCGTCCACCGTGGACAGCACCGGCTGCACCACGCGGGTCAGATAGTCGGAGATCGCCGCCCCCGACAGGTCGGGGCTGGAGAAGCCCATATAGAGGATCGAGGTCGTCTCGCCGGTCGATTTCAGGATGACCGGGTCGTTGGCCTCGCGCGGGAGCTGGTATTTGACCTGGTTGACCTTCGCCATCACGTCGGTCATCGCGACGTTGGGATCGAAGTTCAGCCGGACATAGGCGGTGACGACGCTCTGCCCCTGGGTGGAAGAGGAGGTCAGGTAGTCCAGCCCCTCGGCCGAGGACACCGCCTGTTCGATCGGCGTGGCGATGAAGCCCTGCATCAGTTCGGGCGAGGCGCCGGGATAGCTGGTGGTCACGGTGATGACCGTGTTCTGCAACTGCGGATACTGCCGGATCGGCAGCTCCAGCATCGCGCGAGCCCCGACCAGCAGGATCAGCAGGCTGACCACGACGGACAGGATGGGCCGGCGGATGAAGATGTCGGTGAAATTGCCCATGGCGTCGGCCTCAGTTCTGCGGCAGGGACTGCGGCGGGGTCAGCGGGTTGTTCTCGGCCGGGACCACGGCGGCACCGTTGGCGAGCTTCAGCTGGCCCGACACCACGACGCGGTCGCCGGGGTTGATGCCGCTGCGGATCTCCACCCGGTTGGCCAGACGGTCGCCGGTCTTCACCGCCTTGCGCTCCACCACCAGCTGCTCCTTGCCGTCCTCGCCCTTCTGCTGGGTCGCGACGAACACGGAATCGCCGTAGACGGTGTAGTCCACCGCGGTTTCCGGCACGGTCAGGGTGTTGGGCTGCGGCGGCAGGACGACGCGGACATTGGCGAACATGCCGGGCCGCAGCAGGCGCTCGCGGTTGTCCATGGTGGCCTGCACCTTGACCGCGCGGGTGTCGGCGCTGACCTGCGGCTCGATGGTGGTAATCTTCGCCCCGAAATCGCGGCCGGGCAGGGCATCGACGTTGATCAGCACATCCTGGCCGACCGACAGCCTGGGGAAGGCCTGTTCCGGCAGGGTGAAGTTGATGTAGAGCTGCGACAGGTCGGTCAGCGTGACGATGGTGGCGCCGGGATTGACGTAATCGCCGACGTTCACCTGCCGGATACCGAGGTCGCCGTCGAACGGCGCCTTGATCAGTTTCTGGCCGATCAGGGCGCTGGTGCGCTTCATGTTGGCGTTGATCTCGTCGAGCTGCGCCTGATACTGGTCGACATTGCTCTGGGGCGTGGCCTGGCTGCGGCGCAGGTCGCGGTAGCGTTCCAGGTTCAGCTCCGCCAGACGCGCCTGGGCGCGCTGGGCCAGCAGGTCGGCCTGCTCGGTGGCGTCGTTCAGCTGCACCAGCGGATCGCCGGCCTTGACGCGTGCGCCCGATTCGAAGGGGATGCGCTCCACCCGGCCCGCGACCTCGGGCGCCACCGTCACCTGACGCGCCGCCTGCAGCGTGCCGATGGCGGACAGGTATTTCGGCACGGTCTGCACCGTCGCCTCCGCCAGGGCCACCGGGGTGGGCGGCGGCTTGTTGTTGGCGAAGAAGTCGGCGATGGCTTTGGCGCGGAAGGTGTTGAAGCCGTACAGCGCCGCCCCCAGCAGCCCCAGCACCACCAGCATGATGATGATGCGCACGGTCAGCCGCCCGCGGGTGACGGGCTTGCGCGGGGGACGGGGCGGGGACGGCGGCGTGCCGTGGCCCGGCTCCGACGCCGGATGCCCGAACGACGTCTCGGTCTTTGGCGAATGATCCAGGGTCACGATCGGCTACTCCGCTCTCTCGGGTGTGGATTCGTCATTTCTTGGTCCGCCTTCCGGCGGCGGTGGGGGAGGCACGAAGACCAGATGTCCGCAGCGCTCCTGCTCGGCAATGGCCTCGTCGCGCAAGCCTAGTCCACGCAGGATGAACCATGCGGTCCGCCGTGCAAGCTCTGGACGGCCGCAGCTGTAGGGAACCACCGTGCCGCCGGACAGGCAGACGGTCGCCATCATCTCGCAGAGATGCTCGGCAAGCCAGAGCCCGCTCTCCGCATCGATCGGGCCGGGCACCAGATCGCCATCGGCGATGGCCGCGTCGATGGAGGCGGTGAAGCAGGGCAGGAACCGGCTGCGGATTCCCTCATAGACCTGCCGCATGAACTCGCCGTCTTCCAGCAGGCTGATGATCGACAGGCGCTGGCGGGCCCGTTCGTTGGGATCGGCCGGGACCTCCATCACGAAATAGCCGACCAGCCCCTGGATCATCTGCACCAGCGTCGCGGTGCCGGGCGGCAGGGCAATCAGCCGCTCATATTCCGGATCGCCGTCGATGCAGCTGAGGAAGATCGCCTCGTAGAGCGAGGCCTTGGACGGGAAATGCTTGAAGATCAGGCCTTCGGACACACCGGCGGCCTGCGCGATCTCCTTGGTGGTGGTCGCGGCGAAGCCCTTGCGGGCGAAAAGCGGCAAAGCGGCATCGACGATGGCGCGGCGCCGGGCGCGGCTGTCCAGGCGTGGAGCCATGGGCTGCGGTCTTTCAAAAACTGGATATATTAGGGAAGTGAGCGCACACTCACCTCGGTCGGGCGGTTTGTACACCGGCCCGATGCGCTTGTCCATCGGATGCGCGTCGTTCTTATTCGCTGACGAAGCCCCTCACCCCTCGCAGGGTGAAGGGCTTGCGAGGCCACCCCGCAGCCTCACCCCATCCCCAGCCGTTCCTTCAGCGGCCCCAGGAAGCGCCGGCTGACCGGCACGGTGTGGCCGCCGGTGGTCAGGATCTCCGCCAGACCGCCGTCGACGAAATGGATTTCCCGGATGCGTTCCGGGTTGACCAGGAATTGGCGGTGGCAGCGGAACAGCTGGCTCTTTTCCTGGATGGTGTGGAGCGTCAGTTCGGTGAAGCGCTCCTGCCCATCCTCTCCCACCACGTAGACGCCGGCCGGGCGGGAGACGACATACTCGACGTCCGCCAGCTTCATCAGGGTGATGCGGTTGACCCCGGTGCAGGGGATGTGGCGCAGTTCGGCCGCCCCCGGCAGAACGCCGACCTCCTGCGGGGCATGCTGGCGGCGCAGGCGCTGCAGGGTCTTCGCCAGCCGCGCCGGATCGGCCGGCTTCAGCAGGTAGTCGAAGGCATGCTCCTCGAAGGCTTTGACGGCATACTCGTCATGGGCGGTCAGGAAGACGATCCGCGGCATGCGGTCGGGGTCGAGCATGCTCAGCATCTCCAGCCCGCTGACCCGCGGCATCTGGATGTCGAGGAACACCACGTCCGGGGTCTGCCGGTTGATGGCCCCGATCGCCTCGATGGCGTTGGCGCATTCGCCGACGACGCGGATGTCGGCGGCCTCCTCCAGCATCCGGCGCAGTTCCTCCCGCGCCAACGGTTCGTCGTCGACGATCAGGATGTTCATCATGGGCAGACCATAAAGGAACGGGCCATCTGGCGGTGGACCTTCATGCGGGCACGGTCTCTTCGACAGGGAGGGGCAGGCGCAGGGTGACGCGGGTGAAGACGTCCGGATCGCAGGCGATCGAAACGCCATACGCCTCACCGTAGCGGTTGCGGATGCGGCGGTCGACGATGGTCATCCCCAACCCGTCGCCGCCCGGCTTGGCCTCGTAAAGCCCGGCATTGTCCTCCACCGACAGCAGCAGGTCGCCGCCCTCCCGCTTCGCGGCGATCCGGACATGGCCGTCGCCGAGAAGCTGCGCCGTGCCGTGCTTGATCGCATTCTCCACCAGTGGCTGGAGAGAGAAGGCCGGCAGTGCGGCATGGCGCAGATCATCCGGAACGTCGATCTCCACCGCCAGCCGGCCGGTGAAGCGCGCCAGCTCGATCTGCAGATAGGCGCTGACATGCTCGACCTCGTCGGCCAGCGTCGCCGTCTCGCTGGGGCGCTTCAGGTTCTTGCGGAAGAAGGTCGACAGGTTCTGCACCAGCTGGCGCGCCCGCTCCGGATCGTTGCGGATGACGGCGGAGATGGTGTTCAGCGCATTGAACAGGAAATGCGGGTTCACCTGCGCATGCAGCAGCTTGATCTCCGACTGGGCCAGCAGGGCCTTCTGCTGCTCGTAACGGCCGGCCAGGATCTGGTTGGACAGCAGCCGGGCCACGCCTTCGCCGAGCGTCCGGTTGATGGTGGAGAAGATCTTGGTCTTCGGCTCGTACAGCTTGATGGTGCCGATCACCCCGCCATCCTCGCCGACCAGCGGGATCACCAGCGCCGCCCCCAGCCGGCAGGCCGGGCTGATCGAGCAGCGATAGGCCACCTCGTTGCCGTCGGCGTAGATGACCTGGTTGTTGGCGATGGCCTGATGCGTCTGGCGCGAGCTGATCGGCGTGCCGGGCAGATGGTGATCGTCACCGATGCCGATGAAGGCCAGCAGCTTCTCCCGGTCGGTGATGGCGACGGCACCGACGCCGGTCTCCTCATAGATGATGCGGGCGACGCGGGTGCTGTTCTCGCTGTTGAAGCCGCCGCGCAGCACGCCGTCGCAGCGCGCGGCGATCTTCAGCGCCTTGGCGGAAAAGGCGCTGGACTGCTTCTCGTCCAGAACGCGGCGCTCCAGCAGGATGCGCATGAACAGCGCCGCCCCCAGCGTGTTGGCGACGATCATCGGCGCCGCCACCACCTCGACCAGATGCACCGCCGCCTCGAAGGGACGGGCCACCGCCAGGATGATCAGCATCTGCACCAGTTCGGCGACGAAGGTGACGGCGCCGACGCGCAAGGGGTTGAACAGCGGTTCGATCCGGCCTTGGCGCACCATGTGGCGATGGACCAGACCGCCGATCAGCCCCTCCGCCATGGTGGAGATGGCGCAGGCCACCGCCGACATGCCGCCCAGCGAATAGCGGTGCATGCCCCCGGTCAGCCCGACCGCCAGCCCCACCGACGGCCCGCCGAAGATGCCGCCCAGCACCGCGCCGATGGCGCGGGTGTTGGCGATGCTGTCGTCGATGTGCAGGCCGAAATAAGTGCCCATGATGCAGAAGATCGAGAAGATCACGTAGCAGGCCAGCTTGTGCGGCCAGCGCACCGTCACATGGGTCAGCGGCAGGAACAGCGGCGTCCGGCTCAGCAGATAGGCGATCACCAGATAGACGCACATCTGCTGAAGCAGGGAAAGGATCAGGGTGAAGGGCTCGACTGGCATGGCGGCATTCCCGGCAGCCGCCGCGGACATCGGGCGCTGCTCGGCCGCCATCCTACATCAGCATGCCATCCCCGCCGATGGGACATCCTTGCATCTCTGGCGATAGTCAGCGGCGGTTACCGCCGATGCGGCGCCGGATGCAGCAGCGCCAGCGACGGCGTGACCGCATCGCGCATCGCCGCCTCCCATTCCGTCATGGTGACGAAGCGGTATCCCCGCCGCTCTCCCTCCTCCAGAATCGCCGGCAGCGCCGCGACGGAAGAGGCCTTGGTGCTGTGCATCAGCACGACGGCGCCCGGCGCCAGCCGCTCGACCACGCGGCGACGGACGATGTCGGGGCCGGTGTCCTTCCAATCCTGGCTGTCGGCGGTCCACAGCACCGTCGCCATGCCATGCCTGCGCGCCAGCGCCGCCAGCGCATCGTCGACATCGCCGTAGGGCGGCCGGAACCAGGCCGCCGTCACTCCGACCGAGGCCAGCGCCGCCTCCGCCTGCGCCAGATTCCATTCGCTCCGGGCCGGCTTCAGGTCGGTGGTCATCGGGTGGGTCTGGGTGTGGCTGCCGACCTCGTTGCCCGATGCCGCGACGAGCCGGGCGATCTCCTGATGGGCGGGGATCTTGGCGCCGATGTAGAAGAAGGTCGCCTTCGCCCCATGGGCCCGCAGGATGTCGAGGATGCGCGGGT
Source organism: Azospirillum sp. BE72 (assembly GCF_031455875.1). Taxonomy (NCBI): domain Bacteria; kingdom Pseudomonadati; phylum Pseudomonadota; class Alphaproteobacteria; order Rhodospirillales; family Azospirillaceae; genus Azospirillum; species Azospirillum sp. BE72. The sequence continues at coordinate 26,094 of NZ_JAVDTO010000007.1, forward strand.
CGTTCGCGTCCGGCCCGTCGTCGATGGTCAGCGCCACGACATTGGTCCCCGGCAGAGTCAGATCGACCTGTTCGAGGTCGAGGTCGGACCCCGGAATCAGATGCTCCGTCTCGAAGGGAGCGGCGCCATGGGTGGCGGCATAGCTGCGCTGTCCGGCCACGGCTGAGACGGACAAGGCTGAGACGGACAAGGCCGCCACCAGCCCCAGCAGCAGGGCGGTGCGGCGGAAATGGGTCATCATCGCAAGGCACGCAAGGGAAGGTCGGCGCCCCTCTACACCTTATAAAGGGGTAGGGCGGGCTGGGTGCGCGAGCTTTGCTCCCGGCGGCGATGATGGACAAGCGATTTTTTGGAAGGCGCGGCCAGCCCCCGCGCTCAGCCGAACAGCCCCTTGCACGTCTCCCGCAGCAGGTTCTTCTGCACCTTGCCCATGGCGTTGCGCGGCAGCTCCTCCACGAAGGCCACCGCCTTCGGCACCTTGAAGTTGGCGAGCTTCTCCCTGCAGGCGCCGATCACCGCCAGCTGATCCAGCGCTTCCGCACCCGGCCGGCGCAGAACCACCGCCACCACCGCCTCGCCGAAGTCCGGGTGCGGAACGCCGATCACCGCGGACTCCACCACGCCGTCGATGGCGTCGATCACCGTTTCCACCTCCTTGGGGTAGACGTTGAATCCGCCGGTGATCACCAGATCCTTGGCGCGGCCGATGATGTGGACATAGCCCCGCCCGTCGATCCGCCCGACATCGCCGGTGATGAACCAGCCGCCGGGACGGAACTCCTGCGCCGTCTTCTCGGGCATGCGCCAATAGCCGGAAAAGACGTTCGGCCCCTTCACCTCCAGCACGCCGATCCCGCCATCCGCCACGGGCTCCCCCGTCTTCTCGTCCACCACCCGCACCGACACCTCGGGCAGGGGGAAGCCGACGGTGCCGGGGATGCGGTCGCCGTCCAGCGGGTTGGAGGTGAGCATCCCGGTCTCGGTCATCCCATAGCGTTCCAGGATGGCGTGGCCGGTGCGCTCCCGGAACTCCCGGTGGGTGTCGGCCAGCAGCGGGGCGGAGCCGCTGATGAACAGCCGCATATGGGCCGCCGCCTCTGGCGTCAGGCGCGGGTCGGCCAGCAGGCGGGTGTAGAAGGTCGGCACCCCCATCATCACGGTCGCCCGCGGCAGCAGGCGGAAAACGGCGTCGGCATCGAACTTGGGCAGGAACAGCATGCCGGTCCCGTTCATCAGCACGCAGTTGGTGGCGACGAACAGCCCGTGGGTGTGGAAGATCGGCAGGGCATGCAGCAGCACGTCGTCCGGCCGGAACCCCCAGATGCGGTGCAGGGTGGCGGCGTTGGAGGACAAATTGCGGTGGCTCATCATCGCCCCCTTCGACCGCCCGGTGGTGCCGGAGGTGTAGAGGATCGCCGCCAGATCGTCCGCCGCGCAAGGCACCGTCGCGAAGTCCGCATCCAGCCCCGCCGCCCGCTCCGGAAGGCTGCCGTCACCATCGGTCCCCAGCGTCAGCAGGGTCCCCACCCCGGCGCCCTTCGCGGTGTCGGCCAGCGCCGCCGCGTTGACCGGCGTGCAGACGAAGACCCTCGGCTCGGCATCGCCCAGGAAATAGCCGACCTCGGCCTTGGTATAGGCGGTGTTCAGCGGCAGATAGGCCGCCCCGGCGCGCAGGCAGGCGAGATAGAGGAAGACCGCCTCCGCCGACTTCTCCACCTGCACCGCCACCCGGTCGCCCTTGGCGACACCCAACTCCGTCAGCAGCCGGGCATAGCGGCCGCTGATCTCCCTCAGGTCGCGATAGCTGTAGCGGCGTCCGGACTCCAGCTCGATGAACGGGGCGTCGGCATCGGCGGGGAAGCGTGCGGCAGCGATGTCGAAGAAATTGTCGGTCATTCTCGGTCGGCCCCCTGCGGAATGGCGCGCCCATCATACACCGGCGCGGGGAAGGCGGAATCCCCTCTCCCTCCGGGGAGAGCGGGGCAGAGGGAGTCACACCCGCGCAACGCATGACCGTGGGGCATGACTCTGGGGCAGGACTGTGGGACGCCCCACATCGGCGCCCCCGAATCGGCGAGACGAATATCGACGATTTTACTCAACCCCAACGGAGGCTATCACCGCTCACTCTCCCATACGGAAAAAATGTGGGCGATACAGATTATTTACAGTGGAAACCCCTGGAGTGCTCGCGTAAGCACGACTCACGTAACGGGAAATTCCATTCATCGAAACAACTTTTTCATCCGCGTATCCACCCTTCCCGGCACCCCCGCCGGACGATTCAGGAGACGGAGCGTATGACGGCCAAAGATTCCTCCCCGATTCCCCCGTGCTTCGACTGCGCGACCAACGCCACCCAGCGGCTGGACGAGATGTTCATCGCCATGGGCCAGATGAAGCGCATCGCGCTGGGCCAGACGCCGGCGGAACGCGCGGTGTTCCGCAAGCTGCACGGCGCCGCCCAAGGCCGGCTGGTGATGGACCCGAACCGGCCGGAGTGCTTGCGCGTCGGCGTCTTCGCCAGGGACGAGTTGCCGGCCTGGGTGCGCTTCTCCAGCGACACCAGCCCGACCTCGCCGGATCTGGGCTCGACGCTCGGCATCGGGTTGAAGGTCTGGGGCGTCGATGGCGTCAACGCGCTGGGCGAGACGGGCGACGTCGCCGACTTCGTCATGCAGAACTTTCCCGTCTTCTTCGTCGATAACGCGGAGGAGATGTGCGAGTTCACCTATGCCGGCACGGTCCTGAAGGATTATCCCGGCTATCTCAAGAAACACCCGAAGACCGACGGCATCCTGAACGCCATGTCGGCGCAGGTGGACGGCAGCGTGCTGACCACCCAATATTGGGCGATCCTGCCATTCGATTTCGGCCCCGACAATTACGCCAAATACTCGCTGGTGCCGGAAACGCCGCCGCCGGGGCATCCGGCGGTCAACGTGCCGACCGACGACAAGAACTATCTCGCCACCGACCTCGCCAACCGGCTGCTGGAGAACGAATACCGCTTCACCTTCATGGTGCAGGTGGTTCCCAAAAGCGCCGGCTATCCGCTGGACAAGGCGACGGAGGAATGGCCGACCGACCAATACCCCTACCAGCCGGTGGCGACGCTGGTCCTGCCGAAGCAGGATGTCTGCGCACGCGGTCAGGGCGACTATGGGCAGGAGCTGGCCTTCAACATCTGGCGCACGCCGGTGGAGCAGGCGCCGCAGGGCAGCATCGCCGCAGTGCGCAAGGTCGTCTACAACCACGGCGCCGATGTCCGCCATCAGGCCAACGGCCAGCCGCTGGAACAGTCGACGCAGCCGCGCACCCAGGCGCCGCCGCTGCCGAAGGACGACTGCATCGTCAAGGCGGTGATCTACCCGCCCATCGGCATCGCCCGCATCGGCAACGCGCCGGAGGGCTATGTCGTCGGTCCCGAGGTGCCCAACCCGAAGCCGCTGATGGCCGGCGACGATCCGGCGCAGAACCCCTATCGTGACGCCGAAGGCCGGCTGCTGCCGCAGGCCGCGCGCTTCCGCATCTATGGCGTCAACGCCATGGGCCGGATCGTCCGCGAGCTGACCGCCGCCGACAGCGGCGCCGACATCACCTGGAAGGTCCATCTCTCCAACCAGAAATCGGCCTGGTACAGCTTCCAGCTGGCGCTCGACATTCCCGAAGCGGCCTCGGCCGATCCGTCGACGCTGCGCAACCCGACGGTCACCGACCGCGAGGCGCTGGTGCTGGATGCCGGCGAGCACAAGATCCACGCCGGCCAAGGCAAGCAGAGCCGCAAGCTGGTCGCCGGCAAGTTCATGCACCAGGGCGAGCCGGTCTATCTCGGCCGCATGTGGTGCGAGGAGGGCGACCATCGCCTGCTGGTCACCGGCGGCCGCGGCTTCTCCTCGTCCTACAACGGCACCAAGGCGATCACCTTCGGCAACAACGAGGGCTGGCACGACGACACCTCGGACGGGCCGGTCGATGCGGTGGTCAGGCTGAACGGCATGGAATTGCCGGTCACCCCCGCCTGGATCGTCGTGGCGCCGCCGAATTACGGGCCGCAGCGCAAGTCCGTCCGCACCATGTGGGACCTGATGCGCGACGTGGCGATCCAGGCAGGATCCCTGCCGAAGCCCGCCCGCCCCTCCTTCACCCACGACATCTACCCGGTGTTCGAGCGGATGACCGGGCTGCAATGGGTGAATGCCGGGTTCGCCGCCGGGTTCGGCTGGAACTCCGCCAACGACTTCACCAAGCCGGAATGGATCGCGCGGCTGAACGACCGCAGCCTCGCCAACCAGGAAACCCGGCGGGTGCTGAAGAACTCCTTCCGGCATGACGATGTCGACAGTTGGTCGCCGATGCCCTGGCCCTGGGTCTATGGCGACGCGATGAGCATCCCGCCGGCGCAGACGCCGCGGCAATACAACTCGCTGACCCAAACCCAGCTGGAATTCCTCGACCAGTGGGTCGCCGGCGACTTCGACGACGATTGGGGCAAGGTCCCGGTCTACACCGAGTTCGATCAGGTTCCGCTGGACGAGCAGGGCGAGGTGCTGACCCGCGCCGCGCTGGACTTCTGCCTGGCCGACGCCTTCCATCCCGGCTGCGAGATGACGTGGCCGGTCCGCGCCTCCACCATGTATATGGAGCCCTTCCGCTTCGCCCATGCGCCCAAGGGCTGGGTCGAGCCGGGCATGGGCGCCATCCTGTCCAGCGATACGGTGACCATCCCCAACGGCCCGCTCTATGGCCAGCTTCCCGGCGGCATCACCCGCTGGATGGCGGTGCCGTGGCAGACCGACACCGGCAGCTGCCGCTCCGGCTACGATCCCGGCTACGACCCCAACGTCCCCACCTTCTGGCCGGCCCGCGTGCCGAACGAGGTGCTGACCCGCGAGAACTACGGAATCGTAATGGACGCCGCCCAGCCGGCCCAGGTGCGTCTGGCCGCCTTCGCCAACCGCGCCGCCTGGGTGGCGCCGCTGGGCACCACCAGCTACACCGACCAGATCAACAACATGATCCATCACTTCGACCATCTCGGCGTGGTGGAGGTCAATCCCGGCCCGACCGATCCGGAAGGCGCCAAGCTGTTCCCGCCGCTGATCGAGGTGGAGGACCAGCACATCCCCATCCCCGACGTGGACGACACGGTGGACACCAAGGCGGTCCGCACCGCCCACCGCACCCTGTCCAGCAAGGCGCCGGCCCCGTCGGGCGGCGGCGGTGGGCTGCGGGCGACCCAGCCGGTCGATCTCAGCCGGATCGACAAGGTCCGCCGCTTCCCGCGCGGGCTGCGGTGATCCGGACAGGCGCGATCGAGCCGGATGCGGTCGTGGCCGACGTGGTTGTGGTGGGGGCAGGCCCCGCCGGGGCCGCCTTCGCCCTCAACCTCGCGCCGCTGCACCGGGTGCTGGTGCTGGACCGGCGGGACGGCCCTGCCGTCCGCATCGGCGAATCGCTGGCCCCGGCGGCCCGCCGCCTGCTGGCCGACATGGGGCTGTGGGAGGCTTTCCTGGCGGAAGGCCATTCCCCCTGCCATGGCGGCCGGTCGGTCTGGGGCGGTCCGCAGCCGGTCGAGGCCGACAACCTGCGCGACCTCGACGGGCCGGGCTGGCACCTCGACCGCGGCCGTTTCGACGGCTGGCTGCGCCGGGTCGCAGTGTCGCGCGGTGCGGCGCTACTGGTCCCGGCCCAGCTCTTGTCGGTGAACAGGGCAGGGGAGGGCTGGCTGCTGGAGGTTGAAACCGCCGGCCGCCGCCTTCCCGTCCGCGCCCGCCTGCTGGTCGATGCCGGCGGGCGCGGCTCGCCGCTGGCGAAGCGGTTTGGCGCCCGGCGGACGGTGTCGGACCGGCTGGTCTGCGGCTGGATCCATGGGATGGACGCCCCCGGCCGCCAGTCCGGCCTGACCTGGATCGAGGCGGAACCGGATGGCTGGTGGTACAGCGCCCCGCTGCCCGAGGGCCGCCGGGTCGTCGCCTTCCACACCGACGCCGACCTGCCCGCCGCAGCCGATGCCCGTGACGCCGCATCGCTGCTGGGCCGGCTGCCCGGCTGTCCCGTGCTTTCGGAGTCATTGCGCGCCTGCAGCTTCACGCCGGAAGGGCAGGGGGAGGGGAGAGGCGGTTTCTGCGCCGCCCACAGCAGCACGCTGTCACCCGCCTCGGGCGAGGGCTGGCTGGCGGTCGGGGACGCTGCCCTGGGCTTCGACCCGCTGTCGTCCCAGGGCATCTTCAACGCGCTCTACACCGGCCTCGCCGCGGCGGAGGCCGCCGACCGCCATCTGTCCGGCGATGCGAACGCTCTCTCCGGTTATGCCGCCGGCCTGACGCCGATCCGCGACGCCTACCGCGCCCATCTGCACGCCTGGTACGGGCTGGAGCGCCGCTGGCGGGACCGCCCCTTCTGGAGCCGCCGGCTGGCGGCCTGAGCGGTCAGGCCCCGTGTTCCACCCCGTCATCCACCCCCTCCAGGATCGCATCGATCTCCGCGCGCAGCCGCATCAGCCGCTCGCGGTTGTCCGGGTCGAGGTGGCGGCGCTGCTCGCGCACCACGGCGACATCGCGCATGATGCGCTTCACGCTGGCCTGCAGCGAGCGCATCGCCTCCTTCGGGCCGGGCTCCGGCGGAGTGGCTTCTGAAGCACCACCCGCAATAGTCCCCTGGGCATGGTCCCGCTTGGCCTGCCGCACCGCCTTGACGCTCGCCCCCTCCTTGGCCCGCTCCCACAGCTCGGCGCGGAGCTCCGCCGGGGCGGCGGCGATCTCGATCATGACGGAGCGCGAGACATGGGCGAAGGCGGTCGCATACTCCTCCCGCATCTCCGCCGGCAGGCTCATGATCGCCAGCAGCTTGGTCACGTCGGTGCGGTCGCGCCCGACCACGGCGGCCAGCTCGTCATGGGTGTAGCCGTGCTTGTCGATCAGCCGGGCCAGCGCCGCCGCATATTCCACCGCGTTCAAATCGACGCGCTGGACGTTGTCGATCAGCCCGATCTCGTCCGGATCGCCGGAGGTCAGGATGGCGAAGACCGTCTTGCGGCCCAGCATCTCGTGCGCGCGCACGCGGCGCTCGCCGCCGATCAGCAGATATTCGCCCTGGGGCAGCGGGCGGACCAGGATCGGGTTCTGCAGCCCGTGCCGCTCGATGGAGGATGCCAGGCCGCGCAGTTCCGCCTCGTCGAAATGGCGCCGCGGCTGGTCGGGGTTGCGGTGGACGCGGTCGAGGTCCAGCTCCACCACATGCGGGAAACCGGCGGAGGTGCCGAACAGCCGGTCGCTGCCCACCGTCAGCCCGCCCGTCATGGCGCCCCCCGCCACGCCGCCCGGCTCGCCGGCGCCGCCCAGAAGCTCGCGGGTCTTGCGTTCGAACTTACGCGACATGCGGCAACTCCCGGTTCTGGGCATAGGCGCGGATCTGGCGCGCCACCTCGCGGAAGGTCTCGGCCCCCGGCGCCTTGGGATCGCCCGCCAGCGTGATCATGCCGGCGGCGGCCGCCTTGCCATAGACGGTGGCGCGCGGGATGGGGTCGAAGACCGGCACCTGACCGGCGTAGGATTCGTGCAGCTCCTGCAGCGTGGCGCGGTCCTGGGTCAGCCGGTCGTTGTACATGGTCGGGATGATGCCGGCGATGCGCAGGGTCGGGTTCACCCGGCGGCGGATGCGACCGATGGTGTCGATCAGCCGCTTGACGCCCAGCAGGGCCAGCGCCTCCGTCTGCACCGGCACCACCACCAGCTCGGCCGCCGACAGGGCGTTGGCGGTCACCAGCCCCAGGTTCGGCGCGCAGTCCATCACCACGAAATCATAGGCGTGGCGCACCTCGTCCAGCTTCTCCCGCAGGATCAGCCCGCCGGTGGAATCCGCCGCCAGTTCCACGTCGGCGTCGGCCAGCGACAGCCCGGCGGGGGCGAGATCCAGACCGCGCTCCGCCGTCGGCATGATGACCGAGGTCAGCGGCTCTTCCGACCGCAGCACGTAATAGAGTGTCTTGCGCTGCTGCTCCAACGCGACGATGGCGGCGTTGCCGATGCCGACATGGACGGTGGCGTTGCTCTGCGAATCGCAGTCGATCAGCAGGACCCGCGCGCCCCCTTCGGTCAGGGCATAGGCGAGGTTGACGGCGGTCGCGGTCTTGCCGACGCCGCCCTTCTGGTTGGCGACCGCCAGATATGTGGCGGCGCGGGGGCGCTCGTCCGCCTTGTGGCGGGTCAGGAAATCGACCAGCTGCTGCGGGATCCGCTCCGCCCCGCTTTCCCAGCGGCTGATCCGTGCCTTGGTATAGCTGCGGCCAAGCTGCGCGTTCAGCCATTCGGCGAACTGCGTCTGGTTCTCGCCGCGACGCTCGCGCAGCTGGCGCATCTCGTCGCCCCCAATCGACTGCATTTCCGTCACTTCCCCCCTCAACTCCGGCCCCGATCTGGACGGCCATCCGGGCGGGCGGAGTCTGAGCAAGTTGCCGGAACTTTGTCAATGGAAGGCGCGGCGAGTTGCCACAACAATCACCCCGGAACCGGCCCGCCCGCCCGCAATTCGGTGAAGACGCGGCTTATCTCCGGAAAGCGCTCCTTCACCTGCCGGTCGATGCGGGCGAGGGCCTTCTCCACCTCGCCCGCGCTCACCTCGTCCCGCAGATCGAGGCTGAGATTGACGATCACCACCTCGGGGCCGAGATGGGTGGTCAGCACCTCGTTGACGCGCTCGATGGCGGGCTCCTCCCGCAGCAGGGCGCGCACCCCGCGCACCAGATCGGGACGGGCCGATTCGCCGATCAGCAGGCTTTTCGTCTCATAGGCGAGGAAGCCGGCGGTGGCCGCAAGCACCAGCCCGATCAGCACCGACCCGATGCCGTCGAACACCGGCTGGTCCAGCAGCAGGTCGGCGGACAGGCAGGCGGCGGCGATGATCAGGCCGACCAGGGCGGCGCTGTCCTCGAACAGCACCATGAAGATGGTGGGGTCCTTGCTGGCGTGGACGGTCTCGAACACGCCGGCGTCGCCGCGCCGGGCATTGAAGGCGCGCAGCGCCACCAGCCAGCTGACCCCCTCCATCACCACGGCGATGCCCAGCACGACGAAGTTGATCCAGGGCGATTCGATCGGCTGGGGGTGCAGGATCTTCTCCACCCCTTCATAGATCGACACCACGGCCCCACCGGCGAAGATCACCAGCGCCACGACGAAGGTCCAGAAATACAGCTCGCGCGCGTAGCCGAAGGGGTGGCTGTCGTCGGGCGGCTTCCGCGACCGCTTCAGCCCGACCAGCATCAGCGCCTCGTTCCCGCTATCGACCAGGGAATGCACCGCCTCGCTCAGCATCGACGAACTGCCGGTCAGGAACGCCGCCACGAATTTGGTGACGGTGACCGCCAGATTGGCCGCGATGGCCGCGATCACCACCTTGCCGGCGTCCGTCTCCGATCCTCCCACCGAACCGGTCATCGCATCCTGCGCCATGGTCCCCCGCCAATTCAGCCCCGTGGGCAAACAACTCCGCTGCCGCCGCCCGGTTCCGCGGAGCCGGCGCACCTGAACCTTGGTGACGCCCCGATGGTCTGGGATGAGGTGGCAAGCCTCCGGAGTTTGAACTTTGGTGACGCTCCCATCCGGAACGACTCGGCATGACTCCTGAACTTTGGTGACGCCCTGCCAAAATATCCGGCGCCATGGTTTGAACTTTGGTGACGCCAGCGGCCCCGGATCGACTCGACCGGGTGTTTGAACTTTGGTGACGCATCGGCGGGAAAGGGGGCGATGAACGGCAGCGAAACCCGGAAAGCCAACGTCCGCTTCTCTGTGCGTCATTCCCGCGAAGGCAGGAATTTAGCCGACTCGGTCGGTTACCATGCGGCGCTCCCTGGATCCCCGCCTCCGCGAGGATAACGGGTAAGCCATTGAATTCAAACACTGTGCCGATGATGGGCGAACACCCGACCATCCGATGGCCGGCAGCCAAGGCCCCACAAGGCCGCCTCACTTAGCCGCTGGAATCCTTGAACTTTGGTGACGCCTGCCGCGACTTGAGCCCGCCCGATTCACCGCGACTCGCCTGCCCGGGCGTCACCAAGGTTCAAACCCGCGGGGCTCCCGGCACCGCGATTCGTCCACAGGCACCCCGGTTTTCCCCATGAACTCTGGTGACGCCATCCTTGAACTGTGGTGACGCGACTCGGACTTATCCCCTGAACCTTGGTGACGAATCTAATAGTTGGTTCCAAATAGCTTCCAATTAGCCTGCGTCACCAAGGTTCAAATTGCCTTCGGCGCGATCCGGGGTGTTGTATCTGGCAGGTTCGGTCATCCGGCGGTCACAGGACGGTCATGGAGACCAGCAGCGGGTGACCAGGAACGGGAGAGCGGCATGGGCAGCATTCATCGTTTGATCGAGACACATGGGCGCGACGGCGCACTGGCCCTCGTTTCGGACGAGGAACGGCCGCTGATCGACATCGCCGCCGCGGTCCAGGCCGCGGAGAACGGCAAGCTCGGCATCACCTATGCCGGATTCTGCCAGACGGCGCTGCCCCACCGCCAGCTTCCCGACGACCAGCATTGGGAACGGCCGGGCCACAAGGTCAAGTTGGTGATCCAACCCGGTGTGATCGAGGACCGCAACGGCGTCACCCGTCGAATCGGCGTGCCCTACGGCAGCCGGGCGCGGATGATCCTGCTCTATCTCCAGACCCGTGCCATCCAGACCGGCAATCCGGAGGTGGAACTCGGCGGCTCCATGCATGACTGGCTGAAGCGGATGGATATCCCGATCTGCGGCAAGGCCTATCGCGATGTGGAGGATCAGGCTGCGCGCCTCTCCGCCTGCCATCTCACCTTCTTCACCGACGCCGACGGCGGCCGGCGGCAAAGCAAGGAATCGATCGTCGCCGACGCCATCCAGCTGCGCCGGCCCGACGACCGCCAGGGAACCCTGTTCACCGAGACGGTGCGGCTCAGCGACAGCTTCTTCAAGGCACTGCGTGAACATCCGGTTCCGGTGGCGGAAGAGGCACTGAAGGCGATCAGCGGCAAGTCGATGGCGCTCGACGTCTATATCTGGCTCGCCTACCGCCTGCATTCGCTGGAAAAGCCAACGCCGATCACCTGGGCGGCGCTGCACGGCCAGTTCGGCGCCGGTTACGCCCTGGTCCGCCAGTTCAAGACCAAGTTCATCCCGAATCTGAAATACGCCATGGCCGCCTATCCCGACGCCCGCGTCGAGGAATCGGGCGAAGGGCTGATCCTCTACCCCTCGCGCCCGCCGATCAACGAGCGGGTGGTGGCGCGCATCGCCTGATTGCGCGGCTGAACTTTGGTGACGGTGGGCGATTACGGCCTTGAACTCTGGTGACGCCTCGGTTTCCAGGGTGCCCGTCACCAGAGTTCAGGACACCAACAGTCAGGCATTCGCAGCCCAATCGCGAAGAAGCGGGCGTTACCGTTTTCGAGCCGACGCTTATCCCTCGGGACGATTTGTGATAGGAAAAATAGCCTGTCACGGAGTGCGGGAGAGAGAGCGTGTGCAGCCGGGTGCCATCTTCGCCGCTCCTATCGTCGCAAGATCCTCCCGGCTGCGAGTTGAACAGTGGAACAGGCCTGAATTCCTGTTTCACACTGTTTCAAATGTTCCACTCCCCCTCCGTCGCGAGGCCGACAAAGGGGAAGCGGCGCGGAATCCGGCCGCTATGCCCGGCCGCCGGAAACATCCCGCAGAGGGTTGCGCGGAAGCGTCCCGTTCAGCCCGTCGATGCCGGTCTGCACCGCACGGGCAAGCGCGGTGCGGGCCAGAACCACCAGCAGGTCGGTCTGGGTGACCATGCCGAGGACGCGGCGGTTCTGGTCGACGATCACCACGTCATGGGTGCGCCCGTCCGACAGGCGGCCCAGAAGGCGGAAGACCGGGGTGTCCGGCAGTTCAACCGTCGCCGGGGCCATGACGCTGGCGACGCGGGCGCCGCTGCGGCCGGTATCGCCGTGCGACAGCTGCTCGTGCCCGACCATGCCGACCACGGTGTTCTGGGCATCCACCACCGGCAGGGTGCGGAATCCATGTTCCAGCAGCCGGGCGCGGGCCACCTGCGGATGGGTGTCCAGCGTGACCGAAACGACGTCGCGGGACATGATGTCCCGGCAGCTGATGTCGGCATGCAGGCGTTCCAGCGCATGCAACTCGGCGTTGACCAGCAGCGCGCCGAGATCCTCGCGGCTGACATCCAGCGTCTCGGCCAGTGTGCGCAGCGCCTCGTCCACGTCGCCCTGGATCAGGCCGGGGCGCAGCTGCGGCGGCGGATCGCTGGTGCGGTGGGTGTTCACCGCCTTGTGCGGATAGCGGTGGCCGGACAGCCGGTGGAACATCAGCCCGGCCGTCAGCAGCAGGATGGAGTTCACCGCGACGGGGAAGAAGGCGAACTTGATCCCCATCTCCGTCACCGCCGGCCCGCCCAGCACCGCAGTCAGGGCAGCGGCCCCGCCCGGCGGGTGGAGGCAGCGGGTCAACGACATGGTGGCGATGGCGAGCGCCACCGCGGCGGCCCCCGCCAGCATCGGGTCGGGAATGACGGCGGCGACCAGCACCCCGACGATGGCCGACAGCGTGTTGCCGCCGACGATCGACCAGGGCTGGGCCAGCGGGCTGGCCGGCACGGCGAACAGCAGCACCGCCGACGCCCCCATCGGCGCAACCAGCACCGGCGCGCTGGACATGTAGGTCAGCATGTTGCGACAGAGCAGCCCGGTCGCGGCGATGCCCAGCAGGGCGCCGCAGCAGGCGATCATGCGGTCGCGCAGCGTGGCGCCGGGCAGGATCGGCCGGAACACGAACTCCCCCCATCCCGCCAAACGGTCACGCAAGGCGGCAAGCTTTCCCCTCGTCATACGGTCCCCGTCCCCCTGATTACGCAATCGGCACATTGCCCGTTTGGTCGGCAAAGTCGGGGCAGGCTAAAACCTCAACAGAACTTGAGGTCAAGCGGAAATGGCTGCACACTGGCGGGACGGAGGGTTGCGGCAGAGGGGAGGGCCGGGATGCTGTCGCCGGAGGAATACGACAAGGACCTGACGGTGGGCGAAGTGGCGCGCCGGTCCGGCGTGGCGGTCTCGACCATTCACTTCTACGAGGCGCAGGGGTTGATCCGCAGCTGGCGCAATTCCGGCAACCAGCGCCGCTTCTCCCGCGACGTGCTGCGGCGGGTGGCGGTGATCAAGGTGGCGCAGCGGCTGGGCATCTCGCTCGCCTCCATCGCCGACGCGCTGAACGCCCTGCCGGAGGACCGCACCCCCACCACCGCCGATTGGCAACGCATGTCGGAGCGCTGGCGGCAGGAACTGGACGAGCGCATCACCAAGCTGACCAGACTGCGCGACAATCTCGACGGCTGCATCGGCTGCGGCTGCCTGTCGATTCGCGACTGCCCGCTGCGCAACCCGTGGGACGAGCTGGGGGATGGCGGCGCCGGGCCGCGTCTTCTGGATCCGGCTTGAGGGATCCGACTTGAGGATCGCGGCCCCGCGGCACCCCCCTCAGGCGCTCAGTCGACCTTCAGCGTCAGCGTGCCCATGGTGCCGTAGCGGGCGACCGACCGGCTGCCCGGCTGGACGAAGACGGTGCCGGTGCAGGAGCCGGTGGTGACCACCTCGCCCGCATGCAGGCCGCCGAAGCTGCGGGCGCCGACATTGGCCATCCACACCAGCAGCCGCACCGGGTCGCCGGCGCTGTTGCCGCCGACGACATCGACCTTGGTCTCGCCGTCGACCTCCAGCGTCACCGACTCCTTGAGCGGGTCGAGGGCGCGCCAGTCGGCGATGGCCGGGCCGACGATCAGGGCGCCGTGGTTGAACTGGTCCGCCATGTGGCTGAGCCGGTCCTGGCTACCGAAGCCGGTGTAGCGGGTGTCGACGATCTCCCAGGCCGGATGGACGGAAGCAACGGCGTCCAGAACCTCCTCCCGCGTATAGGGCTGCTCGCGCGCCGGCAGGTCGCTGCCGAAGCGGTAGGCGATCTCCGCCTCCACCCCGATGACCTGGAACAGGTTGGCCGGCAGATGGTCGGTGCCCTCGAACACGGTGGCGGCGTTGATCGGCGCGCGGAAGGGCTCGGCGTCGGGCGTGGCGGCGCCGACCTTCCAGGCGGTGACGGGGCCCAGGCGGCGGGCGACGGCGTCCTGGATCGCATAGGCCTCCGCCTCGTCGGCGGGGCGGCTTTCCAGCCCGGTCAGCCACTTGCGGGTCTCGCGTGCCGCGATCAGGGCCTCGACGGTATCGGTCATGACAGGTCTCTATGGTGGGTGGAATGAGTGGGAGCGCCGCAGGATTGGCGGACGACCAGCCGGCTCGGCAGGATGATCCGCTCGGGCGGGCCCTGCGGGTCGGCAATGCGGCGCAGAAGCAGGCGGGCGGCTTCCTGCCCGATCTGCCTTGCGGAGGTGGCGACGGTGGTGAGCGCCGGGCGGCTGAGTGCGGCCTCCGGCACGTCGTCGAAGCCGGTGACGGCCAGATCGCGCCCGGCCCTGAGGCCAAGCGCCTCCAGCCCCAGCATCAGCCCCAGCGCCACCACGTCGTTGTAGCACAGGGCTGCCGTCGGGGCCTGCGGCCGATGGAGCAGATCGTCCGCCACCTCGGCACCCGAACGCCTGGTCAACGGACAGCGCAGGACCAGATCGTCCGCCAGCCCATGCCGCCGCATCGCCGCGATGAAACCGGCATGGCGTGCCGCGTAGGCGGAATGGTCCAGCATCCCGCCGACGAAGGCGATCCGGCTGTGCCCGAGGGAGACCAGATGGTCGACGACCGTCTCCACACCCGCCTGGTAATCCACCCCGGCATAGTCGCGGCCCCGGTCGGACAAGAAGCGCAGGGACTGGACGCAGGGCAGCCGCCAGCGGTCAAGACGCTCCAGCAGGTCGTAAGGCGTTCCGGCGGCGGGGCAGAGGATCACCCCGTCGACATTGTGTTCCCGCATCCGCTGCAGGAAGCGCTCCTGCCGCTCCGGCTGCTCGGCGGTGTTGGCGATGAAGGCGACGAAGCCTTCGGCGTCCAGCACATCGTCCACCCCCGCCGTCAGCTCGGCATAGAAGGGGTTGTTCAGCTCGCAGACCAGCAGCCCGATGGTCTGGGTGCGGGCGGCGCGCAGGGTGGCCGCGCCGCGGTTGTAGATGTAGCCCAGCGCCGCCATGGCGGCCTGGACCCGCTCCCGCGTCTCCGCCGCCACCAGCGGGCTGCCGCGCAGCACCAGCGACACCGTCGACCGCGACACCCCGGCATGGCCGGCGACCTCCGTCAGGGTGATGCGGTCGTTGCCCGGTTTGCTGCTATCCGGCGGCTGGGCCACGGTGGCGGAGCCTCACACCACGGCGGTCGGCAAGGGCCGGCCGGCGAAGAAGGCGTCCAGATTGTCCAGCACCAGCTGGCCCATCGCCGTGCGCGTCTCCACCGTGGCGCTGGCCTGATGCGGCTGCAGGACGACGTTGTCGAGGCCGTAGAAGCCCTCCGGCACATTGGGCTCGTCGGCGAAGACGTCCAGCCCGGCCCCGCCCAGCCGGCCTTCGGTCAATGCCGCCAGCAGCTCCGGCTCGTCCACCACGCTGCCGCGGGCGACATTGACCAGGATGCCGTCGGGCCCCAGCGCGTCCAGCAGGTCGCGGCCCACCATGTTGCGCGAGTCCGGCCCGGCCGACGCCGCCACCACCAGGATGTCGCTTTCCCGCGCCAGATCGACCGGCGAGGCGACGAAGCGGTAGGACACGCCGTCGCGCGGCTTGCGGTTGGTGTAGGCGATGGTCATGCCGAAGGACTCGGCGCGCTTGGCGATGGCCTCGCCGATGCGGCCCAGCCCCAGAATGCCCAGCCGCTTGCCGCTGACCTTGCGGGCGAGCGGCAGCTTGCCCGTCGGCCACTGCCCGGCCCGGACGAAGCGGTCGCCCACCGCCATGCGGCGCGAGGCGGCGATCAGCAGCCCGATGGCGAGGTCCGCCACGTCGTCGGTCAGTACGTCGGGCGTGTTGGTGACGCGCACGCCGCGGCCGCGGCAATGCTCCAGATCGACCGCGTCGGTGCCGACGCCGTTGATGGCGACGATCCCCAGCTTCGGCAGGGCGTCGACCACCGCGTTCTTCACGCCGGTCCCGCCGCCGGTGACGACGGCGCGCACCCGGTCTGCCAACTCGGCGACCAGCCGGTCGCGGTCGGTCGCGGCGGACAGGCGGTGGACGGTGTAGGCCGCGTCCAGAGCCTGCTCGATGGCGGGCATCATGGGTTCGACGAGGAGGATTTCGGGCTTCATCACGACTGTCCTTGGTGGAACGAAAAGGTCCTAGTGAGCCAGAATCTGGCCGAGGAAGCTCCGCGTCCGCTCCGATTTCGGGGCGGAGAAGAACGCCTCCGGCGTGTTCTGCTCGACGATCTCGCCGCGGTCCATGAAGATCACGCGGTGGGCGACCGACTTTGCGAACCCCATCTCGTGCGTCACGCACAGCATGGTCATGCCGTCTTCCGCCAATCCGATCATGGTGTCCAGCACCTCCTTGACCATTTCGGGGTCGAGCGCGGAGGTGGGTTCGTCGAACAGCATCACTTTCGGGTTCATGCAGAGCGACCGCGCGATGGCGACGCGCTGCTGCTGGCCGCCCGACAGCTGGCCGGGATACTTGTCGGCCTGTTCGGGAATGCGCACCCGCTCCAGATAGCGCAGCGCGGTGGCCTTCGCCTCGGCCTTGTTCGTGCCGCGCACCTTCATCGGCGCGAGCATGCAGTTCTCCAGCACGGTCAGGTGCGGGAACAGGTTGAAGCTCTGGAACACCATGCCGACCTCCCGCCGCACGGTGTCGAGCTGGCGGTGATGGGGGCCGAGCTCGACGCCGTTGACGGTGATGCGGCCCTTCTGGTGGCGTTCCAGCTGGTTGATGCAGCGGATCAGGGTCGACTTTCCCGATCCGGACGGGCCGCAGATGACGATCCGCTCGCCCCGGTGGACCTCCAGGTCGATGTCCTTCAGCACCTGGAAGTGATCGTACCATTTCTGGACGCCTTCCATGCGGATGACGACATCCGCGCTCATCGGTCCGGACGCCACTGCCATGGTTCTACCCTCCACCGGGGAAATGCGGTTGCTTCAAGCTCAGGACTTGCCGGACGTGACCGCCGCCGGCAGGTCGGTGCCCAGCCACTTCTGATGGATGGCGTTCAGCTCCCCGTTCTTCTTCACCGTGTCGAGGAAGCCGTTGACCCAGGCCTGCAGCTTGTCCTGGCCCTGGCGCATGGCGACGCCCTGCACTTGGCTCTTCAGCACGAACTTCATCTCGTAATTGGCCTGAGGCGCCATCGTCTTGATCTGCTGCGCCACCACGTTGCTGACGCCCAGCGCATCGACCTGGCCCGACAGCAGGGCCTGCACGGCGCTGGCGTCGTCGTCGAAGCGCATGATGCGGGCATCCTTCGGCGCCGCCGCGGTCAGCGACTGGTCCTGGGTGCTGGCGCGGGCGACGCCGGCGCTCTTGCCCGACAGATCCTCGGCCTTGGCGATCGGCGACTTCTGCGGGGCGAGCAGCCCGATCTCGATGGCGGCATAGGGGTCGGAGAAGGCGACCTGCTTGGCCCGTTCCGGCGTGATGCCGAGCGACGCGACCAGCACGTCCACCTTGCCGGTCAGCAGGTAGGGGATGCGGTTCGGACCGGTGACCGGCACGATGTCCACCGGCACGCCCATGTGCTTCGCCATCAGCTTGGCGACGTCGGCGTCGTAGCCGTCCGGCTTGCCGTCGGCGGTGGTGATGCCGAAAGGTGGGAAGTCGACCAGCATGCCGACGGTCAGCTTGCCCTTGCCCTTGATGTCCTCGACGCTCTGGGCGTTCGCCGTGGCAGTCAGGCCGATTGCGGTGGTCATCAGGGCGCCGGCGACGATCAGGCGGCGGGTGACGGTGAAGGCCATGGGTGTTTCCTCCGAATGCATTTTTAGGGTTTCAGCGTGTTGGAGCGGCGTAGCGGGCTTCCAGCCGCTGGCTCAGCAGCGACAGGGGCCAGCACAGCGCGAAATAGATCGCGGCGACGATGCCGAAGACCAGGAAGGGCTGGAAGGTGGCGTTGTTGACGATCTGGCCGGCGCGGGTCAGCTCGACGAAGCCGATGATGGCGGCCAGCGAGGTGCCCTTGATGACCTGGACCAGATAGCCGACGGTCGGCGGTACCGCGACCTTCACCGCCTGCGGCAGGATCACGTAGCGCATCAGGCCGGGATAGCGCAGGCCGAGCGCGGACGCCGCCTCCCATTGCCCACGAGGCACCGACTGGATGCAGCCGCGCCAGATTTCGCCCAGGAAGGCGCTGGTGTTCAGCGTCAGGCCGAGTGCCGCGGCCACCCACGGGCTCATGTCGATGCCCATCACGGTGGCGCCGAAGAAGACCAGGAACAACTGCATCAGCAGCGGCGTGCCCTGGAAGACCTGGATGTAGCCGGTCGCCAGCCAGCGCAGCGGCTTCACGTCCGACGTGCGGCCGAGCGCGACGAACAGGCCGACGATGCCGCCGCCGATGAAGGCGATGGCCGACAGCAGCAGCGTCCACTGCACGGCGCTCAGCAGGAACAGGAACTCGTTGTATCCGAAGGCGCGGATCATCTTGCGGCCTCCTTCAGCGCCGGTCGACGGAATAGGCGAAGGCCAGCCGGTAGATGCCGGCGAACAGGGCCGAGAACATCAGCGCCAGCACCAGATAGATGCCGGTCACGACGATGTAGATTTCGAAGCTGCGGAAGGTCTGCGACTGGATGTTGTTGGCGACCGAGGTCAACTCGTCCGCGGAGATGGCGGACACGATGCTGGAGCTCAGCATCAGCAGGATGAACTGGCTGGTCAGCGCCGGATAGACCGTGCGCAGCGCCGGCTTCAGCACGATATAGCGGAAGACCTGCAGCGGGCGCAGCCCCAGCGCCAATCCGGCTTCGATCTGGCCCTTGTGGATGGATTCGATGCCGGCGCGGATGATCTCGGTGGCATAGGCCCCGACATTGACGACCATCGCGATCAGCGCCGCCACGTCCGGCGACAGCCTGAGGCCGATGGTCGGCAGCCCGAAGAAGATCAGGAAGATCTGGACCAGGAAGGGCGTGTTGCGGATGACCTCGATATAGGCGTTGATAAGCCAGCGCACCGGTTTCGGACCGGAGGTCTTGCCCAGCGCACAGAGGATGGCGACCACCAGCCCGATGGCCATGGCGCCGAACGACAGCTTAATCGTCAGCCAAGCCCCGCCCAGCAGCATGTCCCACGACGCGAACACCGCGTCGAATTGAAAGTCATAGGTCACGGCCGTTCCTCCGCACCCGCGTCGTACCGGCTTGTCCAAGGGCCGGCGTCGCGCGGATCGCCTTTGTCCGTCGGGCATCCATCCAGGGTCATCGCCCGGGTGTCGTTGCCTGGGCTGTGGCGGCCTTCGCGGTCGCCGTCCCGGTGCCCCCTCAGTCTTTGGACAAGCTAATTGGATCGATCCAAATACGCAACGGAAAATGAGGAGAGTCGTGACAATTCGTGTACCAGATGTTTGGCGGGTGCTCGGACGGGGCGCTGGCGAAACCTTCCATTGCGACGGGACGTTTCACCCGCAGCCGGAACGCCTCACCCGGTCCTTCCATCAGCACGAGGAGTGCCGTCCGCCATGACCGCCAGACAAAGCGCCGCTCTGGGCTCCGCGCCGCGGAATGCCGCGGTGAGCAGCCTCGTGCCCGCCCGGATGGACCGGCTGCCCTGGGCCCGTTTCCATTGGATGGTCGTGGTGGGGCTGGGCGTCAGCTGGATCCTGGACGGCATCGAAATCCAGCTGATCTCGGCCTCCGGCTACAAGGAAAGCCTGGGCATGTCGAGCGCCGAGGTCGGGCTTGCCGGCACCATATATCTCATGGGGCAGGTGGTCGGGGCGCTCTTCTTCGGGCGGCTGACCGACCGCTGGGGACGCAAGCGGCTGTTCATCACCACACTGGCGATCTACCTGATCGCGTCGGGCATCGCCGGGTTCGCCTGGACGCCGTGGTTCCTCTATCTCTGGCGCTTCGTCGCCGGGATGGGGATCGGCGGCGAATATGCCGCCATCAATTCCGCCATCGACGAACTGATCCCCGCCCGCTACCGCGGCCGTGTCGACATCGCCATCAACGGCACCTATTGGGGCGGTGCGATGATCGGCGCCGTCGGCAGCGTCTTCCTTCTCGACCATTCGCTGGTGCCGGAGGATCTCGGCTGGCGGATCGCCTTCTTCATCGGTCCCTTCCTGGGACTGTTCATCATCTATCTGCGCCGCTTCATCCCGGAAAGCCCGCGCTGGATGGTCACCCACGGGAGGGAGGAGGAGGCCGAGCGTATCGTCGACGGCATCGAGGCCAGCGTCCGCGAGCAGGGAAAGACGCTGCCGCCGGTCGATCCGCGGCGGGCCATGTCCATCATCCCCGAAGATTCGGTGTCCTACGCCCAGTTGGTGGACGTCTTCTTCCGGCAATATCCGTCACGCACCTTCCTGGGCGTGACGATGATGGTCACGCAGTCCTTCCTCTACAACGCGATCTTCTTCACCTACGCCCTGGTCCTGCAGAATTTCTATCATCTCGACCCGTCACAAACGGCGCTCTATTTCTTTCCCTTCGCCGCCGGCAACCTGATCGGTCCGCTGCTGCTGGGGCCGCTGTTCGACACGGTGGGGCGGCGGCGGATGATCTTCAGCACCTATCTGCTGGCGGGAACCGTGCTGCTGGTCTCCGCCTTCCTGTTCCGGCAGGGGGTGCTGACGGCGGACACCCACACGGTGTTCTGGTGCGTGTCCTTCTTCTTCGCCTCGGCGGGCGCGTCGTCGGCCTACCTGACGGTCAGCGAGATCTTTCCGCTGGAGGTGCGCGCGCAGGCCATTTCGTATTTCTTCGCCATCGCCCAGGTGGTGGGCTCAGCCGGGCCGCTGCTGTTCGGCTGGCTGGTGGGGGAGGGTACGGAGCGCGACCCGCTGTTCTGGGGTTATGTGCTGGGGTCGGTGGTGATGATGTTCGGTGGCGTGGTCGCCCTGATCTACGGTGTCGATGCCGAAGGCAAGGGGCTGGAGGAGATTGCCGAACCGCTGACCAAGGCCGACCGCGACCGCGGGGTGGGGGAGGAGGCTACGGAGACGATCTGACCGCCGCCGCGTCTCATCCTGGAGTCGCGGTTTCCGAGGCGTGGGCGCCGCTCAGGAACAGCCGCACCGCCTGCCGGACATAGCGGTCGAGGTCGGGGATGGCCGGCGCGCTTTGCGGCAGGATCAGGCGGCGCATCAGCAGGTTGCCGGTGACCATGCCCAGGAAGGCCTGGGCGGCCACGGCCGGATCCTCGATCTTCAGGGTGCCGCTGTCCGAGAGGCGTTGCAGATACTCGGCAAGGCGGCGGATGGCGTTTTCCGGGCCGATGCGGAAGAAGGCCTCGGCGATGTCCGGCACGCGGTCGCCTTCGGAGATCAGGATGCGGACCGTACCGGTCGTCTCCTCGTTCAGCAGGGCCTTGACCAGATGCAGGGCGAAGGCGGTCAGCCCGGCTTCCGGCGTGACGCGGTCGTCGGCCTGGGCCGGGGCGAGGCCGGAGAGGATCATGGCGTTGTCCTCCTCCATGATCGCGCGGAACAGGCCTTCCTTGTCGCCGAAATGCTCGTACAGCGTGGCACGGGAGCCGCCGGCCACGGCGATGATGTCGCTGAGCGTGGTCTTCTCGAACCCCTTTTCGATGAACAGCCGCCGCGCGGCGGTGAGGATCGCCTGCCGGCGCGCCAGTCCCCGCGGTCCGCAGGTGGCGGGTCCCGCCGGTGCCGGTCCGGCAGTGGCTCCGGCGGCGACATCGGCCTTGTGGCTGCTGCTCGTCATGATGCGCTTTCCTCCGGCGCGGCGGTGCCCGCGTCCGGTCTGATTATCCGTTCCACGCCGATGCGCGTGCGCCACTGTAGAACGTCTGCACCGGGAAGGGGGACCGGCGCGAGCTGTAAAAAAGACGCAGGGGCCCCTTCTCCGGCAGTGTCATCGCGACAGCAGGATCGGCGTGTTCGCCTTCGCCAGAACCGTCCGGGTCGTCCCGCCGAAGACGAATTCGCTGATCCGCGGCCGGCCATAGGCGCCCATCACCAGCAGGTCGGCATCCACTGTGCGCGCATGGTCCAGCAGCACGGTGCCGGCATCGGTGCCGGGGCGCTGTTCCAGCACCACCTCCACTCCGTTGCGCGCCAGATGGCGGGACATGTCGGCCCCCGGATCGCCGCCGAGCAGGCCGTTCGGGCGCGCTTCGGGCACCACGACCAGATGCACGATGTCCGCCGCGCTCAGCAATGGCATGGCGAGCGCGATGGCGGTCGCCGCCTCGCGGCTGCCGTTCCAGCCGACGACGATGCGCCGGCCGATGCGGTGCGACGGCCAGCCGGCCGGCAGAAGCAGGGTGGGGCGGCCGGAGGCGAAGATCACGTCCTCCGACAGGCTGAGCATCCGCGCCGGCCGGGTCGGCCGCAGCGGCGGACCGACGATGGCGAGGCTGGCATGGCGGGCGTGGAGCATCAGCGCCTCGCCATCCTCATGGTCGGACAGGCGCCATTCGCCGCTGATGCCGGTGTCGGCGACGATGCGGTCGAACAGCGTCCGCGCCTCCGCCGCCGCGTTGCGGGTGGCGGTCTGATGCTGGCGCAGCATGGCTTCCAGCCCGCCGCCGCGGGCGAAGCCGCTGCCGGGGGTCAGTTCCAGCCGGTTGACGACGAAGGTGGCGATCAGGTGCGCCTGCCAGCTTTGCGCCAGGGCGGCGGCATAGGCGAGCCGGCCCGCCCGCTCCTCGTCCGCCTCGATGAAAACGACGATGTCCTTCGGCATTCCTGATTGCATTCCGGGGCGCATTCTACGGGCCTCTTGCTTGGCGGTTCGTTCGGGAGCGTGATTGGGTCGGTGCCGTCAGGAGGCCGACGGGGACGGGGCGGCGCCGCGAAGGAACAGATGCACGCAGGCGCGCACATAAGCCTCCACCGCCGGCATGTCGACAGGCCGGTCGGGCAGGATCAGCCGCTCCATCAGAAGGTTGCCGGTCACCATGCCGCAGAAGGCCTGTGCCGCCGCATCAGGGTCGGCGACGCGGATCCGTCCTGCCTCGGCCAGTTCGCGCAGGCAGCCGGCCATCCGCTCGCGCGTGCGTTCCGGTCCGACGCGGACGAAGGTCTCGACGAGGTCGGGGATGCGGGCGCCTTCCGAAATCAGCGTGCGCAGGATCGCCGTCGTCTGCGGCTCCGTCAGCGCATGCATGATGTGCAGCGCGATGCGGACCAGCCGCTCTTCCGGATCGGCGACCTGCTCCGAAACGCTGCCGGCGGGGGCATCCAGGGCGAGGGCGTCCGGAGCCATGCCGTCCAGCACGCGGGCGCAATGTTCCTCCATCATGGCGCGGAACAGGCCGTCCTTGTCGCCGAAATGGGCATAGAGCGTCGTGCGCGATCCGCCGGCGACCCGCAGCACGTCGCTGAGCGACGTTCCGGCATAGCCCTTCTCGACGAACAGCGCCGCCGCGGCATCCAGCAGAGCCCGGCAGCGCGCATGGCCGCGGGTGCCCGTTCCGGCGCCGTATTCCAACCCCCTTGCGTCCAGCCCCGTATCGGGCATTGCGGAACCCCCTTGCGCGCTGCAGCATTCTGAATGTATCGTCTGGTACAGTGTACTGTATGAGACAGTACTAAGCAACGGGGATGTGCCGGTCCACCCGCAGCCCGGACCGAAGGCCGGCCCAAAGCCCGGCCGTAGCAGGGAGACGGGACCGCAGACGCGCGGCGCCGAGACGAGGAAAGAGATGTTCAGATCCAACTCATTCATGACGCTGGCCGCGGCGGCTGCGCTGATCGCGGTGCTCGCCGGCTGCAACCAGCAGAAGCAGGCGGCCGGCCAGCCCCAGGCCGGCGGTCCGCCGGAGGTGTCGGTCATCACCATCGGGCCGCAGCGCCTGACCGTGACGACCGAGCTGCCGGGCCGCACCGCCGCCTATCGGGTGGCTGAAATCCGCCCGCAGGTCAGCGGCATCGTGCTGAAGCGCCTGTTCCGCGAGGGCAGCGACGTCAAGGCCGGCGACCAGCTCTATCAGATCGACCCTGCCACCTACGAGGCATCGCTGGCGAGCGCCCAGGCCGACGTGCAGAAGGCGGAAGCCAACCTGCAGGCCGCGCGCAACAAGGCGGGACGCTATGGCGACCTCGTGAAGAACAGCGTGGTCAGCAAGCAGGACTTCGACGACGTCCAGGCCTCGCTGAAGCAGAACGAGGCGCAGGTTGCCGCGGCCAAGGCGGCCTACAACCTCGCCAGCATCAACCTGAACTACACCAAGGTGTTCGCGCCGATCTCCGGCCGCATCGGCAAATCGGCGGTCACCGAAGGCGCGCTGGTCACCGCCAGCCAGGCGACGGCGCTGGCGACCATCCAGCAGTTCGACCCGATCTATGTCGACGTGACGCAGACCGCCTCGCAGCTGATGAAGCTGCGCGAGGACATGGCGACCGGCCGCATCCGCCCGGCGGAGCCCGGCAAGATCCCGGTGACGCTGTTCCTGAACAGCAACGGCGACGACACCCCCTATCCGGCGAAGGGTGAACTCCAGTTCTCCGACGTGACGGTGGATGCCGGCACCAGCTCGGTCCAGCTGCGCGCCGTCTTCCCCAATCCGAACAAGGAGTTGCTGCCCGGCCTGTTCGTCCGCGCCCGCGTGGAGCAGGGCGTCGCCGAGAACGCCATCACCGTGCCCCAGGCGGCGGTCAGCCGCGGACCGGACGGCAGCGCCCGCGTCTGGGTGGTGGGCGCCGACAACAAGGCGGCCCAGCGCACCATCAAGACCGAGCGCGCGGTCGGCAATGTCTGGCTGGTGTCGGACGGGCTGACGGCCGGCGAGCGGGTGGTCGTCGAAGGCCTGCAGAAGGTCAAGCCGGGGGCCGAGGTGAAGCCGGTGCCGGCCCAGAATGCTCTCGCTGCGCTGCCTGAAAAGGCCGCGTCGGCCCGCTGATCCAGGATACCGCTCCCCCAGGAACCGCTCACATGTCAAAATTCTTCATCGACCGGCCGGTCTTCGCCTGGGTCATCGCCATCGTCATCATGATGGCGGGCGCCCTGGCGATCCTGCGGCTGCCCGTCGAGCAATATCCGAAGATCGCGCCGCCGACGGTGTCGATCACAGCCAGCTATCCCGGCGCCTCGGCCAAGACGCTGGAGGACACGGTCACCCAGGTCATCGAACAGAAGATGACCGGGCTCGATCATTTCCGCTACATGTCCTCCAACAGCGACTCCTCCGGCAACGTCACCATCACCCTGACCTTCGAGCCAGAGGCCAACCCCGACATCGCCCAGGTCCAGGTGCAGAACAAGCTGCAGCTGGCGGTTCCCCTGCTGCCGCAGGAGGTCCAGCAGCGCGGCCTTCAGGTGTCGAAGGCGGGCAACGACTTCCTGCTGGTGGTCGGTTTCGTGTCGAGCGACGGGCGCCTCAGCCAGGGCGACATCGCCGATTACGTCACCTCCAACCTGCAGGACACGCTGAGCCGTGTCGAAGGTGTCGGCGACGTCACCGTCTTCGGCCCGCAGCATGCCATGCGCATCTGGCTCGATCCGGATGCACTGAACAACTTCGCGCTGACCACCACCGACGTCTCCAACGCGGTCAAGACGCAGAACGCGCAGGTCTCCGCCGGGCAGCTCGGCGGTGCGCCGGCCGTCGCGGGCCAGCAGATCAACGCCACCATCACCGCCCAGTCGCGCCTGCAGACGCCGGAGCAGTTCGGCGCCATCCTGCTGCGCGTGAATCCCGACGGTTCCCAGGTGCGGCTGCGCGACGTGGCGCGGATCGAGATCGGGTCCGAGACCTACGAGATCAGCGCCGCGTACAACGGCAAGCCGGCGGCGGGCGTCGGCATCAAGCTGGCGACCGGCGCCAATGCGCTGGACACCGCCGGTGCGGTCAAGGCCCGCGTGGCGGAACTGCAGCCCTTCTTCCCGGCGGGCATCGAGGTCATCTACCCCTACGACACCACGCCCTTCGTCGAGCTGTCGATCCATGAGGTGATCAAGACGCTGTTCGAGGCCATCATCCTCGTCTTCGTCGTGATGTACCTGTTCCTGCAGAATTTCCGCGCCACGCTGATCCCGACCATCGCGGTGCCGGTGGTGCTGCTCGGCACCTTCGGGGTGCTGTCGGCCTTCGGCTTCTCGGTCAACGTGCTGACGATGTTCGGCATGGTGCTGGCGATCGGCCTGCTGGTCGACGACGCCATCGTCGTGGTCGAGAATGTCGAGCGCGTGATGAGCGAGGAGGGGCTGCCCCCGCGCGAGGCGACGCGCAAGTCGATGGACCAGATCACCGGCGCGCTGGTCGGCATTGCGCTGGTGCTGTCGGCTGTGTTCGTGCCGATGGCCTTCTTCGGCGGGTCGGCCGGCGCCATCTACCGCCAGTTCTCGCTGACCATCGTGTCGGCGATGGCGCTGTCGGTGGTGGTCGCCCTGGTGCTGACCCCGGCGCTGTGCGCCACCATCCTGAAGCCTGTGACCGTCGGTCACGGTCATTCGAAGAGGGGCTTCTTCGGCCTGTTCAACCGCGGCTTCGACGCCAGCAGCCGGGTCTATGTCCGCGGCGTGCGCGGCGCGGTGAACCGTCTGGGCCGCTATTTCATCGCCTATCTGCTGATCCTCGGCGGGCTGGGCTACCTGTTCCTGCAGATGCCCTCCTCCTTCCTGCCGACGGAGGACCGCGGCCAGCTGTTCGTGCTGTGGTCGGCCCCGCCGAACGCGAGCGCCGAGCGCACGGCCGAGACCGCCAAGGCCGTCACCGCCCATTTCCTTGAAAAGGAGAAGGACAGCGTCGAGGGCCTGTTCACCATCGTCGGATTCAACTTCTCCGGCCGCGGCCAGAATGCCGGCATGGCCTTCGTCCGGCTGAAGGACTGGAGCGAGCGCGGATCGCCGGCGCAGAAGCCGCAGGCCATCGCCGGTCGGGCGATGGGGGCGCTGTCGCGGCTGAAGGATGCGGTTGTCTTTGCCTTCCTGCCGCCGTCGGTTCCCGGCCTCGGCAACGCCACCGGCTTCGACGTGCAGCTGGTCGACCGCGGCGGGCTGGGCCATGACCGGCTGATGCAGGCGCGCAACCAGCTGCTGGGCATGGCGGCGCAGAACCCGAAGCTGGTCGGCGTCCGCCCCAACGGCCTGGAGGACACGCCGCAGTTCAAGCTGGACGTCGACCGCGAAAAGGCGAGCGCGCTCGGCCTTGCGCTGAGCGACATCAACACGACGCTGTCGGTGGCCTGGGGGTCGTCCTACGTCAACGACTTCATCGACCAGGGCCGGGTGAAGAAGGTCTATCTGCAGGCCGACGCGCCCTACCGCATGCAGCCGAGCGACATCGACCGCTGGTACGTGCGCAATTCCAGCAACCAGATGGTCCCCTTCTCCGCCTTCACGACGGCGCAGTGGATCTTCGGCTCGCCGAAGCTGGAGCGCTATAACGGCTCTTCATCGCTGAACATCCAAGGGTCGGCCGCACCGGGCATCAGCTCGGGCGAGGCGATGGCCGAGATGGAGGCGATGATGCGGAAGCTGCCGCAGGGAATCGGCTACGAGTGGACCGGCCTGTCCTACGAGGAACGGCTCAGCGGCTCGCAGGCCCCGGCGCTCTACGCCCTGTCGATGATCATCGTCTTCCTCTGCCTGGCGGCGCTCTATGAGAGCTGGTCCGTGCCGGTGTCGGTGATCATGGTGGTGCCGCTGGGCGTCATCGGCGCGGTCATCGCGGCGACGCTGCGCGGCCTGCCGAGCGACGTCTATTTCCAGGTCGGCCTGCTGACCACCATCGGCCTTTCGGCGAAGAACGCCATCCTGATCGTGGAGTTCGCCAAGTCGCTCTACGACGAGGGCATGGAGCTGAAGGAGGCGGCGATCGAGGCCTGCCGCCAGCGCCTCCGGCCGATCATCATGACGTCCCTGGCCTTCGTCCTCGGCGTTCTGCCGCTGGCGATCGCAACCGGCGCCGGTTCGGAGAGCCAGAACGCCATCGGCGTCGGCGTGATGGGCGGCATGATCTCCGCCACCGTGCTGGCGATCCTGTTCGTCCCGGTCTTCTTCGTCGCGGTCTACCGCCTGTTCGTCCGCCGGCGGCCGGGGCAAGGCACCATGCCGCAGCCGGCGGCAGGGGACTGAGCGAGCAGGCTCACGCCGTCGAAACGGAAAAGCGCCGGGTCCCTCGCGGGCCCGGCGCATTTTCTTATCCGGCAGGAAGGAACATCGTGGAACAGGTCCGCCGCCTCTGTTCAATCCGCCCACCCCCTTTCGATCGTGGGACGTCCCAAGAAAGGCGGGGGCAGCTTGTGGGCGATGCGGTGTCGGAAGGGACGCGGCCTGTAGGTTTCAGGCTTTACCGTGCCGGCAGCGCCGGGACGCCGTCCTTCCACTGGTCCCAGTGGCCGACGATGTGGTCGACCATGCGGGAGCCGACCAGTTCCACATTCTCAACCGTCTCGGCAAAGCCGCCGGCCGTTTCGCCCGGCTTCGGGTCGAGATGCTGCAGGGTGGTCTCGTTCGGGTTGCCCTGGTCGAAATTCACGGCGCCGCGCAGGCTCATCACCCGGTCGGAGCCTTGCAGCCGCTTGATCACCAGCGTGATCGCCGCCGCTTCCATCTCGGTGATGACGTAATCGTCGGCGCCATAGAGCTTGGCGATGTACTGCGCCTGCTCCGACATGCCGGGGCCGTGGAAGAAGGTGTCGCCGGTCATGTGCGTGCCGGTGCCTACGAAAGGAGCACGTTGCGCCGCTTCCTGCGGATAGCGCTTGCGATAGGCACGGGCGGACTCGCTGTCCTTCAGCGGCGTGTCGGCGGTCAGCCGCATCGCCCAGGAGACCAGCGCCGGGTTCATCGGGAACAGGCGCACCGCTTCATAGCCCTTGCGCGGCATGAAGGTCGGCTCGCCCGGCTTGCCTTCCTCCGGCGCCCAGCGGTGGCCCAGGTCGTAGTCGACCACCCAGGTCGCCCAGCTGACCTCGCCGATGGTGCCGCGTGACGGCGGGGTGCCGGCCACGCCGGTGACCAGGAAATAGGCTTGCGACAGGTCGAGCTGCGGGGTCAGCAGGATCGCCTGCATCGAGGCGGAGGAGCTGACCTTGCCCATGCCCAGCACCGACCCGCACACGCCGTCGGCATTGCAGTAGACCGGGTTCAGCGCGCCCTTCACCGTGATCGGCTCGGCGGTCTGCCAATAGCGCTCGTACCAGTGCTGGAACTCGCCCGCCCGGTCGCCGGTGTTCTTGCCGATCTCGAACATCGACCCGACGAACACCTTGACCTTGACCGGTTCCGCGGCCTGGAGGGATCCGTTCAGCCCGAACAGGAGCAGGGCCGACAAGGCGGCGCTGCGGCAGCAGGAGAGCAACGACATCGAACTTTCACTCCGTGGGACAAAAGACGCACGGGAGTATGCAATGCCCGAGCCATGCCCGTCCGTTTTCATTCGTGCAGAAACGAAAAACGCCCCGCACCGGGCGGTGCAGGGCGTTTTTCCGATCTGGTCAGGCGGTCAGGCCGCGACGCGCTCTTCCTCTGCGTCCACCGCCACCGGCGGGACCCAGGGGATCAAGTCCCGGCCGGTGTTGGCGAGGCGCCTAGGCTCGATGCGGCCGATCACGCGGGTGCCTTCCTTGGCGATGCGCAGGATGTCGCCATCCTCCGGAACCAGGGCGCGCTCGACGCCGCAGGCGCGGGCGAGGCGGGCGTGAGCTTCCATATGCTCGATGGTGCCGTGGACCGGAACCGCGAAGCGCGGGCGGACCAGCCCGTACATGCGGGCGAGGTCGTCGCGCTTGGGGTGGCCGGAGACATGGACCGGCGCATCGGCCGGGGTGACGATCTCCACCCCCATGCCGCGCAGATGCTCGTGGATCTCGGCCAGCGCCTCTTCGTTGCCGGGGATGGTGCGGGCGGAGAAGATGACGGTGTCGCCCTCTTCCAGCCACAGCTCGCGGTGCTCGTTGCGGGCCAGACGGCTGAGCGCCGCCCGTTCCTCACCCTGGCTACCGGTGCACAGGAACACCAGATTCTCGCGCGGGGTCCAGGAGGCCTCGCGGACATCCATGAAGTCCGGCACATGGTCGAGATAGCCGCAGGCCTGCGCCGCCTTTTCCATGCGCAGCATGGAACGGCCGACCAGCACCACCTTGCGCCCGACCGCCGCCGCCGCTTCCGCCACCGCGGTCATGCGGGCGACGTTGGAGGCGAAGCCGGTCACGGCGATGGCGCCCGGACGGTTGGCGAAGGCGCCGATCAGGCCGGCGCGGGCGTCGGCCTCCGATCCCGTCGCACCGGGCACGTCGGCGTTGGTGCTGTCGCACATCATGGCGAGCAGCCCCGCGTCGCCCAGGCGCTTCAGCGCGGCGACGTCGGTGGTCCGGCCGATCAGCGGATCGGGATCGAACTTCCAGTCGCCGGTGTGCAGCACCGTGCCTGCCGCCGTGCGGATCGCCAGCGACATCGGTTCGGGGATCGAATGGGTGACGGCGATGGTCTCGATCCGGAAGGGACCGACGGTCAGCGTGTCGCCGATGTCGAAGGTCTGAACCTTGGCGGCCCGATGCGCGCCCTTTTCCTTCAGCCGGTCGCGGATGATGTGCGAGGCGAAGGGGCTGGCATAGATCGGGCAGCGCAGGCGCGGCCACAGATGGTGGATCGCGCCGATATGGTCCTCGTGCGCGTGGGTCACCACCAGGCCGACGACGTCCTGCATCCGCTCTTCGATGAAGGTCGGATCGGCCATCAGGCTGTCGATGCCCGGCGCCTCGTCGCCCATGAAGGCGACGCCGGCGTCCACGATCAGCCATTTGCCGGCATGGCCGTAGAGCGCCATGTTCATGCCGATGCGGGAACAGCCGCCCAGCGGAAGGAACAGGATCTCGTCCTTGCCCGGAACCGGGCCGGTGGGGCCGCCGCCATGGACCGTGTTGGCCGTCGGACGGGAGCCATCGAAGTCATCACGCGGACGTTGGTTGCGTGCGCGGTTGTTCGGCGCCATCCGACGCCGCCTTGAATCAAACGTCATGCCTCTGTCGTACGTCTCACATAAGCCGGCATTCGACGCTGCCGGACGGGCGTGCATCGCTCGTCGATGCGGATCTCGGTGTGGAGGGAACCCGGGCGGAGGCGCCTTGGCGGCGGCCGTCGGACGGCTGGGATCGAATGTTTCGTGAAAGCTTATGTGGGCAAAGGGAGACGTACGTCAAGGGCGCGCGTGAAAGGTCACACGAAATGGTGGGGCATTGCTGGGATGCGTGGGCGGGGAGCGACGCCCGGAAGCGGACATGGCCGAACCGGGTCGTCGATCATTCAGGCGGCTTCGGGAATACGGGCGACGACTTTGATCTCGAAATCGAAGCCGGCCAGCCAAGTCACTCCCACCGCGGTCCAGTTGGGATAGGGCGGGCCGCCGATGACCTTGTCGCGCACGGCCATGATGGTTTCGAACTGGTTGGCCGGGTCGGTGTGGAAGGTGGTGACGTCCACGACATCGTCGAGCGTGCATCCGGCGGTCTTGAGGACGGTCATGAGGTTTTCGAAAGCCAGTTGCACCTGCTTCTCGAAGACGGGTTCCGGCGAACCGTCCGCGCGGCTGCCGACCTGCCCCGAAACGAACAGCAGGTCGCCCGAGCGGATTGCCGCCGAGTAGCGGTGATTCTCATAGAGCGCGTGCCGGCTTTCCGGAACGATGGCCTCGCGTTGAGCCATTTTGGTTTCCTCTCCTTGCTGAAGGGTGATCGATCGTGAGCCGGGCCGCCCCACCCTGGATCCGGCTTCACTGGCGAAGCGCGATTTGATATACGCTTCGTATGTGAATGACAACACACATACGTCTCGTATGTCAATACACATACGGGATGTATGTCCGGAGGAAAAGCCGTGGCTGGGAAAAAACGTGCTGAGATGATGGAGGAGACCCGCGCCAAGCTGATCCGGTCGGCGCGCAAGGCCTTCTCGGAGAAGGGCTATGCCGCCGCCTCGATGGATGAGTTGACGGCGGAGGCCGGGCTGACGCGCGGGGCGCTCTATCACAATTTCGGCGACAAGCGCGGGCTGCTGCAGGCGGTGGTCGACCAGATCGACGGGGAGATGGCGGCGCGCGCGCGCGCGGTCGGCAGCCAAGCCACCAATGACTGGGAAGGCTTGCTGGCGGAGGGGATCGCCTACATCGAGATGGCGCTGGAACCCGAGGTCCAGCGCATCGTGCTGCTCGACGGACCGGCGGTTCTCGGTGATCCGTCGCAATGGCCCAGCCAGAACAACTGTCTCCAGGCGACCTTGGAGACGGTGAAGGGGCTGATCGGGCAAGGCATCGTCAAGCCGGTGGATGCCGAAGCGGCCGCCCGGCTTTTGAACGGGGCGGCGCTGAACGCCGCGCTTTGGGTCGCGGCCAGCGATCGGCCGCAGGAGGTCCTGGCCAAGGCGGTCGAGGCGTTCAGGGTCCTGGCCGGCGGGCTGCTGGCGACTCCCGGCCGGTGACCGGCGCCGAAACCGGAAGCCCGCGGCGTTGCCGCGGGCGCCCCGGCATGACAGCAGTCAATGGTTGTCGCGCGGGATCCCCATCGTCTGCGCCACGCGCTGGTACTTGACCGCCGGCTTCAGGACCATGCCCTCGTCCAGCTGGTCGACGATGCCGCGCTGGATTTCCTGCCACGGAGTCTGCGACGGCGGGGCGGGGTAGCCGCCGGCGGCTTCCAGCGTGGCCTTGCGGTCGGCCAGCTCCGCTTCGGAGATCAGGATGTCGGCGCTGCCGCGGCGCAGGTCGATGCGCACGCGGTCGCCGCTGCGCAGAAGGCCGAGGTTGCCGCCGGCCGCCGCCTCCGGCGAGGCGTTGAGGATCGAAGGCGAGCCCGAGGTGCCGGACTGCCGCCCGTCGCCGATGCAAGGCAGGGAATGGATGCCTCGGCGGATCAGGTCGGCGGGGGGACGCATGTTCACCACCTCGGCCGCACCCGGATAGCCGATGGGGCCGGCGCCGCGGATGACCAGGATGGTATAGGCGTCGATGCCCAGCGACGGATCGTCGATGCGGTGGTGGTAGTCCTCCGGTCCGTCGAAGACAACGACCTTGCCCTCGAACGCTTCGGGGTCGCTGGGGTTGGACAGGTAGCGCTCGCGGAACTCGTCGGAGATCACGCTGGTCTTCATGATGGCGGCGTTGAACAGGGTGCCGCGCAGCACGACGAAGCCGGCGTTGATCTTCAGCGGGTCGTCGATCGGATGGATGACGCGGGTGTCGAGGATCTCGGTGTTGCGGCAGTTCTCGCCGATGGTCCGGCCGTTGACGTTCGGCGCGTCCTCGCGGATCAGGCCCTGGCGCATCAGCTGCGACACCACCGCCGGCACGCCGCCGGCGCGGTGGAAGTCCTCGCCCAGATATTCGCCGGCCGGCTGCAGGTTGACCAGCAGCGGCACGCCCAACCCGTGGGTCTGCCAGTCGTCAACCGTCAGCGGCACGCCGATGTGCTTGGCGATGGCGTTGATGTGGATCGGCGCGTTGGTCGAACCGCCGATGGCGGAGTTGACGACGATCGCATTGAGGAAGGCGTCGCGGGTCAGGATGTCCGACGGCTTGATGTCCTGGCGCACCATCTCGACGATGCGCTTGCCGGTCTCGTAGGCGGCCTGCTGGCGCTCGCGGTAGGGGGCGGGGATGGCGGCGGAACCGGGGAGCTGCATGCCCAGCACCTCCGCCAGCGAATTCATGGTGGAGGCCGTGCCCATCGTGTTGCAGTAGCCGGTCGAGGGGGCCGACGACGCCACCAGCTCGATGAAGCCCTGATAGTCGATCTCGCCGGCCGCCATCAACTGGCGGGCCTTCCACACGATGGTGCCCGACCCGGTGCGCTCGCCGCGGAACCAGCCGTTCAGCATCGGGCCGACCGACAGCGCGATGGCCGGGATGTTGACGGTCGCCGCCGCCATCAGGCAGGCCGGCGTGGTCTTGTCGCAGCCGATGGTCAGCACCACGCCGTCCAGCGGATAGCCGTGCAGCACCTCGACGAGGCCGAGATAGGCGAGGTTGCGGTCGATGGAGGCGGTCGGACGCTTGCCGGTCTCCTGGATCGGGTGGACGGGGAACTCGATGGCGATGCCGCCGGCGGTGCGGATGCCCTCGCGCAGCCGTTCGGCCAGGACCAGATGGTGGCGGTTGCAGGGGCTGAGGTCGGACCCGGTCTGGGCGATGCCGATGATCGGGGCGCCGGACTGCAGCTCCTCCCGCGTCAGGCCGAAGTTCAGGTAGCGCTCCAGGTAGAGCGCGGTCATGTCGGGGTTGGCGGGGTTGTCGAACCACGCGCGCGACCGCAGCCGACGCCCTGAATCGGAGGGGTTGGGGGGGAAGAAGGGGGGCTTCGTATCGGTCATATCGGCACCGGTTTAAGGTTGGGGCGCGGGCCGGATCGGCGGCGCCGGAGTTGGGGGTGCGTCGCGGCGGCGGCGTTACCAGTCGAAGGCGTCGGTGCGGTGCCAGCGCCCGACCATGCAGGCGTCGGCGACCAGCGACAGCGGGCGGGCGTCGACGTCGCTCGCCCCGTCACCTATCAACTGGCGGAAATGGCGATAGATGCGCTGGTATTCTGTGTCCGGTTCGGCCAGCGCCGGCACGCCGTCCACGATCAGGCGGGTCCCGCCATGGGTGAGGTAGAGGCGCCCGTCCTCGGTCTCGATCACGATGGACCAGGTCTGCTCCCCCTGCTGGAGGAAGTCGAAGTCGGCGGTGACGCGGCCGATGCGGGAACCGGGAGCGGCCGACATCTCCAGCGTCGCGGCGATGGGGGTATCGCGGTTGGTCGGGACATGCAGGTCGGCGGAGCGGACGAAGACCGGAGCCGGCAGGATGTCGGTCAGGATCGACAGGGCGTTGATGCCGGGGTCGAAGACGCCGAAACCGCCGGCCGCGAAGATCCAGTCCTGGCCCGGATGCCAGCGCCGCACATCCTCCTTCCAGGTGATGGCGACGCTGCGGATGGCCGTGTCGGCAAGCCGGCGCTTGGTTTCCTCCACCGCCGGGTTGAACCGCGAATGCCAGGCGGTGAACAGGGTACGCCGCGCGGCCTCGGCCTCCGCCACCAGATCGTGAAGCTCCGACAGAGTGGCGGCGGGCGGCTTCTCGATCAGCACATGCTTGCCGGCGCGCAGAGCCTCCACCGTCAGGCCGTGACGGACGGCGGGCGGGGTGCAGAGCGCCACGGCATCCAGGCCGGGCAGGGCCGCCAGCATCTCCGCCTGGGAGCGGAAGGTCGGCACGCCGTCCGTGCCGGCGCCGTCCGGGCTGACCACGGCGGCCAGTTCGAACTGGCCGGTGGCGGCAATGGCCGGGATGTGCTGGTCGCGGGCGATCTTTCCCAGACCGACGAGGCCGAGGGTGGGGAGCGTCATGGCGATTGTCCGGTCGGGGCGGAAGGCCTCAGGCCTTGCCCTTGTTGTAGACGTCGAAGCAGACGGCGGCGAGCAGCACCAGGCCCTTGATCACCTGCTGCCAGTCGATGCCGATGCCGAGGATCGACATGCCGTTGTTCATCACGCCCATGATGAAGGCGCCGATCACCGCACCGGTCACCCGGCCGACGCCGCCCGACGCCGAGGCGCCGCCGATGAAGCAGGCGGCGATCACGTCCAGCTCGAAGGACACGCCGGCCTTCGGCGTGGCGGTGTTGAGCCGCGCGGCGAAGATCAGGCCGGCGAGTGCGGCCAGCACGCCCATGTTGACGAAGGTGTAGAAGGACAGGCGGCGGGTGTCGATGCCCGACAGCTTGGCGGCCTTCTCGTTGCCGCCCAGCGCGTAGATGCGCCGGCCGATGGTGGTGTCGCGGGTGACGAAGGCGTAGATGCCGATCAGCAGCGCCATGATGATCAGGACGTTCGGCAGCCCTTTGTAGGAGGCGAGCAGCATGCCGATGTAGGCGACCACCGCGAACAGCCCGGCGCTCTTCAGCAGGAACAGCGGCAGCGGCTCCTGTTCGATGGCGAAGCGGTGACGGCGGATGCGGGCGGCGACGCTGAGGCCGATGATGATCGCCGGCGTCACCAGGCACAGCAGGAGCGTGGTGGTGTGGAAGCCGGCCGTCCCGAAGACGTCCGGGATGAAGCCGGAGCTGAGGCGCTGGAACTCCACCGGGAAGGGACCGACGGACTGGCCGGCGAGCAGGGCGAGGCTGAGGCCGCGGAAGACCAGCATGCCCGCCAGCGTCACGATGAAGGACGGGATGCGGAAATAGGCGACCCAGTACCCTTGTGCCGCGCCGATGGCGGCGCCGGCCAACAGGCAGAGGATGGCGGTCGGGATGAAATGCAGCTGGAACTGCACCATCAGGATGGCGGCCAGTGCGCCGATGAAGCCGACGATGGAGCCCACCGACAGGTCGATGTGCCCGGCGACGATCACCAGCAGCATGCCCAGCGCCATGATGACGATGTAGCTGTTCTGCAGGACGAGGTTGGTCAGGTTCAACGGCTGCAGCAGCGTGCCGTTGGTCATGTATTGGAAGAAGGCCACGATCGCCAGCAGCGAGATCAGCATGCCGTAATCGCGCATGTGGCTCTTCAGGAACCTGGCCATGGAGGCCTGGCGCGGCGGGGCGGCCGGAAGGTTCAGTTCGGCGCTCATTGCAGGGACTCCCGGGCAACCATGCTCTGCGTGACCGCCGGAGGCTTCGCGGACGAGGACATGATGGCGTGCATGATCTTTTCCTGGCTGGCTTCGGCCGCCGGCATCTCGGCGACCAGCGCCCCTTCGTTCATCACGTAGATGCGGTCGGCGACGCCCAGCAGTTCGGGCAGTTCCGACGAGATCAAGATGACGCCGCGGCCTTCGGCCACCAGCTGGTTGACGATGGTGTAGATTTCATACTTGGCGCCGACGTCGATGCCGCGGGTCGGTTCGTCCAGGATCAGCACCTGCGGGTCGGCGAACAGCCATTTGCTGAGCACGACCTTCTGCTGGTTGCCGCCGGACAGGTTGACCGTCTGCTGGAACACGTCGGAACAGCGGATGCGCAGGCGGCGGCGGAAGTCGTTGGCGACCTCGATCTCGCGCTCGTGATGGATGACGCCACGCTTGGCGACCCCGTCCAGGTTGGCCAGCGTCACGTTGTGGCGGATGTCGTTGTCCAGCACGAGGCCGTAATGCTTGCGGTCCTCCGTGGCATAGGCGAGGCCGGCGTTCATCGCCTTGGCGATGGTCGACACGTCGATCTCGCGTCCGCCGAGGAAGGCCTGCCCGCGGATGTTGCGGCCATAGCTGCGGCCGAACAGGCTCATGGCGAACTCGGTGCGGCCGGCGCCCATCAGCCCGGCGATGCCGACCACCTCGCCCCGGCGGACATGCAGGTCGATGTCCTTCACCACGCGGCGGCCGGGATGGATGGGATGGTCGGCGCTCCAACCCTTCACCTGGAACAGGATGTCGCCGGGGTTGCCGGCGCGGCGCGGATAGCGGTCGGCAAGGTCGCGGCCGACCATGCCCTTGATGATGCGCTCCTGGCTGATGGGTGCGTCGTGGCAATCCAGCGTTTCCACGGTCGTGCCGTCGCGCAGGATGGTGACGCGGTCGGCGACCTTGGCGATCTCGTTCAGCTTGTGCGAGATCAGGATGGAGGAGATGCCCTGTTCCTTGAAGCGCAGCAGCAGGGCCAGCAGCGCGTCGCTGTCGCTCTCGTTCAGGCTGGCGGTCGGCTCGTCCAGGATCAGCAGCCTGACCTGCTTGGACAGGGCCTTGGCGATCTCCACCAACTGCTGCTTGCCGACGCCGATGTCGGTGATCAGGGTCTCCGGCGAATCCGTGAGCCCGACCATGCGCAGCAGGTCGCGCGCCCGCGCGGTGGCCGCAACCCAGTCGATCCGGCCCCGCTTCGCCTGCTCGTTGCCGAGGAACAGGTTCTCGGTGATCGACAACAGCGGGACCAGCGCCAATTCCTGGTGGATGATGATGATGCCCAGCTTCTCGCTGTCGGCGATGCCGCGGAAGGCGACGGGCTGGCCGCGGAAGCGGATCTCGCCGTCATAGGTCCCGTGCGGATAGACGCCGCTCAGCACTTTCATCAGCGTCGATTTGCCGGCGCCGTTCTCGCCGATCAGTGCGTGGATCTCCCCCTCGCGGACCGAGAGGTTGACGTCGTCGAGCGCCTTGACGCCCGGAAACGTCTTGGTGATGCCGCGCATCTCAAGAATGCTGTCCATGGATGACCCCCGGTGGCCCGCCTGCATGGTCCGGCGGAGCGCTGGAGCGGAATGCCGGGCGGCATCCGCCCCCGCGCCGCCCGATCACTTGATCTGCGATTCCTTGTAGTAGCCGCCGTCGA
The DNA here is from genome assembly GCF_031455875.1 of Azospirillum sp. BE72. Taxonomy (NCBI): domain Bacteria; kingdom Pseudomonadati; phylum Pseudomonadota; class Alphaproteobacteria; order Rhodospirillales; family Azospirillaceae; genus Azospirillum; species Azospirillum sp. BE72. Next base: position 64,418 of record NZ_JAVDTO010000007.1, read on the forward strand.
CCAGGACCTGCTTCCAGTTCGTGGAGTCGACGCTGACCGGCTTCAGCAGATAGGAGGGGACGACCTTCTTGCCGTTGTCGTAGGTCTTGGTGTCGTTGACTTGCGGGGTGCGGCCGGCCAGCAGGTCGTCGACCATGCCCACCGTGACCTTCGCCAGTTCGCGGGTGTCCTTGAAGACGGTGGAGCGCTGCTCGCCCGCCAGGATCGACTTGACCGACGGGATTTCGGCGTCCTGGCCGGTGACGACCGGCATCGGCTGCGAGGCCGAGCCGTAGCCGACACCCTTCAGCGAGGAGATGATGCCGATGCTGATGCCGTCATAGGGGGACAGCACGGCGTCCAGCGTCTTGTTGCCGTAATAGGCGCTCAGCAGATTGTCCATGCGGGATTGGGCGACCGCGCCGTCCCAACGCAGGGTGGACACCTTGTCCATGCCGATCTGGCCGCTCTGCACCTTCAGCTTGCCACTGTCGATGTAGGGCTGCAGCACCGACATGGCGCCGTTGTAGAAGAAATAGGCGTTGTTGTCGTCGGGGGAGCCGCCGAACAGCTCGATGTTGAACGGACCCTTGCCCTCCTTCAGGCCGAGAGCCTTCTCGATGTAGGCGGCCTGGAGCACGCCGACCTGGAAGTTGTCGAAGGTGGCATAGTAATCGACATTGGCCGAGCCGCGGATCAGCCGATCATAGGCGATGACCTTCACGCCCTGTTCCGCCGCCTTCTGCAGCACGTCGGTCAGCGTCGTCCCGTCGATGGCGGCGATCACCAGAACCTTGTCGTTCTTGGTGACCATGTTCTCGATCTGGGCGAGCTGGTTGGGGATGTCGTCCTCGGCATATTGCAGGTCGGTCTTGTATCCCTTTTCCTGGAAATACTTGACCATGTTGTTGCCGTCGTCGATCCAGCGCGCCGACGACTTGGTCGGCATGGCGATGCCGATGGTCGGCTTGTCCTGCGCCATCGCCGGGGCGGCTGCGGTGCCGGTGGCGATCAGCAGGCCGATGGTGAGGCCGCCAAGTTTGCCAGCCAGTTTTGAACCGAAGGAAGAACGCTTAGGAGACGACATGGACCGGAATCCTCCCCGTTTCTACGGCACGCGATTCGCAGCCCCCACGTTCGGTGTCGCGGACGGCATGGGACGCGATGGTTTGTGTCCCTAGCAATCCTCCGTTTCCCCATAACTGTCAAATATGATTATTCGGCAAATCGATATGCATTTCGGTATCGGATGGTGGTTCCGCCAACTGGCGCATCTTGCGTTCCGACGCCGCACGCACCGCCGACAGGACGGTGCGGGCCCCCGGCGACAGCGGCCGGTCCTTCAGCCAGAAGATGCCGTAAGGCTCCACGCTGAAACGCTTGTGAAAGGGCATGATGGCGTAGCCGCCGCCGGGCGTGAACACCTGGGCGAGCGCACGGGCGAAGACGGTGATCGACTCCGTCTCCGCCACCATCGCCATCGAGATGACCGGCGACGCGCTTTCGATCACCTTGTGCGGCAGGCGGGCGCCCTCGGCGCGGAACAGCGCCTCCACCCGGTCGCGCAGCAGAGTGCCGACCGGCTGCAGGATCCAGGTGGCGTCCGACAGGTCGGCGGCGGTCAGCGGGCGGCCGAGCTGCAGAAGCGGGTTGCCGGCGCGGCAGACGAAGCACAGCTCCTCGCTGCTGATCTCCTGATATTCGAAGGCGGTGGGGTCGAAATGGCCGGGCAGGCGGCCGATGGCGAAATCCATCACCCCCTGGTGGACCCGTTCGGCCAGCACGTCGCTGGTCTCCACCGCCACGGCGACCTTCAGGTTGGGATGCTCGCGGGTCAGGTTGCTGATGACGGGAACCACCAGTTCCACCGCCGGAGCCATGACGGTGCCGACCGACACCCGGCCGCTGTGCCCGGCGAGCAGCGCGTTCAGCTCCTCCCCCGTTTCCTGCAACTCGCTGAGGATCATCCTGGCGTGGCGGATCATCAGGCTGCCGTACCAGTTCGGCTCGATCCCGCGGCCATGGCGGTCGAACAGCTCGATCCCCAGCGTTTCCTCCAGGTCGCCCAGCAGCTTGGAGGCCGCCGGCTGCGACATGTTCAGGCTGGCGGCGGCCCGGTGCAGGTTGCGGTGTTCGTCGAGCGCCGCGAACAGCTGGAGATGGCGCAGCTTCAGCCGGGCCTTCTGGAACCAGTTCGGGGGGAAGCGCTGGGGGGTCACGGGTGGTTGCCTCCGGTCGGGCGCCGGCACCGGGTTGCGGAATGCCGGTATACGACAATTGATATCGCAGATGCCCATCTTCGTATTGGACGATTATCAAGAGGCCTCTTATCGTTCGGGTCGTCAACAAATATTCAAATGGCTGGCGGCAACGGCAGCCACAGGGTGCGAGGGGGGAGTGAATCGGCATGGCGCAGGAAGCGCGTTGCGTCTGGCAGGCCGGGGCGCTGCTGGGGGAGGGCCCGCTCTGGTCCCCACGGCAGGATGCCGTTTACTTCGTCGACATCCGCGGCTCCCGCATCCTGCGCCACGGCCTATCCGACGGGGCGCAGGCGGGGTGGGAGCTTGACGACGCCGCCTGCTGGCTGGTGGAGAGCGCCGACGGCAACGGCCTCATAGCCGGGCTGCGCTCCCGCAGCGTTGTCCGCCTGCTGCTGGAGCCGGGCGAGGCGGTGATCGCCGAGGAGTTGGCGCGGATCGAGCCGGACCGGCCGGGCAACCGGCTGAACGACGGCAAGGCCGATGCGCAGGGCCGGCTGTGGGTCGGCAGCATGGACGATGCGGAGGAGGCGCCGGCCGGCAGCTTCTATCGCATCGATCCCGACGGCGCCGTCACCAAGGTCGATGAGGGCTACACCGTCGCCAACGGGCCGGCGCTGTCGCCGGACGGGCGGACGATCTACCACACCGACAGTGCGGCGCGGACGGTCCATGCCTTCGACATCGGCAGGGACGGCAGCCTGTCCGGAAAGCGTGTCCATATTCGCTTTACCGAGGCTGACGGCTACCCGGACGGCATGACCTGCGATGCCGAGGGCGGGCTGTGGATCGCCCATTGGGATGGTGCGCGCGTCAGCCGCTTCCGCCCCGACGGCAGGCTGGACCGCGCCATCGCGCTGCCGGTGTCCCGCGTGACCTCCTGCGTCTTCGCCGGTCCGGACCTCGACCGGCTGTTCGTCACCACCGCCGCGCATGGCCGGCCCGAGGAGCCGCTGGCCGGGGCGCTGTTCGAGTGCGACCCCGGCGTCCGCGGCCTGCCGCCCAGACGCTTCGGTTCCCCGTCGCGTTGAGCCTCGAAGAACCCGATGAAGGATTCCACCACCATGCCGCCCAGCGCCCGTCCCTATCGCGGCGTCTTCCCCGTCGTTCCCACCATCTTCACCGAAACGGGGGAGCTGGACCTCGACGGCCAGAAGCGCTGCGTCGATTTCATGATCGACGCCGGCTCCACCGGCCTGTGCATCCTCGCCAACTTTTCCGAACAGTTCGTGCTGACCGATGACGAGCGCGCGGTGCTGATGGAGACGATGCTGGCCCATGTCGCCGGCCGGGTGCCGGTGATCGTCACCACCACCCATTTCAGCACCCGCGCCTGTGCCGAGCGCAGCCGCCGCGCCCAGGATATGGGGGCGGCGATGGTGATGGTGATGCCGCCCTACCACGGCGCCACCATCCGCGTGCCGGAGGCCGGCATCGTCGAGTTCTTCCAGCGGGTGTCCGACGCCATCGACATCCCGATCATGATCCAGGACGCACCCGTGAGCGGCACCCCGCTCTCCGCCCCCCTGCTGGCGCGGATGGCGCGGGAGATCGCGCAGGTCTCCTACTTCAAGATCGAGGTGCCGCAGGCGGCGGCCAAGCTGCGCACGCTGATCGAACTGGGCGGCGACGCCATCGAAGGCCCTTGGGACGGCGAGGAGGCGATCACGCTGCTGGCCGACCTCGACGCCGGGGCGACGGGGGCGATGACCGGCGGCGGCTATCCCGACGGCATTCGCCAGATCATCGATCCCTATCAGGCGGGAGACCGCGAGGCGGCGGTGGCGGCCTATGGGCGCTGGCTGCCGCTGATCAACCACGAGAACCGGCAGTGCGGCATCGCCACCGCGAAGATCCTGATGAAGGAGGGCGGCGTCATCAGGTCCGACGCGATGCGCCACCCGATGTCCAGCCCGCACCCGATCAGCCGCGACGGGTTGCTGGACGCGGCGCGGCGGCTCGATCCGCTGGTACTGCGCTGGGGGCGGTGAGTTCTTGCAGCGGATGCCCCCTCCCTAACCCTCCCCCGCTGGGCGGGGGAGGGGACAAGTGCTTGATCGGGAAAGCGGCGGCAGTCCCTCCCCCGCCCAGCGGGGGAGGTTAGGTGGGGGTATCGTCAGCCGACCCCCTCCCAACAAGGAGACCCATCATGACCATCACCGGCGAGATGCTGATCGGCGCCGAAACCCACCGCGGCAGCGAGGGCGAGTTCCGCGCCGTCGCCCCCGCCAGCGGCGAAGCCCTGGAACCCGCCTTCGGCGGCGGCGGAGCGGCCGAGCTGGAGCGCGCCTGCGCGCTGGCTTGGGCCGCCTTCGACACCTTCCGCGAGACTGGCCTGGAGCAGCGCGCGACCTTCCTGGAGACCGTCGCCCAGAACATCCTCGACATCGGCGACGACCTGATCGCCCGCGCCATGGCCGAAAGCGGCCTGCCGCGCGCCCGGCTGGAGGGCGAGCGCGGCCGCACCGTCGGGCAACTTCGCCTGTTCGCCCAGGTGGTGCGCGAGGGCAGCTGGATCGAAGCGCGCATCGACCCGGCCATGCCCGACCGCAAGCCGCTGCCCCGCCCCGACATCCGCCAGCGCCACATCCCGCTGGGGCCGGTCGCGGTGTTCGGCGCCTCGAACTTTCCGCTCGCCTTCTCGGTCGCCGGCGGCGACACCGCCTCTGCCTTCGCCGCCGGCTGTCCGGTGGTGGTCAAGGGCCATGGCGCCCATCCCGGCACGTCGGAGCTGGTCGGCCGCGCCATCCGGGCGGCGGTTGCGTCCTGTGGCCTGCCCGAGGGGGTCTTCTCGCTGCTGTTCGGCACCGGAAACGAGATCGGCACGGCGCTGGTCGCCGATCCGCGCATCAAGGCGGTGGGCTTCACCGGTTCGCGTCGCGGCGGGCTGGCGCTGATGGAGGTGGCGTCCAGGCAGGTGGAGCCGATCCCGGTCTATGCCGAGATGAGCAGCATCAACCCGGTTTTCCTGATGCCGGCGGCACTGGCCGCAAGGGCCGACGCGCTGGGCAAGGGCTTCGTCGCCTCGCTGACCATGGGGGCCGGGCAGTTCTGCACCAATCCCGGCATCCTGCTGGGCGTCGAGGGGTCGGACCTCGACCGCTTCGTCGCGGCCGCGGTGGAGGCCATCGGCGGCAGTGCTGCGTCCACCATGCTGACGCCGGGCATTTATGCCGCCTATGACGCCGGTGTCGCCAAGCTGGCCGGCAGCGGCGCGGTGACGACGCTGGCGCGCGGACTGGCCTGCAGCGGGCCGAACCAGGCGCAGGCTGCCTTCTTCACCACCACGGCGGACGCCTTCCTGGCCGACACGGAATTGCAGGAGGAGGTGTTCGGCGCGGCATCGCTGCTGATCCGTTGTCCGGATGTCGCGGTCATGAAGGCCGTCGCCGAACGGCTGGAAGGGCAGCTGACCGCGACTGTGCAGATGGATGCGCAGGACAAGACCGCCGTGGCGGCACTGATCCCGACGCTGGAGCGCAAGGCCGGCCGCATCCTGGCGAACGGCTGGCCGACCGGGGTGGAGGTCTGCCACGCGATGGTGCATGGCGGTCCCTTCCCGGCAACGTCGGATGCGCGCAGCACCTCGGTCGGCACGCTGGCGATCCGCCGTTTCCTGCGCCCGGTCTGCTACCAGGATCTGCCGGCCGGCCTGCTGCCGGAGGCGGTGCGCGACGGTAACCCGCTGGGGCTGTGGCGCCGCGTCGAGGGGACGCTCGGCCGGGACTGACCGGCGCACATGAACCTCGCCACAAAACCTCGCCACAGAACCTCAGGGAGTGAAACAGATGTCCAGGAAATGGGTGATCTCCGCCGCCACCGCCGCTGCGGCGCTCTTCATCGGGCTTGGCGCGGTGCAGGCCGCCGACAAGAAGCTGGTGGTCGGCTTCTCGCAGATCGGATCGGAATCGGGCTGGCGCGCGGCGGAGACCAAGACCGCCAAGGCGGAGGCCGAGAAGCGCGGCATCGACCTGAAAATCTCCGACGCCCAGCAGAAGCAGGAGAACCAGATCAAGGCCGTGCGCTCCTTCGTCGCCCAGGGCGTGGACGCGATCTTCATCGCGCCGGTGGTGGCGACGGGCTGGGATTCGGTGCTGAAGGAGGCCAAGGAGGCGAAGATCCCGGTCGTGCTGCTGGACCGCCAGATCGAGACCAAGGACCCCAGCCTCTACATGACCGCCGTCACCTCCGACACCGTGCATGAGGGCCGGGTGGCCGGCGAATGGCTGGCCAAGCAGACCGGCGGCAAATGCGCGGTGGTGGAACTGCAGGGCACCGTCGGCTCGTCCCCCGCCATCAACCGCAAGAAGGGCTTCGACGAGATCGTCGCCAAGAATCCGGGGATGAAGATCGTCCGCACCCAGTCCGGCGACTTCACCCGCGCCAAGGGCAAGGAGGTGATGGAGAGCTTCATCAAGGCGGAGAATGGCGGAAAGGGCATCTGCGCCGTCTACGCCCACAACGACGACATGGCGGTCGGCGCCATCCAGGCGATCAAGGAAGCCGGGCTGAAGCCGGGCAAGGACATCCTGGTCGTCTCCATCGACGGCGTGCCCGACATCTTCAAGGCGATGGCGGAAGGCGAGGCCAACGCCACGGTGGAGCTGACGCCGAATATGGCGGGTCCCGCCTATGACGCGCTGATCGCCTTCAAGAAGGACGGCAAGGCGCCGCCGAAGTGGATCCAGACGGAGTCCGCGCTGTTCACGCCCGAGACCGCCAAGGCCGAGTACGAGCGCCGCAAGGACGCCTACTGACTTGGGGTGAGGTTTGCAGGTCCCTCTCCCGTCCCGGGAGAGGGAAGGGGCCCGCCGCGAAGCGGTGGGAAGGGTGAGGGGTAGCGCAAGGAACCATGCGCTTCCGGATTCTTGGACTCCCCCTCACCCTCCCCACTTCGTGGGTCCCCTCCCTCTCCCGGGGCGGGAGAGGGCTTCGATTCCCCACACTTTCCATTGCGCATCCGGCGAGGTCCGTCATGACGGCGTCCACCGCTCCTCCCTCCGCCCCGTTGCTGGCGATCCGTGGGCTGTCGAAGGCCTTCCTCGGCGTCCAGGCGCTCGACGGCGTCGATTTCACCCTGCGCCATGGCGAGATCCACGCGCTGCTGGGCGAGAACGGCGCCGGCAAATCGACGCTGATCAAGACGCTGACCGGCGTCTATCAGCGGGATTCCGGCACCGTGGCGCTGGAGGGGCGGGAGATCGCGCCGCGCGGGGTGGAGGAGGCGCAGCGCCTGCACATCGGCACCGTCTATCAGGAGGTGAACCTGCTGCCCAACCTGTCGGTGGCGGAGAACCTGTTCCTGGGCCGCCAGCCGATGCGCTGGGGGCTGGTCGACCGCGGCGCCATGCGGCGGCGGGCGCGTGCCATTCTGATGCCCTATGGCCTGTCCATCGACGTGACGGCCCCGCTCGGGCGGTTCTCGGTGGCGACGCAGCAGATCATCGCCATCGCCCGCGCGGTCGACATGTCGGCCAAGGTACTGATCCTCGACGAACCCACCGCCAGCCTCGATGCGCAGGAGGTGGCCGTGCTGTTCAAGGTGATGCGCACCCTGCGCTCGCGCGGGATCGGCATCGTCTTCGTCACCCATTTCCTCGATCAGGTCTATGAGGTCTGCGACAGCATCACCGTGCTGCGCAACGGCCGGCTGGTGGGGGAGCGGCGCACGGCCGACCTGCCGCGCTTCGACCTCGTCGCCATGATGCTGGGGCGGGAGCTGGAGGAGGCGGCCCACCGCATCGATATCGGCCCGGCGGAGGTGGACAGCCGCCCGCCGCTGGCCAGTTTCAAGGGATTCGGCAAGTCGCGCAGCGTGGAGCCCTTCGACCTCGACATCCGGCCCGGTGAGGTGGTGGCGCTGGCCGGGCTGCTGGGATCGGGACGGACCGAGACGGTGCGGCTCGTCTTCGGCATGGACCGCGCCGACCAGGGCGAGGCGACGGTCGACGGCAGCCCGGTGCGGCTGAAGGGGCCGCGCGACGCCGTGCGGCTCGGCTTCGGCTTCTGCCCGGAGGACCGCAAGAAGGAGGGGATCGTCGGCGAGCTGTCGGTGCGCGAGAACATCATCCTGGCGCTCCAGGCGCGGCAGGGCTGGCTGAAGCCGATCCCGCGCCGCCGCCAGGAGGAGATCGCCGACCGCTTCATCCGCCTGCTCGACATCCGCACGCCGGACGCCGAGCGGCCGATCCAGCTGCTGTCCGGCGGCAACCAGCAGAAGGCGCTGCTGGCGCGCTGGCTGGCGACCGAACCGCGCCTGCTGATCCTCGACGAGCCGACGCGCGGCATCGACGTCGGAGCGCACGCCGAGATCATCCGCCTGATCGAGCGGCTGTGCGCCGACGGCATGGCGCTGCTGGTGGTGTCGTCCGAACTGGAGGAGATCGTCGCCTACAGCCGCCGCGTCGTCGTGCTGCGCGACCGCCGCCATGTGGCGGAACTGAGGGGAGGGGAGGTCAGCGTGGAGCGCATCGTCGCCGCCATTGCGTCGGAGACGCCGAATGCCATCCCGTCTGAATCGAAAAGCGGTGAGGTGCGGCAATGACGCTGTCCGCTCCCGGTCCGGCGCGCAACCTGCCGCAATATGGCGCGCTGATCGCCGTCCTGCTGGCCAACTGGCTGCTGTTTCCCGATTTCTTCGCCATCCGCCTGCAGGACGGCCGGCTGTTCGGCAGCCTGATCGACGTACTGAACCGCGGCGCCCCGGTGGCGCTGCTCGCCATCGGCATGACGATGGTCATCGCCACCCGCGGTGTCGATCTGTCGGTCGGCGCCGTCATGGCGATTTCCGGCGCGGTCGCCGCCACCATGACCGGGGCGGGGTGGAGCCTGCCGGTGGTGTTGGCGGCGTCGCTAGCCGCCGGGCTGCTGTGCGGGCTGTGGAACGGCCTCTTGGTGGCGGTTCTGCGCATCCAGCCGATCATCGCCACCCTGATCCTGATGGTCGCCGGGCGTGGCATCGCCCAGCTGATCACCGAGGGGCAGATCGTCACCTTCACCAGCCCGGCGCTCGCCTTCATCGGCAGCGGGGCCTTCCTGACCGTGCCGATGCCGGTGGTCCTCACCATCCTCGTGCTGGCGGTGACGGCTCTGCTGGTGCGGGCGACCGCACTGGGGCTGATGATCGAGGCGGTCGGCATCAACCGGCTGTCCAGCGCCGGGGCCGGCGTCAACACGCCGGTGGTGCTGGTCGCCGTCTATGTCTGGTGCGGGCTGTGCGCGGCGGTGGCCGGGCTGATCGTCACCGCCGACATCCGCGGTGCCGACGCCAACAATGCCGGGCTGTGGCTGGAGCTGGACGCCATCCTGGCGGTGGTGGTCGGCGGCACCTCGCTGCTGGGCGGGCGCTTCGGGCTGGTACTGTCGGTGGTGGGCGCGTTGATCATCCAGGCGATGAACACCGGCATCCTGCTGAGCGGCTTCAAGCCGGAATTCAACCTGATCGTCAAGGCGGGTGTCCTGATGGTCGTCCTGCTGCTGCAATCGCCGACGCTGACCCTGTTCCTGCCGCGCCCGAAGGGAGCGCGGCCGATGGGCACGGTCAAGCCGCCGGTGGCGCCGCCGCCGGTTGCGCCGAGGAGCGGAGGGGCGAAACCATGACCGGAGCACTCCAGCGGTTCCTTCCGCTGATCGTCACCACCGCCGTGCTGGTGGTCGGATTCCTGATCTGCGCGGCGCAGTTCCCCAACTTCGCTTCCTGGCGGGTGGTGGGCAACCTTTTGACCGACAACGCCTTTCTCGGCATCACCGCGGTCGGCATGACCTTCGTCATCCTGTCGGGCGGGATCGACCTGTCGGTCGGTGCGGTGATCGGCTTCACCACCGTGCTGCTGGCCGTGCTGATCGAGCATGGCGGCTGGCACCCCGTCCCCGCCTTCGCCGTGGCGCTGATCGTCGCCGGTGCCTTCGGGGCGGCGATGGGCGGGGTGATCCATGTCTTCCGGATGCCGCCCTTCATCGTCACGCTGGCCGGCATGTTCATCGCCCGCGGGCTGGGCTTCGTCCTGACCACCGATTCGGTGCCGATCAACCACCCGTTCTATGGCGAGATGAACGACATGGCGCTGCGCTTCGGTTTCGGGCTGAAGCTGAGCCTGCCGGCGCTGCTGATGCTGGGGGTGGTGGTCGCTGCGGTGGTGCTGGCGCATTGGACGCGCTTCGGTGCCAACCTCTACGCGCTGGGCGGCAACCGCCAGTCGGCGGAGCTGATGGGCGTGCCGGTCGGGCGGACGACGGTGGCGGTCTATGCCCTGTCCGGGCTGCTGGCCGGGCTGGCGGGGATCGTCTTCTCGCTCTACACCGGCGCCGGCTATTCGCTGGCGGCGACCGGGGTGGAGCTGGACACCATCACCGCGGTGGTGATCGGCGGCACCCAGCTGACCGGCGGCTACGGCTATGTCGTCGGCACCTTCGTCGGCGTGCTGATCCAGGGGCTGATCCAAACCTACATCACCTTCGACGGCACCTTGAGCAGTTGGTGGACCAAGATCGCCATCGGTGTTCTGCTGTTCGTGTTCATCCTGTTGCAGAAGGGTCTGCTGACGGTCTGGGCCGGCCGCGGCGGCGAACCGGCGGAGGCGTGATGCCCATCGAGAGTTTCCTGTTCGATACCCTTGAGGGCCGTCCGGTGGAGGGCTTCACCCTCTCCGCCGGCGGGCTGGAGGCGACGGTGATCGCCCATGGCGCCCGGCTGGTGCGGATGACGGTGCCCGGCCGCGATGGAACCAGCGCCGACGTGGTTCTGGGCTTCGACCGGGTGGCCGACTATCTGGCGAGCGACGCCTATTTCGGCGCCACCTGCGGCCGTTACGGCAACCGCATCGGCGGGGCGGCCTTCTGGCTGGATGGCGTGCGCCATGAACTGGCCGTCAACGAGCCGCCGAACCAGCTGCATGGCGGGCCGGAGGGCTTCGACCGGCGGATCTGGGATGCGACGGCGGAGGAGGCGGAGAACGCCGTCATCTTCACGCTCGTCTCGCCGGACGGCGACCAGGGCTATCCCGGAACGCTGACGGCGACGACGCGCTACCAGCTGAGCGACGACGGCGTGCTGGACATCCGCATGACGGCGACGACCGACCGGCCGACCATCGTCAACCTCGTCCATCATAGCTATTGGAACCTCGGGGGCCACGCCACGGGCGACCTCCGCGACCATCGGCTGACGGTGCAGGGCGGCTTCACCACGCCGGTCGGCGCCGCCCTGATCCCGACGGGGGAGGTGCGGCCGGTGGACGGCACCCCCTTCGACCTGCGTGGTGGTATAGGGCTGGATGACGCGCTGGAGGCGGTCGGCGGCCTCGGCTTCGACCACAACTGGTGCCTTGAGGGGCCGGCGGGGGAGCTGCGGCCGGTGGCGGTGCTGGAGCACCCGGCCTCGGGCCGGCGGATGGAGCTGGCGACCGACCAGCCGGGCCTGCAGGTCTACACCGGCGGCTATCTCAGCGAGCAGGTGGTGGGGAAAGGCGGGCAGCGTTATCGCCGCTTCGCCGGGCTGGCGCTGGAAAGCCAGCGTTTTCCCGGCAGCCCGAACATCGGCCATTTCCCGTCGGCCCGGCTGGACCCCGGCGAGACCTACCTGCACCGCATGCAGCTGCGATTCCGGGCGGGCTGAGCGGAAAGCGGGGAACCGTCCACCGGCTTGCGGGGTTCATCGAAGGCACGGCAGCGGTTCCGCTGCTGCCATTGCCAAACCCCATCATGCCGGAAGGAAAGGTCGACATGGCCGCGACGCCGGACGCAGCCCGCCCAAGTCCCGTTTATCCGACCAGCCAAATCCCGGCGGGACCGATCCTGGTGCCCGGCCGGACCTGTTGGCGCGTGGCGAAGGCGGACCGGATGGCCGTCATCATCGACGCCGCCGCCTATTTCGCCAGGATCAAGGAGGCCATCCTCAACGCCCGCCACACGGTGATGCTGATCGGCTGGGATTTCGACACCCGGATCAAGCTGGAGCCGGAAGACCCGATTCCGAACGTGCCGAACGAGCTGGGCGATTTCCTGTCATGGATCGTCCGGACGCGGCCGGAACTGACCATCAACGTGCTGAAATGGGACTTGGCGGTTCTGAAGATGCCGTTCCGTGGCCGGACGCCGCTGGTCCTGCTCGACTGGATGAGCAGCCGGCGCCTGCGTTTCCGCCTTGATTCCGCCCATCCGCCCGGCGCCTGCCACCACCAGAAGATCGCCATCATCGACGATGCGCTGGCGTTTTGCGGCGGCATCGACATGACCACCGACCGCTGGGACACCCCCGAGCACCGCGACGACGATCCCCGCCGCGTGCGGCCGAGCGGCGAGCCCTACGGCCCCTTCCACGACGTGACCACCGCCGTCGACGGCGAGGCGGCGCGGGCGCTGGGCGAACTGGCGCGGGAGCGCTGGCGCCGGGCCACCGGCGACGCGCTGCTCCCGCCGCCGCCGACCGAAGCCCGTTGGCCGGAGGACCTGGAGCCTGACTTCCGCGACATCCCCGTCGCCATCGCCCGCACCGACCCGATGGCGGATGATGAAGGACGGGACAAGACCGGCAAGCGCGGCGTGCGCGAAATCGAGGCGCTGTATCTGGCCGCCATCGCCGCGGCCCGGCGGTTCATCTATCTGGAAAGCCAGTATTTCGCCTCGCAACGGATCGTCGGCGCCATCGCCGCCCGTCTGTCGGAGCCGGACGGGCCGGAGGTCGTGGTCGTCAATCCGGAACGCACCCCCGGTTGGGTGGAGGAGGAGGCGATGGGCAGCGCCCGCTCGCTGCTGGTCCAGCGCCTGCGCGCGGCCGACCCCCACGGTCGCTTCCGCATCCTGGCCCCGGTGACCGAAGGCGGGCAGGGCATCTATGTCCATGCCAAGGTTCTGGTGGTGGACGACCGCTTCCTGCGGGTGGGATCGTCCAACATCAACAACCGGTCCCAGGGGCTGGACACCGAATGCGACCTCGCCATCGAATGCCCGCCCAGCGATGGGCAGGAGGAGTCGGAGAACTGCCGCGCCATCCGCTCCGTCCGCACGCGGCTGATGGCAGAGCATCTGGGCGTGGCGGTGGAGGAGGTCGAGCGGACGGAGGAGGGGAGCGGCTCGCTGGTCGCCACCGTCGACCGTCTGATGCGCCCCGCCGGCCGGTCGCTCCGGCCGCTGGAGCCGGAACCGCTGAGCGAGGCGGAGGTGGCCCTGGTCGACGAGCGTCTGCTCGATCCCGACCGGCCGGAGCCGATGGCGAAGATCATCCTGCGCGGCGCGACGGTGTTCGGCGACGTGAACCGCACCACGCTGCGCATCGCCGCCGGGGTTGCCGCGGGTGCGGCGATCGGGCTCGGCCTTGCCGTCTGGGCCGGCCGGAAAGGGCGCCGCAAAAATTTTCGCGAAGAGTGAATTCTCTGCTTGCGGGCCGCGATCCATCCCGCTACATAAGCGCTCCCCGCGGCGCCCAACGCGGTGCGGGGAAAGCGCTTGTGGCGGAATTGGTAGACGCGCTAGGTTCAGGTCCTAGTGGCTGAAAGGCCGTGGGGGTTCGAGTCCCTCCAAGCGCACCAACACTCCAAGTGTTGGTGAAGGGTAGCAGAAGTATAGTGGGGCCATAGCTCAGCTGGGAGAGCGCTACAATGGCATTGTAGAGGTCAGGAGTTCGATCCTCCTTGGCTCCACCACTTCTGAAGGTTTGGGTAGAGTTTAGGTCTTGTCTATCGGGGTGAAGTCTTGTAAAAGGCGCCGCTCCTCAGCGCGGGTGTAGCTCAGTTGGTTAGAGCGCCGGCCTGTCACGCCGGAGGCCGCGGGTTCAAGTCCCGTCACTCGCGCCACTTTGCGGGCGTAGCTCAGGGGTAGAGCACAACCTTGCCAAGGTTGGGGTCGAGGGTTCGAATCCCTTCGCCCGCTCCATTACTGGAGCGACAGTTTTAGGTTCCCGTGGTCTCGTAGCTCAGCGGGAGAGCACTACGTTGACATCGTAGGGGTCACTGGTTCAATCCCAGTCGGGACCACCATTCTGAAGGCCGCCAACCGGAACGGGTTGGCGGCCTTCGCCATTTCTAGGCCTGCAATCCTCAAATCATCGCCAGCGGTTGCTTGCGCTTCGGCGGCGGGAAGGCCCGGTCAATCTCCGCGATGTCCTCGCCTGTCAGGGTCAGCTTCACGGCCTCGGCGTTCTCGATGGCGTGCGCCGTGGATCCCGCCTTGGGGATCGCGATCACGCCCTGCTGGCGCAGCGCCCAGGCCAGCGCCACCTGTGCCGGGGTGGCTTTGTGGCGCTTGGCCACCGCCAGCAATGCTGGGGAGCGCAGCAGGCGGCCGCCCTGGCCGATGGGGGAATAGGCCATCACCGGCATGCGCGCGGTGTGCTGGAAGGGCAGCAAATCGTATTCGATGCCGCGGTGTTCGGGGTTGTAGAGCACCTGATTGACGGCGCAACCGTGCAGGTCGGTGACCTCCCCCAACTCCTCCAGGTCGTCCACGTCGAAGTTGGAGACGCCCCAGCGGGCGATCTTGCCGGACTGGCGCAGCAGCTCGAACGCCTCGACCGTCTCCTCCAGCGGCACGCCGCCGCGCCAGTGCAGCAGGTAGAGGTCGATGCGGTCGGTCTTCAGCCGCTTCAGGCTGCGGTCGCAGGCCTTCACCGTGCCGATGCGGGACGCGTTGCTGGGCAGGACCTTGGTGACGATGAACAGGCCGTCGCGCCAGCCGGCGATGGCCTCGCCCACCAGTTCTTCCGATGCGCCGTCGCCGTACATCTCGGCGGTGTCGATCAGGGTCAGGCCGTGGTCGATGCCGGCCCGGATGGCGGCGATCTCCGCGGCACGGTCGCCGTGCCCCTCCGCCATCATCCAGGTGCCCTGGCCGAGAGCCGGAACGTCGGTGCCGTCCGGCAGGGTCACGCGCTTCATCTCTGGTCCCTCGTCGTCATCCCGAAAGACAACAAGCTGGCCCCGCGGGGCCAGCTTGTCCAATGCCTATTCGGTGGGATTTCCGGAAGATGGAAGCGGCTCAGGCCGCCTTCTTCGGCGCTCCGGCATGGCCGCCTTCCAGGAAGTTCAGCAACTCCTCGCGGTAGTCGTAATAGCGCGGGTGTTCCAGCAGGGCCTGGCGGGTGCGCGGGTGGGGGATGTCGACGGTCAGGACATGGCCGATCTTGGCATTGGGGCCGTTGGTCATCATCACCACCCGGTCGGCCAGCAACAGCGCCTCGTCCACATCGTGGGTGACGCAGACCGCGGTGACCTTGGTGCGCGCCCACACCTCCATCAGCACCTCCTGCAACTCCCAGCGGGTCAGGCTGTCGAGCATGCCGAAGGGCTCATCGAGCAGCAGGAGCTTGGGCGACAGGGCGAAGGCACGGGCGATGCCGACGCGCTGCTTCATGCCGTTGGACAGCTCCGACGCCTTCTTGTCCATACTGTCGCTTAAGCCCACGCGGACGAGATAGTAGCGGGCGATGTCGGCGCGCTCGCCCTTGTTCGCATGGGGAAATACGCGGTCGACGCCGAGCATGACGTTCTCGTAAGCGGTCAGCCAGGGGAACAGGCTGGGGGCCTGGAACACCACGGCGCGGTCGGGACCGGCGCCGTCCACCTCCTTGCCGTCCAGCACGATGCCGCCGCTGGTCACGTCGGCAAGGCCCGCGACCATCGACAGCACGGTGGACTTGCCGCAGCCGGAATGGCCGATCAGCGAAACGAACTCCCCCTTGCGCATCTTCAGGTCGAAGCCGTCCACCACGGTCAGCGGCCCCTTCGGCGTGGCGAAGGTCTTGGTCAGGCGGGTGAATTCCAGATAGCGGTCCTCCATCCCGCGCCCGCCCATCGCCTCGATATAGGCCTTGGGCGGGGGCGAGGCGGTGATCGGCTTCACGTCGGGCAGGATCAGGTCGTCATCGCCGCCGGTGCCGCGGGCGACGCCGACCTCCATCAGATAGGCGGTGACCTCGGCGCGCAGGCGCTTGAAATCCTCGTCATGGTTGACGGCGGTGCGGTCGCGCGGGCGGGGCAGGTCGACGGTGAAGGCGGGGCCGAGCGTGGCGTTCGGGCCGGGGGTCAGCGGGATGATGCGGTCGGCCAGCAGGATCGCCTCGTCCACATCGTTGGTGATGAGGATGACGGTCTTGCGGTCCTTGCGCCAGATCGCCTCGATCTCGTCCTGCAGCTTGGCGCGGGTCAGCGCGTCGAGCGCCGACAGCGGCTCGTCCAGCAGCAGCATCTCCGGGCTCATGGCGAGCGCGCGGGCGAAGCCGACGCGCTGGCGCATGCCGCCCGACAGCTCCTTCGGCCGGCGGTCGGTGGCGTGGCCGAGGCCGACCGTCTCCACCGCCCGGCGGGTCAGCACGCCGCGCTCGGCCGACGGCTTGGCCTTATGGACGGCGTCGACGGCCAGCGCGACGTTCTCCTTCACGCTGAGCCAGGGCATCAGCGAATAGGACTGGAAGACGAGGCCGCGCTCCGGGCCGGGGCTGGTCACTGGCTTGCCGCGATAGAGCACCTCGCCGGCGTCCGGCATCGCCAGCCCGGCGATCAGGTTGATCAGCGTCGACTTGCCGGAGCCGGAGAAGCCGACGATGGCGACGAACTCGCCCTCTTCGATCGACAGGTCGATGTCGCGCAGCACGGTGGTGCCACCATAGGACTTCGACACACCCTTCAGGTCCAGGATCGCCATGGCCGTCTTTTCCTTCGCTTAGCGGGCGGGGCTGTGGCTGACGGCGGACTGCAGCGCCAGCATCACGCGGTCGAGCAGGAAGCCGATCAGGCCGATGGTGAAGACCGCCACCATGATCTTGGCGAGCGAGTTGGAGGAGCCGTTCTGGAACTCGTCCCAGACGAACTTGCCGAGGCCGGGGTTCTGCGCCAGCATCTCCGCCGCGATCAGCACCATCCAGCCCACGCCCAGCGACAGCCGCAGCCCGGTGAAGATGTAGGGCAGGGCGGACGGCAGCACGAGGCGGCGCACCATGGTGAAGCCCGACAGCTGCAGCACCTTGCCGACATTCATCAGGTCGCGGTCGATGGAGGACACGCCGACCGCCGTGTTGATCAGGGTCGGCCACAGCGAGCACAGCGTGACGGTGATGGCGGAGGTCAGGAACGACTTCTCGAACAGCGGGTCGCTGCCCGACACGGTGGCGCTGACCACCATGGTGACCAGCGGCAGCCAGGCCAGCGGCGACACCGGCTTGAAGATCTGGATCAGCGGGTTGATCGCGGCGTTGACCGTCGGCGACAGGCCGCTCGCCACGCCCAGCGGCACGGCCACCAAGGCGCCCAGCAGGAAGCCGGTGAAGACCGTCTTCAGGCTGGTGACGATCTGGTCGAGGTAGGTCGGCTTGCCGGCATAGGGGCGGGTCTTCACCTCCGCCGCCGGGTCCTTCGCCAGGATCTCGGCGTTGCGCTTGGCCTGTCGGTCGTAGAAGGCTGCTTCCTTGGCGCGTTCGGCCTTGTGGTCGGCGTAGAGGTTGGTGGCCTGCTCCCACACCTGGGCCGGGCCAGGGATGGCGCCGAGGCTGGTCTGCACCTGCGGGGCGGCCCAGCCCCAGGCGGCGAGGAACAGCAGGATGGCGGTCAGCGGAATGCCCATCTGGCGCCACAGCTCGACGCCCTGCTGGCGCGGATTCTCGCCGGCGGCAAGCCGCAGCAGAGGCGCCAGCCAGCCGAGGCCGACGGTGTTCAGGGCGGAGGCGATGCGGTTCAGGGTGTGCGTGCGGCGCGCCTTGCGCTGGGCGCGGGCGAGGTCGGCGGAGGTGTCGGTCAGGCTGGTCATGGCGGGGTGTCCTGAGCTGTCGGCGGGCGTGGAGGCGTCGGCTACACGTGCCCCCACCCCGACCCTCCCCCGCTTCGCAGGGGAGGGGGCCTTATGGGGAGGCGGCGGCAGTCCCCTCCCCCGCGATCGGACCGACCTTCGGTCGGCCGAGGGCGGGGGAGGGTTAGGGTGGGGGCATAAGGCTGGCGCTCAGCCCCCCACCACCTGACCGGCCTCGACCTTCTGGTCGCCCTTCAGGCCGATGGGCTGCTTGGCGAGGTAGTCGTTCGGCTTGCGGCCGTCATAGGGGATGCCGTCGATGAAGCCGTTATCCACCGGCTTGTAGCCGTCGCTCTTCCACGGGAAGTCGGCTTCCCGGACCTTGCCTTCCTCGACCAGCAGCTTGGCGGCCTGGAGATAGACGTCGGGCTTGTAGACCTTGCGGGCGGTCTCGTCGTACCAAGCATCGGGCTTGGACTCGGCGATCTGGCCCCAGCGGCGCATCTGGGTCAGGTACCAGACGGCGTCGGAATAGAAGGGGTAGG
This sequence comes from Azospirillum sp. BE72, assembly GCF_031455875.1. Taxonomy (NCBI): domain Bacteria; kingdom Pseudomonadati; phylum Pseudomonadota; class Alphaproteobacteria; order Rhodospirillales; family Azospirillaceae; genus Azospirillum; species Azospirillum sp. BE72. The sequence continues at coordinate 82,911 of NZ_JAVDTO010000007.1, forward strand.
TCGCGTTGTAGCGGAAGAAGACGTTGAAGTCGGGAACGTCGCGCTTGTCGCCCTTCTCATACTCGAAGGTGCCGGTCATCGAATTGGCGATCACCTTGGCGTCGGCGCCGACATATTCGGGCTTGGCCAGGATCTTCACCGCTTCGGCGCGGTTGGCGTTGTTGTTCTCGTCCAGCCACTGGGCGGCGCGGATCAGCGCCTTGACGACGGCGAGATGGGTCTTGGGGTTCTTCTTCGCCCAGTCGTCGGTGACGCCGAAGACCTTCTCCGGGTTGTTCTTCCAAATCTCGGTGTCGGTGATGACGGGGACGCCGATGCCCTTGATCACCGCCTGCTGGTTCCACGGCTCGCCCACGCTGTAGCCGTAGATGGTGCCGGCCTCCAGCGTCGCCGGCATCTGCGGCGGCGGGGTGACGGAGAGCAGCGCGTCGGCGCCGATCTGGCCCGACACGTCGGTCGGGCTGTAGAAGCCGGGGTTGATCCCGCCCGACGCCAGCCAATAGCGCAGTTCGTAATTGTGGGTCGAGACCGGGAAGACCATGCCCATGTTGAAGGGCTTGCCCTCCGCCTTGTATTGGGCGATCACCGGCTTCAGCGCGTCGGCCGTGATCGGATGGGCCGGCTTGCCGTCCGCACCCTTCGGCACGTTGGCCTTCATCTTTTGCCAGACGTCGTTCGACAGCGTGATGCCGTTGCCGTTCAGGTCCATGGAAAATGCGGTGACGATGTGCGCCTTGGTGCCGAAGCCGATGGTGGCGCCCAGCGGCTGGCCGGCCAGCATATGGGCGCCGTCCAGTTCGCCGGAAATCACACGGTCGAGCAGGACCTTCCAGTTCGCCTGCGGCTCCAGCGTGACGGAAAGGCCTTCATCCTCGAAAAAGCCCTTTTCGGCGGCGATGGCGAGCGGCGCCATGTCGGTCAGCTTGATGAAGCCGAGCTTCAGCTGGTCCTTCTCGACGTCGAGCGGCGCGGCGATGGCAGAGACGCCTGCCGTCAGGGCGATGACGGCAGCGGCGGATGCGAGAAGGTGGCGGAGGGTGGGAAGGGTCTGGGCCACGTCGGTTGCTCCATCTCTGAAATCCGGACCAGCGGTCGGGCATGCGACACCGGTGGCGATTTTCTGGGCAAATCCCGGACTGGCTGTTTTTCGGGCAGATGGTGGTGGAGCACCTTGGCCGTCGAAAGCGTCCAGCGGGATCGACCGGAAAAGCCCTGTTTAAAGGCCTGTCGATACCGGGGTCGGCAACACTGCCGGGGCTGGCCCATCATTGGACGCTTGGGATGCACGCACCGTCGTTGGCGCGTCTCTGGCCTCCCTCTTCGCAAGCCTCATGCCAAAGGATGGCTTTTGCCGAAAAATGGGCCGGAGCGGTTGATTCCTCTGGCTATGACCCGGCGGAAGGTATGAGGTGCCCGCCGCCACCATCGCGCCGCCTGCCGATTTTTGCGGCGCACACAAGTCTGCGTGGTCATGCTTTGTGCAATACCTAAGGATGATCCGAATTTAGGCACCTAGGTATCGGGTGCAAAGCAGGGCGCGACCCCGCGGAATCCTTGGAGTTTTCCCGAAGCCGTCCGCTTGCGAAGGGATTGGCACGCGGATTGCAAAGGGAGTGGCGAGACAACAGCGGGCGCCAGCAACGTCGCCAGTGCCCGCGACACCCGCCGAAACCGTGCGACGACGCGCGGAATTGGCTCTGGTTCGACGACGAACCGCCCGGACAACGGCGTCCGAACAGGTCTGCACCCATCTTCGCGAGTCACTCGCGGGGCAGGGACTCAGGCCCGTTCGGACGCCTTTCTTTTTGGCCCCGTGCCTGACTTTGCAGCAGGCCGGACACGATAGACGAGGCAGACGCGCCATGGACATGCATCTCTCATCGAACAACGGGCCCGCCGTCGAACTTAACGAGGCTGAACTGCGCAGTGCCGGCCCGGCCAGGGAGCGGCTGGTGGTTGTCGGCAACGGCATGGCCGGCATGAAGACGGTGGAAGAACTGCTGGCCAAGGCGCCGGGCCGCTACGAGGTCACCGTCTTCGGGGCCGAGCCGCATCCGAACTACAACCGCATCATGCTGTCGCCGGTGCTGGCGGGCGAGAAGACTTTCGACCAGATCGTGCTGAACAGCCGCGAGTGGTACGACGCCAACGGCATCACCCTGCTGACCGGCGAGCCGGTGGAGGGCATCGACCGCGAGGGCAAGACGGTCGTCTCGCAGTCCGGCCGCGTCGTTCCCTATGACAAGCTGCTGATCGCCACCGGCTCCATGCCCTTCATCATCCCGGTACCGGGATCGACCCTGCCGGGCGTCATCGGCTTCCGCGATCTGGCCGATGTCGACGCCATGCTGGCGGCGGCGGCCAAGGGCGGCCGCGCCGTGGTGATCGGCGGCGGGCTGCTCGGGCTTGAAGCCGCCAACGGCCTGCGGGTCAAGGGCATGGAGGTCACCGTCGTCCACCTGATGCCGACGCTGATGGAACGCCAGCTCGACCCGTCGGCCGGCATGCTGTTGCAGCGTGAACTGGAGCGCCGCGGCATCGAGGTGCTGACCGGCGCCGACACCGCCGAAATCGTCGGGGACGAGCGGGTCGGCGCGGTGCGGCTGAAGGATGGGCGCGAGCTGCCGGCCGACATCGTCGTCATGGCGGTGGGCATCCGCCCCAACATGGCGCTGGGCAAGGCGGCCGGGCTGGAGTGCGGGCGCGGCATCCGGGTGGACGACCAGATGCGCACCAGCGACCCGTCGATCTACGCGGTCGGCGAGTGCGTCGAGCATCGCGGCGTCACCTGGGGCCTTGTCGCCCCGCTGTTCGAAATGGCGAAGGTGCTGGCCCACGACCTCGCGGGCGGGGAGGGTGCCGCCTACACCGGCTCGGTCACCTCGACCAAGCTGAAGGTCACGGGCGTCGACGTGTTCTCCGCCGGCGATTTCTCGGGCGGGGCGGGGACCGAGGACATCGTGTTCCGCGACGCCGCCCGCGGCGTCTACAAGCGGCTGGTGCTGAAGGACGGCAAGCTGCTGGGCGCCGTGCTGTATGGCGACACCAAGGACGGCGCCTGGTACTTCTCGCTGCTGAAGGACGGCGCAGACGTGTCGGCCGAGCGCGACACCATGATCTTCGGCCAGGGCTTCGGCAGCGCCGATGCCGGCGACCCGAACGCCGCCATCGCGGCATTGCCCGACAGCGCCGAGATCTGCGGCTGCAACGGCGTCTGCAAGGGCGCCATCGTCAAGGCGATCACCGAGAAGGGCCTGACCAGCCTGGACGAGGTGAAGGCGCACACCAAGGCATCCGCCTCCTGCGGCGGCTGCTCCGGCACGGTGGAACGGCTGCTGGCGGTGACGCTGGGCGACGGCTTCACCGCGGCGCCCAAGGTCAAGCCGATGTGCAAATGCACCCACCACACCCATGACGCGGTGCGGGCGGCCATCGTCGACCGCGGGCTGAAGACTATGGCCGACGTGTTCCAGGCGATGGAATGGACGACGCCCGACGGCTGCGCGTCCTGCCGGCCCGCGCTGAACTATTACCTGCTGTGTGCGTGGCCGGGCGAGTACCGGGACGACTACCAGTCGCGCTACATCAACGAGCGCGCCCACGCCAACATCCAGAAGGACGGCACCTATTCGGTCGTGCCGCGCATGTGGGGCGGCCTGACGACTGCGGCGGAACTTCGTGCCATCGCCGATGTGGTCGACAAGTTCGCCATCCCCACCGTGAAGGTCACCGGCGGCCAGCGCATCGACCTGTTCGGCGTGAAGAAGGAGGATCTGCCGGCGGTCTGGGCCGATCTGAATGCCGCCGGGATGGTATCCGGCCACGCCTATGCCAAGGGGCTGCGCACGGTGAAGACCTGCGTCGGGTCGGAGTGGTGCCGCTTCGGCACGCAGGACTCGACCGGGCTGGGCGTGAAGCTGGAGCGGATGACCTGGGGCACCTGGACCCCGCACAAGGTCAAGCTGGCGGTGTCCGGCTGCCCGCGCAATTGCGCCGAGGCGACCATCAAGGATCTGGGCGTGGTGTGCATCGACAGCGGCTACGAGCTGCATGTCGGCGGCAACGGCGGCCTGCATGTCCGGGCCTGCGACCTGCTGGTCCGCGTCACCACCGAGGAGGAGGTGCTGGAATACACCGGCGCCTTCATGCAACTTTACCGCGAGGAGGCCCGCTATCTGGAGCGCACCGCGCCGTGGGTGGAGCGGGTCGGCCTCGACCACATCAAGGCGGCACTGGTCGATGATCCGGAGCGGCGGCGGGCGTTGAACGCGCGCTTCCTGTTCTCGCAGACCTTCTCGCAGGACGACCCGTGGGCGGAACGCGCCGCCAAGGGCGTCGACCGTCACGAATTCAATCTGCTCGCCGAAGTGGGGTAAGGGAACATGGACAGCATCATCATGGAAAACGCCGCCCCCGAAACCGCCATCTCCGAGATCGTCTGGACCCCGGTCGGCAGCATTGACGACATCCCCGTGCTGGGCTCGCGCGTCGTCCGCACCCCCGATGGCGACATCGCGCTGTTCCGCACGGCGCAGGATGAGGTCTTCGCGCTGGAGGATGCCTGCCCGCACAAGCAGGGGCCGCTGTCCCAGGGCATCGTCCATGGCCGCCGCGTCACCTGCCCGCTGCACAATTGGGTGATCGAGCTGGCGACCGGCGAAGCCGTCGCCCCCGACGAGGGCCGCACCGGCCATGTTCCGGTGCGGGTGGAGGGGCGCAGCGTCTCCCTCGCGCTCGGCGAGGCCAAGCTGTCGCGCGGCGGCTGCCGCAAGGCCTGCGGCCATGTTTGACGGAGCGGAGCCAACCTCCGGGCCGAAACGGGAGGTGAAGACCACCTGTCCCTATTGCGGGGTCGGGTGTGGGGTGATCGCGACGGTGGCGGCCGATGGTGCCGTCAGCGTGCGTGGCGATGCCGACCACCCGGCGAACCGGGGACGGCTCTGCTCAAAGGGATCGGCGCTGGCCGACACGCTGGTGCCGGAGGGGCGGCTGCTCCATCCCGAAATCGGCGATAAGCGCGTGTCGTGGGACGAGGCGCTTGACGAGGTGGCCCGGCGCTTTTCCGACACCATCGCCAAGCATGGTCCGGATTCGGTCGCCTTCTACGTCTCCGGCCAGCTGCTGACCGAGGATTACTACGTCGCCAACAAGCTGATGAAGGGCTTCATCGGCTCGGCGAACATCGACACCAACTCGCGGCTCTGCATGGCCTCGTCGGTGGTCGGGCACAAGCGGGGCTTGGGTGCCGATGCGGTGCCGGGGACCTACGAGGATTTCGAGAGCGCCGATCTGGTGGTGCTGGTCGGCTCCAACCTCGCCTGGTGCCATCCGGTGCTGAACCAGCGGCTGCTGGCGGCACGGGCCGGGCGCGACACGCGCATCGTCGTGGTCGATCCGCGCCGCACCGACAGCGTCGATGCCGCCGACCGCCATCTGGCGCTGAAGGCCGGAACCGATGCGGTGCTGTTCAACGGGCTGCTGGCCTATTTGGACGGCAACGGCCATCGCGATGCGGGCTTCACCGCCGCCCATGCCGAGGGGGTGGAGGAGGCGCTGGCCGCCGCCCGCGCCGATGCGCCGGATGTGGCTGCGGTCGCCCGCCGCTGTGGGCTGGAGGAGGCCGAGGTCGCCGCCTTCTATGCCGAATTCGCGGCGACCGGGCGGGTGGTGACGGTCTATTCCCAGGGGGTCAACCAGTCCTCCCAGGGAAGCGACACCGTCAACGCCATCCTGAACGTGCATTTCCTGACCGGGCGCATCGGCCGGCCGGGCTGCGGTCCTTTCTCTGTCACCGGGCAGCCGAACGCCATGGGCGGACGCGAGGTGGGCGGGCTGGCGAACCAGCTGGCCGCCCATATGGGCTTTACGGCGGAAGAGGTCGACCGGGTCGGCCGCTTCTGGAGCGCGCCGCGCATGGCGGACAAGCCGGGGCTGAAGGCGGTCGACCTGTTCCGCGCCATCGTGGCCGGGACGGTCAAAGCGGTGTGGATCATGGCGACCAACCCCGCCGTCAGCATGCCCGACGCCGGCCGGGTCCGCCGGGCGCTGGAGAAATGCGAGACGGTGGTGGTTTCCGACTGCATCCGCGACACCGACACCGGCCGCTTCGCCCATATCCGCCTGCCGGCCAAGGGCTGGAGCGAGAAGGACGGCACCGTCACCAACTCCGACCGCACCATCTCGCGCCAGCGGGCCTTCAAGGATGGGGAAGGGGAGGCGCGGGCGGACTGGTGGATCATGACCCAGGTCGCGCGGCGCATGGGGTTTGGCGACGCTTTTCCGTATGAAACCGCCGCCGCGGTGTTCCGCGAGCATGCGGCGCTGTCGGCGTTCGAGAATGGCGGGGCGCGGGCCTTCGACATCGGGGCGCTGGGCGGGCTGGACGATGCCGGCTACGACGCGCTGGCGCCCTTCCCCTGGCCCTGGCGGGTGGGGGGCGAGCCGCAGAAGCGGCTGTTCGGCGATGGCCGCTTCTTCACCGCGGACGGGCGCGCCCGGATGCTGGCGGTGACGGCGAAGCCGCTGCCGCGCAACCTGCCGGACGGGGCGCTGCTGCTGAACACGGGGCGGCTGCGCGACCAGTGGCACACGATGACCCGCACCGGTCTGTCGGCGCGGCTGTCGGCGCATGCGCCGGAGCCTCGGCTGGACATCCACCCGGCGGATGCGGCGGCGCGGGGGCTGGTCGATGGCGGGCTGGCCCGTATCGCCGCGGCGGCGGGGGAGGCGCTGGCGCGGGTGCGCGTCACCGATGCGCAGAGCGAAGGCACCATCTTCCTGCCGATGCATTGGACCGACCGCTTCACCGGCGGCTGCGTCATCGGCCGGCTGATCGACGACGAGGCGGTGGACCCGTTTTCCGGCCAGCCGGATCTGAAGCGGATGCCGGCGACGGTGGAGCCCTGGCGGCCGGACTGGACCGCCTTCCTGCTGACCCGCCGTCCGGTGGAGCCTGCCCATGGCGGCTATTGGGCGCGCCGCGCCGTGGCCGGCGGCCATCTAGTAGAGATGGCGGGGATCGGAGCGATTCCCGATCTTGCGGCTTGGCTGCCCGGTCTCGATCCGGCCGAGGCGGCGGTGGAGTTCCGCGACGAGGCGCGCGGCGGCTTGCGCATGGCCTGGGTGGACGGCGACCGGTTGGATGCCTGCCTGTTCGTCGCCGCCGACGGGCGTCTGCCGCCGCGCGGCTGGCTCGCCGGTCTGCTGGAGGCTGACGGGCTGGACGACGGCGCGCGGGCCGGGCTGCTCGCCGGTCGGGCGCCGGGTGCAGCCGCGGATGAAGGGCGGATCGTCTGCGCCTGTTTCAGCGTCGGCATCAACCGGCTGGTCGGCGCCATCCGTGACCGGCAGCTGACCAGCGTGGCGGAGATCGGTGCGGCGTTGAAGGCCGGCACGAATTGTGGTTCCTGCGTGCCTGAACTCAAGGAGGTGCTTCGTCATGCTCATCAGCGCGAAGTGGCGTGATGGTCTCGCGGCGTTGGCGCGCCTCTTGGTCCCGCGAATCGCGGGCGCCGGCGGCGGTGCCCCCACCCTGACCCTCCCCCGCTGGGCGGGGGAGGGGAACAGGTGCTTTGTCGGCGTTCGGCGGCAGTCCCTCCCCCGCCCAGCGGGGGAGGATAGGTGGGGGCAAGTGACGCTCGTCGGCGCCGGCCCCGGCGACCCCGACCTGCTCACCGTCGCGGCGGTGAAGGCATTGGCCGCCGCCGAGGTCGTGCTCTATGACGCGCTGGTCGGCGCCGGCATCCTCGACCTCGCCCATCCGAAGGCCGAGCGCATCTGCGTCGGCAAGCGGTCTGGCCGGCATTCGCTGCCGCAGGGGGAGATCAACGCGCTGATCGCCTTCCATGCGCAACGCGGCAAGCGGGTGGTGCGGCTGAAGGGCGGCGACCCGATGGTGTTCGGCCGCGCCGGCGAGGAGATCGAGCATCTCGACAGCCTCGGCATTCCGGTGCGCGTCATCCCCGGCATCACCGCGGCGCTCGGCTGTGCCGCTTCCACCGGCCTGTCGCTGACCAGGCGTGGGGTGTCGCGCGCCGTGACCTTCGTCACCGCCCATGGCCGCGACGGCGAGCGGTTCGAGCCCGACTGGGCGCGGTTGGCCGATCCGCAGGGCACGCTGGCGATCTATATGGGACGCGAGCAGGCGCGCGCCGTCGGCCAGGGGCTGACCGGGGCCGGGCTGCCGGCCGAAACGCCGGTGCTGGCGGTCGAGAATGGTTGCCGGCCCGACGAGCGGCGCTATTGGACGACGCTCGGCGAGATGGCGGAGCAGGGGGTAGCCGCCGGCAAGGGACCGACCCTGCTGCTGGTGGGGGAGGCGCTACGCCCGCGTCAGGTTGGGACGGCGCACTCCGTTGATCTCCGCGCGCTTGGCGACCTCGCTCAGCGGCTCGATCACGACTGACATGGTGAAGACGGTGGCGTGCAGCAGGTTCGTCCCGTCCACCATCAGCCCGACATGGCCGGGGAAGAAGACGATGTCGCCGCGTCGGTAGTCGACGCCGCGGCCATCGTCGGACACCCATGCCCCCAGCCGGTCATCCTTGCGCTGCATCCCGCTGCTGTGGTGTGAGACCACCCCGGCCGCCGCCATGGCGGTCAGCACCAGCCCGGAACAGTCGATGCCGAAGCTGCTGCGCCCGCCCCAGACATAGGGCGTTTCCAGAAAGCGCAGCGCGGTGGCGATGTGGTCGGTCGCGGGGGCCGCATCCACCAGCTCCAGCCATCCCGCGAACAGCCACAGCCCGTCGTCGGTGCCGACCCAGCCATTCTCGGCCCGGCCGTCTAGCGTCACCAGCGAGCCGAAGCTGAGCGTCGCCACCGGCGGCGCCCGGTGCGTCGGTCCGGGGTGCAGGTCGGCGCGCAAAGCCCGCACGCGGTGGGTGGGGGCAACCGCCTCCCGATGCGCGGTGCCCGGCGGCAGCCAGCCGACATGCCCGTCGAAGGCGTTCTCCGCCCGCAGCCAGCCGTCACGCTCCTCCAGAATGCGGAAACGCTCGCCACGGATCATCTCGCTGGTCTGGGGAACGCCGTTTTGCGGCTCCTCCAGCAGGACGGCATGCGGGGCGGTCAGTTGGCGGATCGTCATGGGTGCGGGCCGGATATGGGAAAACCGGCTGCGACCTTAGCGCCGCTGCCGAGATGGCGCGAGGGATAAAGCGCGTCCGTCATTTCAACGGACATCCCGTCATTCCAACGGAAATCTCCGGCGCTCCCGGCGCATTGCCCGGTTCTGCCTGGCCGCATCCGCCGACACCTTTTGTGTGCGAGCCAAATGGTCAGCGCGGCTCGCCAACACGGGACACGGCAGAACAGAGGAGCGGGAGACATGGCAACGATGAAGGTTCTGGTTCTGGGTGCGGGCAAGATCGGGTCGATGATCGGCACGCTGCTGTCCGAGACCGACGATTTCGCCGTCACCATCGGCGACCGGGACGAGGCGCTGCTGTACCGCGCCGAGCGTGCCGGGCTGCGGGTGACGCGGGTCGATGTGGAGGATCCGCACTCCCTGCGTGCCGCCATGGCCGGCCAGCATGCGGTGCTGAGCGCCTGCCCCTTCACGCTGACCCCGGCCATCGCCACCGCCGCCGTCGCGGCCGGCGCCCATTACCTGGACCTGACCGAGGATGTCGCCGCCACCCGCAAGGTGAAGATGCTGGCGGAGACCGCCGACACCGCGCTGATCCCGCAATGCGGCCTGGCGCCCGGCTTCATCTCCATCGTCGGGCATGATCTGGCCCGGCGTTTCGACGAGTTGCACAACCTGCATCTCCGGGTCGGCGCCCTGCCGCAATACCCGACCAACGCCCTGAAATACAATCTGACCTGGAGCACCGACGGGCTGATCAACGAATACTGCAACCCGTGCGAGGCCATCATCGACGGCCGTCCGCACGAGGTGATGCCGCTGGAGGGCGACGAGCGCTTTGCGTTGGACGGCGTCGATTACGAGGCGTTCAACACCTCGGGCGGGCTGGGCTCCCTGTGCGAGACGCTGGCCGGCAAGGTGCGGAACCTCGATTACAAGACGGTGCGCTATCCCGGCCACCGCGACATCGTCCGCCTGCTGATCCGCGACCTGCGGCTGGGCGAGCGACGCCACCTGCTGAAGGACGTGCTGGAGACCGCGGTGCCGCTGACCCTGCAGGACGTGGTGCTGGTGCTGGCGACCGCCACCGGCATGCAGGAGGGCGAATTGCGGCAGGAGACCTTCGCCACCAAGATCTACAGCAAGCCCATCGCCGGCCGCACCTGGAGCGCCATCCAGGTGACCACCGCCGCCGGCATCTGCGCCGTGCTGGACCTGCTGCGCGAGGGCTCCATCCCGCAGGCCGGCTTCATCCGGCAGGAACAGGTGCCGCTGGACGCCTTCCTGAACAACCGCTTCGGTCGGCATTACAAGGGCTGAGTGGGGGGCTGAGTCGGCATCGGCGCCGTGTGAGCCCTTTCGGGCCGCCGTTCCCGCGACGACGGGGACGGCGGCCCCTGACTGTAAGTATAAGAGATTGTCAGCAACAGGAACATTGTGGAGAGCCGTTCTGTTGGTCCAGTAGCCGATGTCGCCATCCCTGTGCATGGCTCGATGCAGGGTGGCAGCTGTCGTTCCGGCTATGGAGAGCGGTCGTGCGCCACGTCGATCCCGATGCCAGCAGAGCCCTTGATGCGGTTGCCGTTGGGATGTCCAAACCGCAGTGTGAGGCGTCATTCCTTTGGGCATTGGCCCCGCGGGTCTGCCGGTGACCTTCGTTGAGCCGCCATGGCCTCTCAACGAACCGGCCCGCATCGACCGGCTGAAGGGATATTGCATCCTCGACACGCCGCCGGACCCGGTCTTCGACCGGCTGACCAAGCTTGCCGCCCGCTTCTTCCATGTGCCGACCGCCTTGGTCAGCCTGGTCGACGAAAGCCGCCAATGGTTCAAGGCGCGCTACGGCTTCCATGTCCAGCACACCGCCCGCCGGCTGTCCTTCTGCGCCTACACGATCCTCGAAGACCGCACGATGGTGGTGCACGACACCATGGCGGACGAGCGGTTCGCCCATAACGACCTCGTCACCGGAGAGCCGTTCATCCGCTTCTATGCCGGGTCGCCGCTGAGGACGCCGGAGGGGCTGCTGCTGGGAACCTTCTGCCTCATCGACTATGAGCCGCGGCATGATTTCGGCGAGCAGGAGCAGAGCGATCTGGCGGAATTCGCCCGCATCGTCATGCACGAATTGGAAATGCGCGCGGCGCAACGCGCGGCCGAGGCGGCTGAGCAGGCGGAACGGCAGGCCCGCGCCGCCACGGAAAGGGCTGAAACCCGGTATCGCGCCGTGGTGGAAACCGCCGTGGACGCGATGGTGGTGATCGACGAAGCCGGCGTGATGCAGTCCTTCAATGCTGCCGCCGAGCGCATCTTCGGTTACGCCGCCGAGGACATGGTCGGGCGCAACGTGTCGGAACTGATGCCGGAGCCCGACCGGTCCCGGCACAAGGAGTATATCGGCCACTACCTGCGAACCGGGATTCCCCGGATCATCGGTTCGGGGCGCGAGGTGGAGGGGTGGCGGCGGGACGGAACGCAGTTTCCGCTGGAACTCGCGATCGCCGAATGGTGGGACGGCGAGCAGCGCTTCTTCACCGGCATCATGCGCGACATCACCCAGCGCCGGATGATCGAGCAGACTCTTCAGCAGACCAACAGGCTGCTGGGGACGCTGATCGAGGGCATCACCGACCCGGTGTTCGTGAAGGGGGCGGACGGGCGGTTCCTCGTGGTCAACGACGCCACCTGCCGCCTGTTCGGTGCCGGCCGCGACCGGGTGCTGGGCGCGCGCGACCGGGATTTCTACCCGCCCAAACTCGCTTCCCATATCGAGGCGGTCGACCGGCAGGTGATCGAGACCGGCGAGATCGTGGTGCTGGAGGAGGAGATCCTCGACTGCACAAGCGGACAGATACGCTTCTGCCTGACGACCAAGGCACCCCTGCGGGACTCCGATGGGCATGTCGTCGGCGTCGTCGGCATCGCCCGCGACATCACCGAGCGCAAGCGCTTCGAGGACAGGCTGCGCACGGCCAAGTCGGAAGCCGAGCGGGCGAATGTGGCGAAGTCCAAGTTCCTTGCCTCGGCCAGCCACGACCTGCGCCAGCCGGTGCAGTCGCTGGTCCTGTTCATGGGGGCGCTGCAGGGCCATGTCGAAGGAACTCCGGGGATGCGCATTCTCCGCTCCATGGAGCAGTCGATGGACGGCTTGCGCATGCTGCTCGATGGGCTGCTCGACGTCTCGAAGCTGGATGCCGGGCTGGTGACGGCCAACCCGGTGGCGATGCCGATCGCCCCCATCATCCAGCGCCTGGCCGACGAATACACCCTGCGCGCGGCGGAACAGGGACTGCGGTTCCGGACGAGCGGCTGCGGCACGGTGGTGCAGAGCGACCCGGTGCTGCTGGAGCGCATTCTGCGCAATCTGGTGGAGAATGCCCTGCGCTACACGGAGCGGGGCGGGGTGCTCGTCGGGTGCCGGCGGCGCGACGGTCAGTTGCGCATCGAGGTGGCCGACACCGGCATCGGCATCGCGCCGGACCGTCAGCAGGAAGTATTCGAGGAGTTCTTCCAGGTCGGCAACCCCGAGCGCGACCGCGACAAGGGGCTGGGCCTGGGGCTTGCGGTGGTTCGGCGGCTGGCGCGCCTGCTGGGACATGAGGTGGAGGTCCGGTCGATCCCCGGACGCGGATCGACCTTCGCCGTCACGGTGCCGCTGATCGAGGCCGGCGGCGCCTCTCCCTGTCGGAGCGAGGCGGTCGCGCCGGAGGAATGCAGCGGCGTCGTCCTTGTGGTCGACGACGAGGAACTGGTTCGGGCCGGGATGCAGGCGATGATCGAGACCTGGGGATACCGGGTGCTGACCGGATCCTGCCGCAACGAGGCGATCGGGGTGCTGGACGACCACCCGCCCGACATCCTGCTGGCCGATTACCGGCTGCGCGACGGCGAGACCGGGCTGGATGTGATCCGTGCCGTGCATGCCCGGCTCGGCAGACGGATCCCGGCGGCGATCGTGACGGGCGATACGGCGCCGGAACGGCTGGCCGAAGCCCAGGCGGGAGGATACCGCCTTCTTCACAAGCCCGTTGCCGCGACCGACCTGCGCACGGTTGTCGTCGAACTGATGGGTCAGGCCGTGCGCCTCGGCGGCGCCCCGCAGCCGGGCCGTCGCAATGGGGCGTGAAGCCCCCCGAAGGCCCAAGGTGAAAGCCCGAGGTGAAGCCCCAAGGCGATGCTCCAAGGCTATGCCAGGGTGAGGACGCCTACGGCCGGGCCTCCTTGCCGACGGACTGCGGCGGGCTGATGATCAGCAGCGTGTCCTGCGCCTGGATGATGTAGCGGTTGCGCTCGGTGAAGGGGATATCCCGGCCGTGGCTGTGGACCTGGACGACCATGCCGGCGGAGACCTCCGCCATGGTTTTGCCGACCTCGTCCGCTTCCGCCCGCCGTTCGCTCAGCACCATCTGCCCGCCGGTCGACATCAGGTCGCACAGGAAGGGGGTGGCGTGCCGCGTCTCCACCGCGTCGGCCATCAGATAGCCGCCGATCTTGGGCGGCGACACCACGAGGTCGGCGCCGCTGAGATTGGCGAGCTTGATGTTCTCCTCCTGCTTGATGCTGGCGACGATCTTGGTGTCGGCGGACAGGTGGCGCACGGTCAGGACCACCAGGACGGTGGTGTCGTCCCGCCCGGTGCTGACGATCACCGCCTTCGCCCGGCCCACGCAGGCCTTGGTCAGCGTGTCCTCGCTGGTGCCGTCGCCGAGCAGGCCGATGAAGCCGCATTCGGCCGCCAGTTGGATGCGCTCCTCCGATTCGTCGATGACGACGATGTGGTCGGCGGGATGGCCCTTCGAGACCGTCTCCTGCGCGGCGATGAACCCGCTGTGCCCGAAGCCGCACAGCACGATGTGCCCCTGCAACTGCTTCTGAATGCGGCTCAATCGGAATTCCTCCACGATCCTCTGCACCACCAGCTCGTAGGCGGTGCCGAGAAAGATGAACCAGATGAAGATGCGGATCGGCGTGACGGCGAAGGCGTCGATCAGGCGGGCAGTGTGGCTGACCGGCACGATGTCGCCATAGCCGACGGTGGTCACCGTGATCATGGCGAAGTAGAGAACGTCGGGGAAACTGATGTTGCCGTCGATCTGGTCCTTCAGCCCGTCGCGGTCGAACCAGAACACCGCGATGACCAGCGTGATCAGGACGATGACGATCCCGATGCGCACCAGCAGCGTCTTTTCCGCCGACAGGCCGGAGCGGACATGCAGCAGCTTCCCCTTGCGCGGGGAAGGCTTCGCCCGCCGCCTGTCCTGAAGCCGCCGCTCCGCCGGTTTGTCCATCGGCCTTCCGTCCGGATCCGTTTTGTTGTTCTTCGATAGTCTGAACGCGCCAGACCGCATTCCGGGTGCGGGGCTCCCGCTTTTTAGAATTTGAAGGCGGCTTCCATGCCTGCGAAATGGATGGTCTTCGCCGGGCCGCTGTCCTTCAGGAAGGGACCGGGACGGAATGCCGAGTAGGAGATCAGCCCTTCGAAGGATCGGCCGGAGCTGTAGGACAGCACCAGTTCGCCCTGGGTGCCGACATAGCGTGCCCGCGATCCGGTTCCGGAGCGCAGAAGACCGCCGGTCAGGTCGTACACGCCGTCGGCCAGGCTCTCGCGCCAAAAGGCAATGGCTGAGGCGGCCAGGCTGAATTCGTCGGACAAGGCGAGGTCCAGCGATGGGTGCAGGTTCATCAGGTTGTAGGGGCCGACCGGCGTCAGTTCGCCGAAATACTTGGCGCGCGGGAACAGGGGATTGAAGGTCTCCAGCCGGTCGTCGCGGGGATTGCCGTCGCCACTGGCGATGTTGGCCTTCAGGCCGAGGCGCGGTTGCAGCGGCAGGGTGGTGAAGCGGTAGCCGGTGTCGGTGGCGAGCGACCAGGCCCGGATCGATCCGCTGCCGAAGCGGCCGAACTGGCCCATGGCCTCCCAGTTCCAGTCCCAGCCGGCGGCCTTGCCGAAGGCGCGCAAACCGACCGTGTGGCGCAGTTCGCGTGCAGCACCCGCGTCGAAGCCGGCGCGGCGGTTGCGGTAGCCGATGTAATAGGCGTCGAGCCCGGCGCTGTCGGTCCACTCCAGATCGAGCGGTCGCGTGGCGTAGAGCGCCCAGGCGGAGCGGCGGGCGTCGCGGCCGTCGTCGAACAGCTCCGGCGCCGGCTGGATCGGGCGGCCGAGGAAGGCGTCGACCCGCCAGGGGCCGGCGGTGACGATGCCCTTCACCGCGTCGAAGGAGCGGGGGACGTTGGCACCGTAGCGGATGGAGATCAGCCGTTCCGAACCATAGGCCAGCATCTGGCGGCCGACGCGCAACGTGCCCTGGGCATCGCCCAAAGGGGCATTCAGGTCGGCGAATCCCTGCATCAGGTCTATGCGGTCGGCATCCGGCGGGGCAAGCGGGTCCAGCTTGCCCACCGTGTCGGCCATGATCAGCTGGCCGAACAGGCGGAGGCTTTCTCCGAAACGCAGGTCGGCGTAGGGCAGGGCGCGCCACAGCCCATAGGCGTCGTTGCGCGTCTCGTCCTGGCCCCAGCCGCTGTTGCGGACCGCCTCGCCGCGCAGGCGCAGCTCCAGCCCGGAGGACAGCGAGGCGAAGCCGTCCGACGTGACCGGGATGGCCTTGAACCGCTCCCAACCGGCACCGGACCGTGCCTGGGGCGACAGCAGATAGCGGTAGTCCTCGTCGAAGCGGGTGTTGGTCAGCGGCGGCGGATCGGCCGCATAGGCCGAGCCGGTCCACAACAAAAGGGCGACCGCCGCCGCGCGAAGGCGAGCCGTCATGGGGCATCTCCGTGGTGGCGCTGGACTGCACCGATCCTATGGAGATGCCCGGCCGGGTGATTGCTCCATCGGAACCGCTTTTGACGGTTCTGCGCGCTATCCCGACGCTTTGCGGCTTACCCCACCGCCGCCATCGACGCCGCCGTGTCGGCCGTCCGCGTGGTGCCGTAGCGTCGGATCATGGCGGCGCAGAACTCCGCGAACTCCTCCGCCACCTGGGGCGGGCTGGTGTGGTGGGGTTCGACGCCCCGGTGTTCGGGGGTGAAGCAGAAGGTGACGGTGACCTCGAAATCGGCCAGAGCCTCCATCTGGCGGTCGAACCAGTCGAGCGCGTTGGGGCGGAAGCTGTCGGCCCAGGACAGGCCGGTGCGCAGGTGGCGGACGCCCAGCCGTTTCAGCCAGCCCACCGCCTCGTCAAGCCGGTGGTCCTCGAAATGGAACCACTGGCAGATGCCCATCTGCCCGGCATAAGGCGCGAAGGCCTCCACCGCCGGTTTCGGCGTGCCGTCGGCGCGCAGCAGGCCCATGTGGAAATGGCGGTAGTAGGACGACCCCTCCGCCTCCTTGTGGCGGGTTGTGGCCTCCCAATGACTGGGCAGGTCATACAGGCTGTACCAGTGGATGCGCGGCACCTTGCCGATCAGCAGCTCCGCGGTGCGCTTGACGCCCCAGGCCTGCACCTCCTCGGCGCCGAAGGAGGACACGCCGGCCTCCGTCACCCAGATCGGCTTGTTGGTGACGGCGCGGATCTCGTCGATCTTGTTCGGCCACTCGTGGATCTGCCAGAGATTCCAGTCGAGCGGGAAGCCGTGGACCGCCACGACATCCACCTCGTCCAGCACGCCGCGCTCGTCGAGCCGGCGGACGAAGGACGGATCGATGGGCGACATGCCGCCCAGAACGCGGGTGATGGTGGAATTCTCCGCCCGGATCGCCTGTCCGGCCAGGACGGTCATGCGGGCGAACAGGTCCCATTCGGGGTCGAGGTTGGGATCCCAGTGCGACTTGTTGTTCGGCTCGTTCCAGATCTTGGCGGCTTCGATCATCCCACGGTCCCTTTCTTCACGGCGTCTTCTTTTGGCTGGGCGGGATAGACGGCCCCCGCCTCCGTCGGGCGGTCGACCCGGCGGCAGACATAGACCTCGCGTTCCGGATGCTCGACGATGGCGAAGCCGGCGCTGCGCAGCATGGCCTCGGCGCAGGCGGCGTTCGGCGCCCACCAGTTGGTCCAGTCGCGGGCGTAGTCGTGTTCGATGAAATGCAGCTTCGGATAGCCGGGATCGTCGAAGTGATCCTGTTCGAAGAAGTCGTAGTCGGCGCGCACCGGCGCCACCTCGGCCGAGCCGCGCTGCATCGACTGGAAGATCATCAAATCCTTGGCGACATGGTCGTGGATCAGGTCCAGCGCCAGCAGCGGGTGGCGCAGGTGATAGAGCACGCCCATGAACAGCACGACATCGAAACTCTCGCCGAGCTTGGCGACGTCGTAGACCGACATCTTGTGGAATTCGATGTCCTGGCCGGTCACCTCGGCGGCGAATTTCGCCTGGGCCAGATAGCGGTCGTCGAAGTCGATGGCGACCACCCGGTCGGCGCCGCGACGCTTCATCTCGATGGAGTAGAAACCGCCGTTGCAGCCGATGTCGAGCACGGTGCGGCCGGTCAGATCCTTCGGCACCGCATGCTCGAAGCGCTTCCACTTCACGTTCGGGTAGTCGTTGAGGAAATGATCGGGCGCCGTGCGCACGCCGTTGAGGTCGATGTTGTGGAACCAGTCGCCGAGTTCTGCGACGCGTTCGCGGATCTGGTCGGCCGTCAGGCTCGTCATGCCGCACCCTCGTTGATGCTGTGGACCTTCAGCCCCCAATCGCCGGCGATCAGGACGCTGCGGGAGGCCGGGCTGATTTCGAATCGTCCGTAGAAGTCGAGCGGCAGCCCCATGGCGTGGGCCAGCGCCGCCTTGATGACGTCGCCATGGCTGACCAGCGCCAGCGTGCCGCCGGGATGGGCGCAGCGCAGCCGGTCGAGCAGGGCCGCGATCCGCACCTGCGCCTCCGCCATCGACTCACCTGGAGTCTCACCGGGAGTGGGGCGGGCATGGCTGCGCGCCCGGTTCCACAGGTCCCAGGCGGGGTCGCCGTGCAGCTCCTCGAACCGCTTGCCGCTCCAGGCGCCGAGGTCGAGTTCGTTCAGCGCCGGCTCGATGGTCGGCGACAAGCCCTGCCTCTCGGCGATTGGGGTGGCGGTCTCGACGGCGCGCTCCAGCGGGCTGGACAGCACGGCGGTCAGGCGCAGTGACGACAGGCGGTCGGCCAGCGAATCGGCCTCCGCCCGGCCCTGGGCGCTCAGCGTCACGCCGGCCATGCGGCCGCATAGGACCGAGCCCAGCCGGTCGTGCGAACCGTGGCGCACCAGGATGAAAATGGTCTCCATGCCGCCGCTCACATCAGGCGGGTCGGCTTGGTCTCAAGAGGTTCCCCGGCGATGAAGCGCAGCGTGCGTTCCCGTGCCTCGTGGTCGGTGAACTGTTCGGGCGGCGACTTCATGAAGTAGCTGGACGGGCCGACCAGCGGGCCGGCGATGCCGCGGTCGAGCGCCAGCTTGGCGCAGCGCACCGCGTCGATGACGATGCCGGCGGAGTTGGGGCTGTCCCAGACCTCAAGCTTCAGCTCCACATTCAGCGGCACGCCGCCGAAGGTTGTGCCTTCCAGCCGGATATGCGCCCATTTGCGGTCGGTCAGCCACGGCACATGGTCGCTGGGGCCGACATGCACGTCGTCGGGGTCGAGCGGCACGTCGAGCTGGCTGGTGACCGCCTGGGTCTTGGAGATCTTCTTCGATTCCAGGCGCTCGCGTTCCAGCATGTTCTTGAAGTCGGTGTTGCCGCCGAAATTCAGCTGATAGGTGCGGTCAAGCCGCACACCGCGCTCGCGGAACAGGTTGGCCAGCATGCGGTGGACGATGGTGGCGCCGACCTGGCTCTTGATGTCGTCGCCGATGATCGGCAGGCCGCGCTCGGCGAAGCGCCGCGCCCAGACGGGGTTGGAGGCGATGAAGACCGGGATGCAGTTGACGAAGGCGCAGCCGGCCTCCAGCGCCTGTTCGGCGTAGAATTCCGTGGCCTGCTGCGATCCGACCGGCAGGTAGGAGACCAGGATGTCGGTGCCGGTGCGGCGCAGGGTTTCCGCCACGTTCACCGGCCGCTGCTCCGATTCGGCGATGTCGCCGGCCAGGTATTTGCCGATGCCGTCCAGCGTCGGACCGCGGTCCACCGGCACGCCAAAGCGCGGGGGCTTGGCGAAGCGAACAGTATTATTAGGAGGTGCGAAAATAGCCTCTCCGACATCGAACCCCACTTTCGAGGCTGCAACATCGAAGGCGGCAGAAATCTCGATGTCTCCAACGTGATAGCCGCCAAGATCGACAGTCATAAGCCCCGGGGGCGGCTCATTGGCTTTAGCGTCGGCATAATAGCATATCCCTTGCACAAAAGATGATGCACAATTTCCAACGCCAGCGATTGCTACCCGGAGCTTTTTCCCAGTCACGAAGCTCTCCCATCCTTAAATGCACGTCACTTTACGGAGCATGGATATTTGTAGACGTGAAAAGGAATCATCGGAAGATCGGTCGTTGGTAGCAAGCCTTTTGGACGAGGTGCGCAATTTTTGGAGCCGGTGTTAACGTCGGCAATGAAGCTGCTGCAGCTCCTCTGGAGAGTTGCAATTCGTCTGCCAAATAAAACCGCACAGGACGCCCTGGGCAACTTGCGGGAACGAGCGGGGGGCTCGCGGTGTCGATATCCGCAGGCCCTGCCCCTTGTTTCCGCACGTCAACGTCAAGAATCGTATCAAATTCCTCGGAGGGACTTGTGGGAGAGACCGTTCTCGTCACTGGCGGAGCCGGCTTCATCGGCCGCCATGTCGCCAAGGCCCTGCTTGCCCGCGGCGACCGCGTCCGGGTGCTCGACAGTCTGATCGAACAGGTGCATCCGACGCGGCAGCGTCCCGACGAACTGGATGCCGACGTGGAACTGCTGGTCGGCGACGTGCGGGACGAGGCGATGGTCGCCCGTGCGCTGGAAGGCGTCGGTTCGGTGATCCACCTCGCCGCGGAGGTCGGCGTCGGCCAGAGCATGTATGCGGTCGACCGCTACACTTCGGTGAACGACTACGGCACAGCCGTCCTGTTCCAGCGCCTGATCGATAAGCCGGTGCGCCGCGTCGTCGTCGCCTCGTCCATGAGCATCTATGGCGAGGGTTTGTACCGCACCGCCGACGGCACGCTGATGGAGGACGTCGTCCGGGGCGCCCGCAATCCCGATGGGTCCTGGGACCCGCTCGACCAGCAGGGCCGGCCGCTGGTGCCGGTGCGCACCCCGGAAAGCAAGCGCCCGGCGCTGAAGTCGGTCTACGCCATCGGCAAATATGTGCAGGAGCGGCTGACCCTGACGCTGACCGCCCAGTATGGGATGGAGGGCTCGGCGCTTCGCCTGTGGAACGCCTACGGGCCGGGGCAGGCGCTGTCGAACCCCTACACCGGCGTGCTGGCGATCTTCGCCTCGCGCATTGCCAACGGCCAGCGCCCGATGATCTTCGAGGACGGGCAGCAGCGCCGCGATTTCGTCCATGTCCGCGACGTGGCCCGCGCCTTCCTGCTGGCGCTGGACAACCCGGCGGCCAACGGCGAGGTGTTCAACATCGGCTCCGGCGAGGAACGCACGGTGGAGGAGGTGGCGCTGATGCAGGCCGCCTCGATGGGCCGCGC
Organism: Azospirillum sp. BE72; assembly: GCF_031455875.1. Classification (NCBI taxonomy): domain Bacteria; kingdom Pseudomonadati; phylum Pseudomonadota; class Alphaproteobacteria; order Rhodospirillales; family Azospirillaceae; genus Azospirillum; species Azospirillum sp. BE72. The sequence goes on from NZ_JAVDTO010000007.1 coordinate 103,532, forward strand.
CGACCTGTCGCCGGAGATCACCGGCAAGGCGCGCGCCGGCGACATCCGCCACAACATCCCCGACCTGACCAAGGCCCGCACCGTGCTGGGCTATGAGCGGCAGGAGAGCTTCTCCGAAGGGCTGGCCGAACTGGCGGAATGGGTCGCCCGGCAGGAGGCGCAGGACCGCGTCGCCGACGCCCGCCGCGAACTGGAAGAGCGGGGTCTGGTGGCATGAGCGCAACCAAGAATCCGGTCCTCATCACCGGCGGCGCCGGCTTCATCGGATCGAACCTTGCCGACCGGCTGGCGTCGGACGGGAATGACGTGCTGATCTATGATGCGCTGCGCCGTCCGGGGGTGGAGCGGAACCTGCGCTGGCTGCAGGCCCGCCACCCGTCGCGCATCAGCGCCGTCACCGCCGACCTGCGCGACGAGCAGGCGCTGGCGGACGCCGCCAGGGATGCCAAGGCGGTGTTCCATCTGGCCGCCCAGGTCGCGGTTACCACCAGCATGGTCGACCCGGTCGACGATTTCGAAGTGAACATCCGCGGCACCCTGTCCCTGCTGGAGGCGGTCCGCCGTCACAGCCAGAATCAGGGCAGGCGCACGCCGGTGATCTTCGCCAGCACCAACAAGGTCTATGGCGACCTCGCCGACGTGCCTCTGGAACTGGTGGATGACGCCTATGCGCCGGTCGATCCCACCATCCGCGCGCATGGCGTGTCGGAAGCCCGGCCGCTCGACTTCCACACCCCCTATGGCTGTTCCAAGGGCGCGGCGGACCAGTATGTGCTGGATTACGCCCGCAGCTTCGACCTGCCGACCGCCGTGCTGCGGATGAGCTGCATCTACGGCCCGCGCCAGATGGGGACGGAGGACCAGGGCTGGGTCGCCCATTTCCTGATCCGCGCGCTGAACGGCGAGCCGATCACCATCTACGGCGACGGCCGGCAGGTGCGCGACGTGCTGTTCGCCGCCGATGCGGTGCAGGCCTATGTCTCCGCCTGGGAGCGGATCGAGCAGGTGAAGGGTCGCGCCTTCAACCTCGGCGGCGGGGCGGGGAACGCCATCAGCCTGCGCCAACTGATCGCGCATATCGAGTATCTGATGGGCCGCAAGGTGGAGGTCAGCTACGGCGACTGGCGGGCCGGCGACCAGCGCTATTACGTGTCGGACACCCGCGCGGTCCGCGACGCGCTGGGGCTGGCCGCGCCGACGGAGTGGAAGCGCGGCGTGGCGCTGCTCGCCGAATGGCTGCGGGCGGAGAAGAGCGGCGTGTCGGAAGCCGCCCAGTCGGTGGAGGCCGCCTGATGAGGGTTGCGCTGGTCAACCCGGCCTGGAGCTTCGACCACAGCATCTATTTCGGATGCCGCGAAGCGCATCTGCCGCTGGAGCTGGGATATGCCAAGGCGCTGCTGGAACAGGCCGGGCACGAGGTGCTGCTGCTGGACGGCGCGCTGGACGGCCTGTCGAACGCGGAGATGGCGGAACGGATCGCCGCATTCGCGGCCGACATGACCGTGCTGACCACGGCGCCGACCTACCTGTTCTGGCGCTGCGCCCAGCCGGAACTGCGCGTGCCGAAGGAATTCCTGGCAGCGCTCGACGGCCGGGGCGGGCGTACCGTCGCGGTCGGCCCGCACGGCTCCACCACCCCGGCGCCCACGTTGAGCAAGCTCGGCGTCGATCTGGTGGTGCGCGGGGAGTGCGAGGAGATCGTCGCCAAACTTGCGGACGGTTTGGTGCTGGACGACATACCGTCGCTGGCCTTTTACCGGGACGGCGATCTGGTGGTGACCGGCGGACCGCATGCCGCGCGCTTCACCGACCTGCCGGCGCTGTCCTGGCCGGTGGAGTGGCTGCAGCGCCACCCGCACCACCATCACCGTTACGGCACCGCACCGGTCGGGCCGGGGCCGGGGGCGGAGGTGGAGGCGTCGCGCGGCTGCCCCTACAACTGCAGCTTCTGCGCCAAGATCGATTTCCGCGACCAGTACCGGAGGCGCGACACCGCCATCATCCTGGAGGAGATTGATGGCCTGATCGCGGCCGGCGTGCGCTACGTCTATTTCATCGACGAGATCTTCCTGCCCCGGCGCGACCTGCTGGAAGCGCTGGTGGAACGGCCGATCGAGTTCGGCGTGCAGACGCGCATCGACCTGTGGAAGCCGGAGATGCTCGACCTGCTGGGGGCGGCCGGCTGCGTGTCGATCGAGGCCGGGGTGGAAAGCCTGACCGAGGAGGGGCGCGCCTCGCTCGACAAGAAATGCCGGATGAGCACCGACGATCTGGCCGACCGGCTGATCCATGCCCGGCGCAGCGTGCCCTTCGTCCAGGCCAACCTGATCGCGGTGGCCGGCGACGATGCCGACATGGTGAAGGCCTGGCGCGAGAAGCTGCTGGCCGCCGGGGTGTGGGCCAACGACCCGGTGCCGCTCTACCCCTATCCGGCCTCGCCCGATTACCGTCGCCTGTGGGGCGAGCCGGACGACCGGGCGTGGGAACGGGCGCACGAGCATTACCTTGCCCAGTTCGATCGCCTGAGCGACATCCAGGAGGACGAGCCTTTGCCGCTGACGGAACTGGAGGCGGCATGCTCCTGCCGCTGACGAGTGCCCAAAAGAAGCCGCCGCCTGCAGAACCACCCTATGTGCTGATGACGGCCGACAGCGTCGGCGGGGTGTGGACCTATGCGCTGGATCTGGCGCGCGAACTGGCGGGGCAGGGGACGCGGGTGACGCTGGCGGTGCTGGGGCCGTCGCCCCACCCCGATCAGGTCGCCGCCGCCGCCGCGGTGGACGGGCTGGAACTGATCGACACCGGGCTGGCGCTCGACTGGACCGCTCCCGACGAAGCCGCGGTGCGCCGCACGGCGGAGGCGCTGGGCGATCTGGCCGCGCGGCTCGGTCCCGATGTCGTGCATCTGAACAGCCCGGCCTTGGCCGCCGACGCCGGCTTCACCATGCCGGTCGTCGGCGTCTGCCATTCCTGCATGGCGAGTTGGTGGGTGGCGGTGCGCGGCGGCGAGATGCCGGAGGATTTCCGCTGGCGGACCGAGCTGCTGCGCCGCGGCTATCAGGCCTGCGATGTGCTGGTGGCGCCCAGCGCCGCATTCGCCGACGCGACCGCGGCGCTCTACGGCGTGGCGCCGCCGGTGGTGGTCCGCAACGGGCGCTATGCCCGCAAGGCTGGGCCGCGGCGGGCCGCCATGGGGCGGGAACGCTTCGTCTTCACCGCCGGGCGGCTGTGGGATTCGGGCAAGAACGTCGAACTGCTGGATGCGGCGGCCAAGCTGCTGGACGTGCCGGTCTTCGCCGCCGGGCCGCTGGAAAGCCCGACCGGGCACCGCGTCGGGCTGACCCATGCCAAGGCACTGGGCCGGCTGGACGGCGCGTCGGTCGCCGGATGGATGGCGCGGGCGCCGGTCTTCGCCTCGCTGCCCTTGTACGAGCCGTTCGGGCTGACGGTGCTGGAGGCGGCGCAGGCCGGCTGCGCGCTGGTGCTGTCGGACATCGCCAGCTTCCGCGAGTTATGGGACGGCACCGCCATCTTCGCCGATCCGGGCGATGCCAGGGCGCTGGCCGCGACCCTGCGCCGGCTGCTGGACGACCCACTGGAGGCCCGGCGGCTCGGCACCGCCGCCCGCCGCCGCGCCGCCCGCTATGACATGGACCGGCTCACCGCCGGGATGCTCGACGTCTATTGGTCGGTGACGCATCCCGTGCGTTCGGAGGTGATCGCGTGAGGATCGTCTATTTCACCCATTCGCTGGCCTCCTGCTGGAATCACGGCAACGCCCATTTCCTGCGCGGGGTCCTGCGCGACCTGATCGCCCGCGGCCATGACGTGCAGGTGCTGGAACCCGAAGGCGCCTGGAGCCTGCAGAACCTGCTGGCCGACCATGGCGAGGCCGGGCTGTACGCCTACCGCAGTGCCTATCCAGAGCTGTCGTCGCGGGTGATGCCGAAGGGCTTCGATGTGGAAGCCGGCTGCGACGGCGCCGATCTGGTGATCGTCCATGAATGGAACGACCCGGCGCTGGTCGCGGCGGTCGGGGAGGCGCGCAGGCGCGGCGGGCGCTTCACCCTGCTGTTCCACGACACCCACCACCGCGCGGTCAGCGATCCCAAAGCGATCAATGCCTTCGACCTGTCCGGCTATGATGGCGTGCTGGCCTTCGGCGAGACGCTGGCGGCGGTCTACCGCCGCTGGGGCTGGGAGGGCCGGGTCTTCGTCTGGCACGAGGCGGCCGACATCCGGCTGTTCCATCCGCCGGCGGAGGAGGCCCCACGCGCCGGCGCGGTGTGGATCGGCAATTGGGGCGACGGCGAGCGGACGGAGGAGCTGGAGCGCTTCCTGTTCGCGCCCGCCAAGGCGACGGGGCTGCCGCTGGAGATCTACGGCGTGCGCTATCCGGTCGAGGCCCTGGCGATGCTGAAGCGTTACGGCATTGCCTACAAGGGCTGGCTGCCGAACGCCCGCGCGCCGGAGATCTTCGCCCGCCATCGGGTCACCGTCCATGTGCCGCGCCGCTTCTACGTCGACATGCTGCCGGGCATCCCGACCATCCGCGTGTTCGAAGCGCTGGCCTGCGGCATCCCGCTGGTCAGCGCGCCGTGGAGCGATTCGGAGGGGCTGTTCCGCCCCGGCCGCGACTTCCTGTTCGCACGCGACGGCTTGGAGGTTGCGGGCCATCTGCGCGCCATCGGCGAGGACGAGGGGCTGCGTGCCGAGCTGGTCCGCAACGGGCTGGAGACGATCCGCGCCCGCCACACCTGCGCCCACCGCGTCGATGAGCTGCTGACCATCGTCGGCGCCTTGCGCGGCAATGAAAAAGAACCGGTCCTTGAGGAGTCCGCCCGATGAAGATGGCCTTTTACGGGTCGAGCCTGCTGTCCTCCTACTGGAACGGCGCCGCCACCTATTACCGCGGCATGTTGAGCGAACTGGCCACGCATGGCTGGGACATCACCTTCTACGAGCCGGACGCCTTTGACCGCCAGAAGCACCGCGACATCGATCCGCCGGACTATGCCAAGGTCGTCGTCTATGACGCCACGCCCGAGGCCTGCCGCGCGGTGATCGCCGAAGCGGTCAAGGCCGACGTGGTGGTGAAGGCGAATGGCGTCGGCGTCTTCGACGACGAGTTGCTGGACGGCGTGATGGATGCGGCCAACCCGCAGGCCCTGCGCATCTATTGGGACGTGGACGCCCCGGCCACGCTGGCCGAGTTGCGGCAGGCGCCCGACCACGTGCTGCGCCGCCGCCTGCCGGAACTGGATTTCGTGCTGACCTATGGCGGCGGACCGCCGGTGGTTTCGGCCTATGAGGCGATGGGCGCGCCGGTCTGCCGGCCGGTCTACAACGCGCTGGACCCGTCGACCCACCATCCGGTGCCGCCGCAGGACCGCTTCAAGGCCGACCTGAACTTCCTCGGCAACCGGCTGCCCGACCGCGAGGCGCGGGTGGAGCGCTTCTTCCTGGAGCCGGCGGCACGCAATCCGGACGCCCGCTACATCATCGGCGGCAGCGGCTGGGAGACCAAGGGCCTGCCGGCCAACGTCACCCACATCGGCCATGTCGGCACCGCCGATCACAACGCCTTCAACACCTCGGCCAAGGCGGTGCTGAACATCGCCCGCGACAGCATGGCGGAGGTCGGCTTCTCCCCCGCCACCCGCGTGTTCGAGGCGGCGGGCGCCGGCGCCTGCCTGATCACCGACGCCTGGGAAGGGGTGGAGCTGTTCCTGGCCCCGGACGAAGAGGTGCTGGTGGCCCGCGACGGGCAGGACGTGACCGAGCATCTGCGCGCGCTGACGCCGGACCGCTCCCGCGCCATCGGCGAGGCGGCGCGGCGCCGCATCCTGGACGGCCACACCTATGCCCGCCGGGCGGTCGAGGTGGACCAGTTGTTGCGCGGCGCGCTGGCCGCCCGCCGGGAACGGAGTGCGGCATGAAGCTGGTCGTCCTTGGGCTCAGCCTGTCCTCTTCCTGGGGAAACGGGCATGCCACCACCTTCCGCGCGCTGCTGAAATCCTTCGCCGCGCGCGGACACGAGATCCTGTTCCTGGAGCGGGACGTTCCCTGGTACGCCAGCAATCGCGACCTGCCGAATCCGGGCTGGTGCGAACTGGCCTTCTACAGCGACCTTGAGGATCTGAAGCGCTTCACCGTCGCCGTCGCCGGGGCGGACGCGGTGCTGGTCGGGTCCTATGTGCCCGAAGGTGTCGCGGCCGGGCGCTGGGCGCAGGAGACGGCGCGCGGTGTCGTCGCCTTCTACGACATCGACACGCCGGTGACGCTGGCGAAGCTGGAGCGCGGCGATTACGAGTATCTGGCCCCGGAGGTCATCCCCGGCTACGACGTGTACTTCTCCTTCACCGGCGGGCCGACGCTCGACCGGCTGATGGAGCGGTACGGCTCGCCGGCCGCGCGGGCGCTCTATTGCTCGGTGGATGCGGAGGCCTATGCGCCGATGCCGGTTCCCAAGCGCTGGGATCTCAGCTATCTCGGCACCTACAGCATCGACCGCCAGCCGACGCTGGACCGCCTGCTGCTGGAGCCGGCACGCCGCGCGCCGGACCTGCGCTTCGTCGTCGCCGGGCCGCAATATCCCGACGACATCGTCTGGCCGGCCAATGTGGAACGGCTGCACCATGTGCCCCCGGCCGACCATCCGGCCTTCTACGCGGCGAGCCGCTTCACGCTGAACGTGACGCGCGAGGATATGATCCGCGCCGGCTACAGCCCCAGCGTCCGCCTGTTCGAAGCGGCGGCCTGCGCCACGCCGATCATCTCCGACATCTGGGACGGCATCGACACGCTGCTGGAGCCGGGGCGGGAGATCATCCTGGCCGAGACGGCGGAAGAGGTGCTTGACGTGCTGCGCCGCCCGGCCGGGGAAGGCGAGATCGGCGAACAGGCGCGGCGGCGGATCCTGGCGGCGCATACGGCGGCCCATCGGGCGGAGACGCTGGAGCGCGAACTGGTCGCGGCGATGGAGCGGGGGCTTGCCCCCACCCCAACCCTCCCCCGCTGGGCGGGGGAGGGGGCAGGTGCTTAGGCGGGAAATCGGCGGCAGTCCCCTCCCCTGCGAAGCGGGGGAGGGTTAGGGTGGGGGCACCCGCGCCTGCTCCCCTCACGGCACCCGCTTCTTCTCCAGCTTGCGGGCCAGCGTGCGGCGATGCATGCCGAGCCGCCTTGCCGTCTCCGAAATGTTGAAGTTGGTCTCCACCAGCGTTTCGTGGATGCGTTCCCATTCCAGGTTCTTGATCGAGGTGCTGCGGGCGGCGGGAGCGATCGAGGTGTCGCCTTCGGTGCGGCCGAAGGCCGCCTCGATGTCGTCGGTGTTGGAGGGCTTGGCCAGATAATGGCAGGCGCCGAGCTTGATCGCCTCCACCGCGGTGGCGATGCTGGCGAAGCCGGTCAGCACGACGATGCGGGTTTCCTCGTCCGCCTCGTGCAGTTCCTTCACGCATTCCAGGCCGGAGCCGGTGGCGAGCTTCAAGTCGATCACCGCGTAGTCGGGGGCCACCGTCTGCAGAAGCTCGCGCATCTCCTCCAGCCCGGCGCAGGCATGCACCTCGTAGCCGCGGCGTTCGAAGGACCGGCGCAGCGCCTTCGCGAAGGCGGCGTCGTCCTCGACGATCAGCAGGGTGCGGTCGCCGCTTTCAAATTCGGGCGTCTCCTGCTCAGTCATCTCCATCGGAGCCTCCCGGCGACAGGGCGGCGAGCGGCAGGGTCAGCGTGACGGTGGCGCCTCCGCCGGCCCGGTTCTTGGCCGAGACGGTGCCGCCCAGCTTGCGCAGCACATTGACCACCAGGAACAGGCCGAGCCCGCTGCCCGGCCGCTTCTTGGTGGAACGGTAGGGCTTGCCCAGTTCTTCCAGGATGGCGGGGTCGAATCCGGGGCCGGAATCGTTGACCGCCACCACCAGATTGTCGCCCTGGCGCAGGGCGGCGACGCCGATCCAGCCCGGCGACGCCTCCAGCGCATTGTCCAGAACGTTGAACAGCACCTGCTTCAGTGCGAGGTCGGCGATCATCCGCTCCTGTGGGCCGACCGTGTTGTCGTACTCGAACCGGCCGGGGGATCGGCTGGACAGCCAGTCCTGCACCAGATCGTCGAGGAAGCCCTTCACCGTGGTGCGCACCGTGCCCTCGCCGCGCGCCTCGCCCGACGACAGCAGGATGCCCGACACGATGGCCTTGCAGCGGTCGATCTGGTTCTGCATCTCCGCCATCTCGTCCGCCAGGTCGGGGTCGGATTTCAGCGACGGCATGCGGCGCCAGTCGTTGAGGATCACCGACAGGGTGGCGAGCGGCGTGCCCAGCTCGTGCGCCGCGCCCGACGCCAGCAGGCCCATGCGGACGATGTGCGCCTCTTCCATGGAGCGTTGGCGCAGTTCGGCCAGATAGGCGTCGCGGGCACGCAGGTTGCGGTTGATCTGGGTGAGGAAGGGGACCAGCAGGCTCGCCGCCAGCACGAAGCAGATGAACATTCCCTGGATGTGCAGGCTGAACAGCTCGCCCTCATGGGCATGGGGCAGGGGAAGCGGCTGGTAGGTGCCGGTCAGCCAGGTGAAGCCGGCGGTCGCCACCAGCACCAGCGCCCAGGCCGACCATGCCTCCAGCAGGACGGCACCCAGCGCCACCTGAAGAAGATACAGCGAGATGAAGGGGTTGGATGCGCCGCCGCTGAGATAGAGCTGCAGGGTCAGCGCCCAGACGTCGATCAGAAGTTCCAGGAAAAGCTGGGTGTTGGAAACGGTGGCGCTGCGGCGGATCTGGATCAGGCTGGCGATGTTCAGCGCGATCAGGACGAGGACCACCGCGGCCATCGGCAGCAGCGGCAGCCGGATGCCCATCTGCAGATGGACGATCAGGATCGTCACGATCTGCCCGACGACGGCGAGCCAACGCAGCTGGACGAGCAGGAACAGGTTTTTGCGGTCGGTGGTGTCGCGCACGAAAGACGTCCTGTTCCTCACCCGGTTCATCAGCCCACCGACTTATATAGAGAGTTACCGGCGGGAGGGGAGTTTTAGGACGCCCGTTTTCGGTTACGTCCGTGTTCCATCGCTGTCGGCGATGGCGCGTCTGCGCCGCAACTCGTTGCGGATCACGAACAGGACGGCGGCGATCAGCATCAGGTCCAGCGCGAACCAGGTCAGCGCATAGCCGAGATGGCTGTTGGGGAAGCTGACCACGGTCAGCCCGCCGACCGGCCAGCCACCGGGATTGCGGCTGGAATCGGCATCGATGAAATAAGGCGCGGCGTCGCCCAGCCCCTTGGCTGCGGCGATGGCGGCGACGTCGCGGGAATACCAGCGGCCGGCGGCCGGGTCGTTGCTGCGCAGGAAACCGCCCTTCGGCTCGGTGACGCGCAGAAGGCCGGCGACGGTCACGGTGCCCTGCGGCTGCCCCTCGGCCCGGGTCGCGGGATCGCGTTTTTCCGGGGGGACGAAGCCGCGGTTGACCAGGACGGTGAAGCCGCGGTCGGTGACCAGCGGCGTCAGCACCCAGAAGCCGCCGCCGAGGTCGGAGACCGCCTGGACCAGCGTTTCACGGTCATGCAGGAAACGGCCGGCGGCGGCGACCCGGCGGTATTCGGCCGATGCCGCCGAAACGGCAGGCCAGGACTCCGGCCCCGGAGCGGGGGCGGGGGAGGCATGGATTCTGCCCTCCACCCGCTCGATCAGGTCGAGCTTCCAGGCCCGCCGTTCGAGCTGCCAGACCCCGAGCGCGGTCAGGCCGGCGATGCCGGCCAGCGCCAGAAGGCCGAAGAGGGCCAGCGCCCAGACCGGGCGTGCCCTCTTCGGCGTGCCGCCCGCGTGGGGCGCGGACGGCTGTCCGGTCACGGCATCTTGCTCATGTCGGGGGTGGTCATGCCGGGCATCATGTTGTGGTTCATGTGGTACATGACCCACAGCGAACCGGCGAACATGATGACCACGACGATGATCGTGAAAATCATCGCCAGCATCGACCAGCCGCCCTCTACGCGGCCGTTCATGTGCAGGAAATACACCATGTGGACGAGGATCTGGACCACGGCCAGCCCCAGGATCACGGCCGTGGTGGTCGTGTTGTCCAGCGTACCGGTCATGACCAGCCAGAACGGAATGACCGTCAGGATCACCGACAGGACGAAGCCGGTCATGTAGCTGCCGAAGGTGCCGTGGGCGCCTTCGACGTGGCCGTGGTCGCCGTGGCCGCCATGACCACCATGCCCATGGCCCTGATGGGCGTGGTGATCGCCGTGCGCGTGAGTGCTCATCGCAGCATCCCCATCAGGTAGACATAGGTGAAGACGCCGATCCAGATGACGTCCAGGAAGTGCCAGAACATGCTGAGGCACATCAGGCGCCGGCGGTTGGCCGGGATCAGGCCGCGGCGGGCGACCTGGACCATCAGCGTCACCAGCCACACGCTGCCGAAGGTGACGTGCAGCCCGTGGGTGCCGACCAGCGTGAAGAAGGCCGACAGGAAGGCGCTGCGGCCGGGGCCGGCCCCCTCATGGATCAGGTGGGCGAACTCGTACAGTTCGATGCCGAGGAAGGCGAGGCCGAACAGCAGCGTGATCGCCAGCCAGCCCTGGGTCTGGGCGGTGCGGCCCTTCTCCATCGCCAGCATGGCGAAGCCGTAGGTGATGGAGGAGAACAGCAGCATGGCCGTGTTCAGCGCCACCAGCGGCAGGTCGAACAGCTCCTTCGGCGTCGGGCCGGCGGCGTAGCTGGTGCCCAGCACGCCGTAGGTCGCGAACAGGACCGCGAAGATGAGACAGTCGCTCATCAGGTAGATCCAGAAGCCGAGCGCGGTGCTGCCGGCTTCGTGGGCGTGCTCGTCCCTTACATAGAAGACGGGCGGGGTGGCGTCGCGCGGGGCATCGTGCCCCGCGTGGCCGCCATGCATGGCTTCAACGGTCGTCGTCATGCTTTACACCTGTCCCGCGAGCAGACGGGTCCGCTCGTTCTCGGTCCGTACGACCTCCTCCACCGGAATGTGGAAGTCGCGGTTGTAGTTGAAGGTATGGCTGATGGCGACCACCAGCAGGCCGATAAAGCTCAGCGCCGCCAGCCACCAGATGTGCCAGACCAGGGCGAAGCCGAGCGCCGTGCTGATGCCGGCCAGGATCACGCCGGTGCCGGTGTTGGCGGGCATGTGGATCGGGCGGTAGCCTTCCAGCGGACGGGCATAGCCGCGCTTCTTCATGTCCCACCACGCATCATTGTCGTGGATCACCGGCGTGAAGGCGAAGTTGTAGCCCGGCGGCGGCGAGGAGGTCGCCCATTCCAGGGTACGGCCGTCCCACGGATCGCCGGTGACGTCGACATACTGGTTGCGCTTCAGGACGCTGACGGCGATCTGGACCAGGAAGGCACCGATGCCGATGGCGATCATGACGGCGCCGACGGCGGCGATCTGGAACCAGATCTGCAGCGACGGGTCCTCGAACACGCGCAGGCGGCGGGTGACGCCCATCAGGCCCAGGACGTAGAGCGGCATGAAGGCGACGTAGAAGCCGATCACCCAGAACCAGAAGGACACCTTGCCCCAGAACGGATCCAGGCGGAAGCCGAAGGCCTTGGGCCACCAGTAGTAGATGCCGGCGAACAGGCCGAACAGCACGCCGCCGATGATGACGTTGTGGAAGTGGGCGATCAGGAACAGGCTGTTGTGCAGGACGAAGTCGGCCGGCGGAACCGCCAGCAGCACGCCGGTCATGCCGCCGATCACGAAGGTCAGCATGAAGGCGATCGTCCACATCATCGGCAGCTCGAACCGGATGCGGCCGCGGTACATGGTGAACAGCCAGTTGAAGATCTTCGCACCCGTCGGGATCGAGATGATCATCGTCGTGATGCCGAAGAACGAGTTCACGCTGGCGCCGGAACCCATGGTGAAGAAGTGGTGCAGCCACACCAGGTAGGACAGGATGGTGATGACGACGGTCGCGTAGACCATCGAGGTGTAGCCGAACAGCTTCTTGCCGCAGAAGGTGGAGGTCACTTCCGAGAAGATGCCGAAGCAGGGCAGGATCAGGATGTAGACTTCCGGGTGGCCCCAGATCCAGATCAGGTTCACGTACATCATGGGGTTGCCGCCCATGTCGCTCGTGAAGAAATGGGTGCCGACATAGCGGTCCAGCGACAGCAGGACCAGAACGGCGGTCAGGACCGGGAAGGAGGCAACGATCAGGACGTTGGTGCAGAGCGAGGTCCAGGTGAAGACCGGCATCTTCATCATGGTCATGCCGGGCGCGCGCATCTTCACGATCGTGCAGATCAGGTTGATGCCCGACAGCGTCGTTCCGACGCCCGCCACCTGCAAGGCCCAGATGTAGTAATCGACCCCGACGTCAGGACTGGCCTCCAGGCCCGACAGCGGCGGATAGGCCAGCCAGCCGGTGCGCGCGAACTCGCCCACGAACAGCGAGATCATGATCAGCACGGCGCCGCCGACGGTCATCCAGAAGCTGAAATTGTTCAGGAACGGGAAGGACACGTCGCGCGCGCCGATCTGCAGCGGCACGACATAGTTCATCAGCCCCGTCACCAGCGGCATGGCGACGAAGAAGATCATGATCACACCGTGGGCGGTGAAGACCTGATCGTAGTGGTGGGCGTTGAGGTAGCCCTCGCTGCCGTTGAAGGCGATGGCCTGCTGGGCGCGCATCATGATGGCGTCGGCGAAGCCGCGCAGCAGCATGATGAGGCCCAGGATCATGTACATGATGCCGATGCGCTTGTGGTCGACGGTGGTGAACCACTCTTTCCACAGGTAGCCCCACAGCTTGAAGTAGCTGAGTGCCGCCACCAGCGCGATGCCGCCGAGCATGACCGCGAAGAACGTCGCGACCAGGATCGGCTCGTGATAGGGGAAGGACTCCAGGCTGAGGCGCCCGAAGAGGAAGGTCGTCAGTGTCTCAAGCATGCCGGTGTGCCCAATCAGGGATTGGCCAGCCGCTGCGGCCCGGCCTGGGAGGCGGACGCGCCGATCGGCGTGACGGTGGGGCGCTGCACGGCGCCCGAGTTTGCGGCGGCTTCGACCGCCTCGGCGACGGTGCACAGGCCGGTCGGCTGCGTGTCCGGGAAGCCGGCCAGCGTGTTGGCCCGCAGGATCCCGTTGGCCGCGGCCATGCCGCCGGCGTTCAGCCCGCCCGCACGGTCGATGGCGGCCATGTCGCTCATGCACATGGTGCCGGGACGCACGCACAGGTTCACGACGGCGTTGAACAGCTTCGGATCGACGGTGCCGAAATGCTGGACCGGAACGGCCTCGCTCGGCTTCTCAAGCGCGATGTAGGCGTTGCGGTCGAGCGGGGCCCCCGCCGACTTCACCTTGGACACCCAGCCGTCGAAATCCTGGTTCGACAGGCCGTGGAAGGCGAAGCGCATGTGCGAGAAGCCGGCGCCGCTGTAGTTGGACGAGAAACCCTTGTAGGTCCCCGGCTCGTTGATCACGGCGTGGAGCTTCGTCTCCATGCCCGGCATGGCGTAGATCATGCCCGCCAGCGCCGGAACGTAGAAGGAGTTCATCACCGTGGAGGCGGTGAGGCTGAAGCGGATCGGCCGGTCGACCGGCGCCGCCATCTCGTTCACGGACGCGATGCCGTATTCGGGATAGACGAACAGCCATTTCCAGTCGAGCGCCACCACCTGCACGTCCAGCGGCTTCACGCCGGCCGGAAGCGGCTTGTCGGCCGCAATGCGATCGAGCGGACGGTAGGGGTCGAGCTTGTGGGTGGTGACCCAGGTGATGGCCCCCAAGCAGATGATGATCAGCAGCGGGGCTGCCCAGATCACCAGTTCAAGCTGCGTCGAATGGTCCCAGTCCGGTTCGTAGCGGGCTGTGTTATTCGACTGACGGTAACGCCAGGCGAACAGCACGGTAAGCGCCATGACCGGGACAATGATCAGCAGCATCAGCAGGGTGGAGATGACCACGAGGTCTCCCTGCTGGCTGGCAACGTCGCCGGCCGGGTTCAGCACGACCAGGTTGCAGCCACTCAACGCCGCCATCACTGGCAGCAGGGCGATTGCGCGATAACGGCTCAAGGCAGGACCTGTATCAAAGGTTTGCTTTGGGGAGACAGCTAACGTCCATGCCCCAGCGGCGACATTGGACAATTTGTCCAATGCCCCGACTCCTGCGCGCTTGACAGGTCACTGATTGGTGCGGTGACATATTGTATGATCTACGGATCATCGCAAGCGAAATAACGCAGCCGGGGCCGACATGATGAATCCATCGATTGCGGCGGTCGAACGGGATGCGAGGCTGGTGAACGCGCGGCATCACGGGGTGAATCCCGGAGAAATTGCCATCGGCGTGATCATCGGCCGAACATCCGAGTTTTTCGACTTCTTCGTTTACGCCATTGCTTCCGTGATCGTCTTTCCAAAGCTGGTGTTTCCCTATGTCGATCCGCTGACGGGCACCATTTGGTCCTTTGCCATCTTCGCGCTGGCCTTCGTCGCGCGGCCGATCGGCACCTTCATCTTCATGGCCGTCGACGACAATTACGGGCGCAGCGCCAAGCTGACCATCGCCTTGTTCCTGCTGGGCGGGTCGACGGTGGCGCTGGCCTTCCTGCCGGGATATGAGGCGATCGGCGTCGCATCCGCCTGGTTGCTGGCGCTGTCCCGCATCGGGCAGGGCGTGGCGCTGGGCGGCACCTGGGACGGGCTGGCTTCGCTCCTGGCGATGAACGCGCCGCAGAACAAGCGTGGCTGGTATGCGATGATCCCGCAGCTGGGCGCGCCCATCGGCCTGATCGTGGCGAGCGGCCTGTTCGCCTACATGGTCAACAGCCTGTCGGCGGAGGATTTCTTCGCCTGGGGCTGGCGCTATCCCTTCTTCGTGGCCTTCGCCATCAACGTGGTGGCCCTGTTCGCCCGGCTGCGTCTGGTCCAGACGCCGGCGTTCGAGCGGCTGTTCACGAACCGCGAACTGCAGCCCGCCCCCGTGGTGGAGACTCTGCAGATGGAGGGCAAGCGCGTGGTGATCGGCGCCTTCGCGCCGCTGGCCAGCTTCGCCCTGTTCCACATGGTCACCGTCTTCCCGCTGTCCTGGATCTTCCTGAACGCGCAGCACGAGACCGGGGCGTTCCTGGTGATCGAGGTGATCGCCGCCGCCTTCGGCATCGCCGCCATTGTCGCGTCGGGCTACATCGCCGACCGGGTCGGGCGGCGGACCCTGCTGGGCAGCTGCGCCGCCGCCATCGCGGTGTTCAGCGGCTTCGCCCCGCTGCTGCTCGACGCCGGGCAGACGGGCGAGGCGGTGTTCATGGTGGTGGGCTTCGTCATCCTCGGCCTGTCCTTCGGCCAGTCGTCGGGGTCGGTGGCGTCGGGCTTCAGCCAGCAATACCGCTACACCGGCTCGGCCATGACCTCCGATCTGGCGTGGCTGTTCGGGGCGGGCTTCGCGCCCTTCGTCGCGCTGTACCTGTCCAGCCAGTTCGGGCTGGTCGCGTCCGGCCTCTACCTGCTGTCCGGTGCGGTCTGCACGCTGGTGGCTCTGCGGATCAACAAGACCCTGTCTTCGTGACGTTCGTGTCCAACGGGCGGGCTCAGGCCTGCCCGTTGGCGCCCACCCGGGCCTCCATGGGCGCCAGCCGTTCGCCGGCGGCACCCGAAGCGGGACGCGCCAGATCCAGCCGTTCGCGCGGAAGCGATCCCGGATACTGCTCCGTCAGGAAGCGGATCATCTCCTCGCGCACGAGGCAGCGCAGGTCCCAGGCCGTGCCGGCATCCGGCGCGCTGACCAGGGCGCGAAGCTCCATCGTGTGTTCCTTCAGGTCGGTGACCTGCAGGTTCCACACTCGCTTGTCCCACAGACTGGTGCTGTCCAGCACCTTGCGCAGATGGTCGCGCAGCGCCGGGATCGGCACCGAGTAATCGACATACAGCATCACCGAACCCAGGATGTTCGGCGCGTCGCGTGTCCAGTTCTGGAAGGGCTTTTCCAGGAAATACCCTAGCGGAACGATCAGCCTCCGGTCGTCCCAGATGCGCACGACGACATAGGTGGAGGTGATCTCGTCGACATTGCCCCACTCGCCCTCGACCACCACCGAGTCGCCGATTCGGATCGGCTGGGTCAGCGCGATCTGGATGCCGGCGATCAGGTTGGCGATGGTCGGCCGGGCGGCGATGCCCAGCACGATGCCGGCGACGCCGGCCGAGGCGAACAGGCTGATGCCGATGGTCCGCACCAGCGGCACGGTCATCAGCATGAAGCCGACGGTCAGGGCCATGACGGTCAGCAGCGCCAGCCGCCGGAACACCGTCAGCTTGGTCCGCCGCCGCCGCCATTCGAACCCGCGTTCGTTGGGGCCGCTGCGGCCGAGATAGGCGTCGAACACTGCCCCGACCTTGCTGGCGATGGCCCAGCCCAGCGCGCCGATGAAACAGATGCCGACGGCGCGCGCCAGCATCTCCATGGCGGCGTGCGGCAGCGGCAGCGCCGGCACGGAGGCGAGAAGGGCTGCGAAGATCACGGCGAAGCGGGTGGCGGTGCGACCGGCCGTGACGACCCGGCTCAGCACCGGCGCGTTGGTCGGGCGGAACAGCCGTTGCAGCACCCGCCACACCACCTCGTGAATGGCGATAGCGACAGCCACGGCGACGACCGGCGCCAGGAAGGCGGCGACCGTGGAGGAGATCGGAAATTCCATCGGTTCCTGCTGATCCGGTTTCTGCTGATCGATGAGGCGAGGGGGCGCGGCGCACCCGGTTCTTACGGGCTTGAGAACATGCCGGCCGGGATTTGGTTCGGGGGGCTGTCCCATCCGGACGCCGACCGACCCGCCGGGTATAGGGCGTTGGAGGGAACCCCCTGGCCGGAGGAGGCAATGCTTGCCGGAAGAGGCTCCGCCGCCAATCTTGCAGGGTGAGACAACCGGAAAAGGCGACCAGACCGATGCAAGTCCTTCCCCGCGCGACCACCCCGGCGCCGATGCGCAAGAGGCTGCCCATCGCCGCGCTGGCCGTTCTGGCAGGCCTTTCCGCCTGCGCCGGGATCGAGCCCGATTTCCGCAAGCCGGGTGCCCAGCGCCTGACCGGGCCGGAGGTTTCCACGCTGCTGGGCGGCCACACGCTGAGCATCGTCAACCCGCGCGGCAAGTCCTACATGAACCGCTTTTCCAAGGACGGGTCGATCGTCATTTCCGGCGCCAAGGGCAACGAATACGGGCGCTGGACCGTCTCCGGCGACCGGTATTGCCTGACGCTCGACGTGGACCCGCGCCAGCAATGCATGGAGATCTACCGGCTGCCTGACGGCCGCTACCAGATGGTCAATGCCGACGGGACGCTGCGGAACACCTTTCAGGTGGATTGACGCATGACCGTCAACCGGACCGAAGCGCATTGACCGTCAGCCGCCCCGCCGGCCAGGAATGGACGAGGCCGGCGGCACGCAACTCCGGCAGGGCGCTGCCCACCTCCTCCGCCGACAGACCGGTGGCCTCGACCAGGGCGGGGCAGGTCTGCGGACCGGAGCCCAGCGCCGAGAGGATCGCGCTGGCCGGCGTGCCGGGCGCGTGGAGCGCATCGGCCGGACGGGGCGGGGTGCGGGCGCGGGCGGCGGCAATCGTCAGCGCCAGCGCCCGCAACTGTCCCAGCCGGTGCATCGCCCCGCCGTCCAGTTCTCCGGTCAGCGACAGCGCCGTGTGGCAGCGCGCGACCAGCCGGGCGAGCGCGGCGAGGTCGTCGGTCCGGTTCGCCACCACGGCGGCGACGGCTGCCTGCGCCAGGGTTTCCAGTTCGGCGTCCGCCACGGCCCAGTCCTGCCGCCGGACGGCCTCCAGAAGCGCATCGGTCAGCGATCGCAGCGCCGGCTCCAATACGCTCATTCGCTGCTCTCCTCCTTGGGATCGGCCGGTTCGGGATCGGGCAGGGCGGGCCAGCGGCCGGGCGTCCAGCCGGCGCAGACATGGCCGGGGGACGGGTCGGCCAGCGGCAGGGTCAGGCATTGGATGCGCGGAGCGCCGGCCTGGCTGGCCCGCGGCTGGAACAGCAGGGCGACGCCGCACTCCTCGATGATCTTGTCCTCTTCGCCGTTGGCGCGGCAGTAGCGATTGAAGCGGTGCGACAGCGCCATGCTGTTGGCGACGATCACCCGGCAATAACCGGCGCGCGACGAGGCCCCCCCTTCCTTCGCCTGCCAGCGCTCGGTGGTCAGGCCGCTGTCCATCACCGGGGTGACCAGCCAGTCCACCATCATGCCGGACGCGATCCAGGCACTGGGCTCCGAACGCCCCAGATCCTCGCAGATGGCAACGGCTAGCCGGCCGAGGTCGGGCAGTTCGAACAGGGTGAAGCAGTCGCCGGTCTCGATGTCCTCGCGCGCGCAGTCCAGCAGCCGGCCGTTGCGGTCGCGCAGGTCGTAGGAGCGGCACTGGTCGCTGTCCAGGTCCCAGCAATGCAGCTTGGTCTGGCTGCCGATCACCGTGCCGCAGCGGTCGAGCAGCAGCGCCCGGTTGTGCGGTCGTCCACCGTCCTCCGCCTCCTCCTTAACCCCCACCAAGGCGTAGCGGATCGGGCCGTCCACTGCCTGGGCGCGCAGCGCTTGCCGGATCGCGTCCAGCGTGCCGGCCCCGACCGAAACCTCGGGGAACAGCACGAAGTTGGCGCCCTGCTCCGCCAGTCCGGCGATGGCGTCGGCGGCGCGGCGGCTGAAGTCGCGTGGGGTGGGCTCGTACCAGTCCTCGCCGTCGCGGCGGAACTGGTGGATGGCGAGGTCGTCCTCCGCCTCGGCCAGCGGGACGATGCCGATCACCGGCGTCCAGGCGGGGTCGGCCGGGTCCTGGTCGGACACCGCGGCGATGCGGCGGTATTCGACGGCGATGCGGCGGTCCGGGTCGCCGTCGCGCTCGGCCTCTATGGTCAGGCCGGGCGGCACGACCAGCAGGGTGGAGAACAGGTCGACCGGATCGAAAGCGTCGGGATCGGCGCCTGGCGGTGCCGTCTCCCGGATGTTCATGGCGCGCGCCAGCAGGCCGGGGCGCAGGATCAGTTGGCCGTCCGCCGGGTCGGCGTTGAAGCGGCCGTCGCGGTTCAGGCGGCGGCGCGCCTCCAGCCGGTCGGCGGGGAGCAAGTCGTCGGATGCCCGGAGGTCGTATCGGGAGGCCAGCGGCGCGAACCACCCGTCGATGGCCTGCGCCGCCGCGAGTATCCGGTCGAGGTCCAGTCCGTCCCCGACCCACCTCTCCAGAGCGGCGGCGCCCTTCCGCAACTCCGGCGCCGCCTCCCCGGCCAGCCGGCCGGCCCGCGCGTGGTCCGCCTCCTGCCCTTGGGCGAGGACGCGGACCTCTTCGCGCCGTTCCTCCAGCAAGCGCCACAGTGCCATGAACAGGTCGGCCGGATGCATGTGCGTCAGGGGCTTGCCGTCCGGCTTTGAGCGATCTGGCTTTGGGCCGGCTGGAACTGCAGGATCTTCGGCGTCCGCATGTCTTCGCCGATGGGGGCGTCGCTGGCGACGCCGCGCATGGCGGAGACCGAACGGGGGAAGCCGCTGCGGTCGCTGTAATCCGGCACCGGCAGGCTGCGGTAATAGGCCTCCTCCTGGTGCAACTTCTGGGCGCAGACCACGTCCAGCGCCGTCGCCGCCACCACCGCGCCGAAGGCGATACGGGCGTTGCCGGCGCGGGGGTTGTCCTGCATGCCGGCGGCCAGCGTCGCCATGTCGACGGCGTCGCCGGCGATGCGGCTCCAGATCCAGGGCTTGGGATCGCCGAGAGCCAGCAGACCGACGCCGGCGGTGATCTCCCGCACGCCATAGGCGCGGATCAGGTTGGTCTTGTCCTCCATCCCCATCCAGCGGGCGATGGTCCGGCCGGCCATCAGTTCGGCGACGCCGAGGCCGATGCTGAACCAGCCGAGCCCGCGGGCGAGGTTGTCTCCGGTCGAGGAGCGGTCGTAATAGGCCATGACGTCACCTCAGGGCTTGAGGACCACCTTGATGCAGCCGTCCCGCTTGTCGCGGAAGGTCTTGTACATCTCGGGGCCCTGGTCGAGCGGAACGGTGTGGGTGATGACGAAGGACGGGTCGATCTGTCCTTCCTGGATGCGGTTCAGCAGGTCGTCCGTCCAGCGGTTGACGTGGGTCTGGCCCATGCGCCAGGTCAGGCCCTTGTTCATCGACATGCCGAAGGGCATCTTGTCGATCAGCCCGCCATAGACGCCGGGGATCGACAGGACGCCGGCCGGGCGGCAGACATAGATCATCTCGCGCAGCACATGGGCGCGGTCCGATTCCAGCATCAGCGCCTGCTTGGCGCGGTCGTACATCGAATCCAGCGTTGCGGTGGCGTGCGCTTCCATGCCGACGGCGTCGATGCATTTCTCCGGACCCTTGCCGCCCGTCAGTTCGTTCAGCCGCTCGACGACGCTCTCCTCTTCGAAATTGATGGTGATGGCGCCGCCGGCTTTGGCCATCGCAAGCCGTTCCGGCACGCGGTCGATGGCGATGACCTGTTTGGCGCCCAGCAGGATGGCGCTGCGGATCGTCATTTGCCCGACCGGGCCGCAGCCCCAGATCGCCACCGTGTCGGTCGGCTGGATGTCGCACTGGGCGGCGGCCTGCCAGCCGGTGGGGAAGATGTCGCCCAGGAACAGAACCTGCTCGTCGGTCAGCCCGCTGGGAATTTTGATGTGGGTGCGGTCGGCCATCGGCACCCGCACATACTCGGCCTGTCCGCCGGCATAGCCGCCGGTCAGGTGGGTGTAGCCGAACAGCCCGGCGGTGGTATGGCCGAAGACCTTGTCGGCCAGCGCCTTGTTGCGGTTGGAGCGCTCGCAGACCGAATAGTTGCCGCGCTTGCACTGGTCGCACTCGCCGCACCAGATGGTGAAGGGAACCACCACCCGCTCGCCGACCTTCAGCGCGCTCTTGGCGTCGGGCCCCACTTCCACAACTTCGCCCATGAACTCGTGGCCGACGATGTCGCCCTTCTCCATGCCCGGCATGACGTTGTCATGCAGATGGAGGTCGGACCCGCAGATGGCGCAGGTCGTCACCTTCACGATGGCGTCGCGCGGATGCTCGATCTCCGGATCCGGGACCGTGTCGCAGCGGATGTCGTTGGCGCCGTGCCAGACCAATGCCCTCATCGATGCCTCCCTGTTCTTGCCTTCGTGATAATCACGGTCAGTAACAGGACCGGCGAGCGGAGCGTTCCGCCCGCCGGTCGTGCCATACCGCCACAGGGGCAGGCCAGGGTCAGAGGATCAGCGCCTTTTCGCGGGCGACGCCGCCGGACATGGTGGCGGTCTGGCGATCGTCCATGCTGTTGCGCAGGGCGGGAAAGTCGATCTCCTCCTCCTGCCGGATATGGCCGTCGATGATGCGCTTCAGGTCGAGCGCCACGGCAAGCCAGTGCGGATCGTCCTTCGGCGTCTGTTCCAGCGTGAAGAGATGCATCTTCATTTCGGCATGCTCGCCGTAGAGATGCTTGGCGTCCTCCTCCTTCCGCGCCTGGTCGTGCAGCATCGGATAGACGACGTCCTCCTCCGCCATGGCGTGGGCGGCCAGCCGGCGCTTCAGGCGCAGCAGCAGCTGGGTGCGGCGGACGGGGGCGTCGATTGGCGTCTTCACCATTTCCACCAGCAGCGCCTGGATGTGGCGGTGGTCGTCGATCAGCGCGTCGAAACCGTCGTAGCCGGCCGATGCGCGGGCCGAGCCGGCGAGCTGCGCCACCACCGGCGGCAGCAGCCGGCTCGCCACAAAGGCCAGCGCCGCGCCGCCGGCCATCATTGCCAGCCCGCGGGCCGACAGCCAGCCCGTGCCGTCCTCATGCGAATAGCCTGCTTCCGGATAGCGTGGCGTGTAGCGTGGCATGTCTGGGCTCCTTCCTGCCGGTTGGGTCATCTGGCCCACCAACAGGTGCGGAAGCCCCGGCGTTCCGGTGAGCGGCCGGGAGGCAGGCGGCGGGGACCGCGCGTCAGCCCGGCAGCGCCGCCCGAGGAAAGGACAGTGGCCGGCCCTGGCGAACCGGTGTCGCCACCCGCCACAGCACCGTCATGAGGATCAGCGTGCCGAAGAACATGTAGGATTGCAGGATGTTGAAGGGCGTGTCCGCCAAGGCGTTCGCCGGCTTGAAGGCGTCGACGGCGATGAGAAGGAACGCGACGCCAAGGAGTTGGAAATTGCGGTTCGCCGTCTGTGGGCATTCCGCCGCAGTCCTGGCGACGGCAAGGAAGGCAATGGCGAAGGCGGGCAGCAGAATGCCGAAATGATGGATCCAGGCGACAGGCGATCCGACCGTGAAGCATATGCCGGCCATCGCGAAGGACAGGATCCCGCCGTCACCGTGGTCGTGCCGGCGCCAGAGCAGGCCGAATCCGATGAACAGCAGGCCGGACGACATGGTTGCCCAATAGACCAGCGGATGGTGCGGGGCGAAGGCGTCGCCCAGCCATTGTACATTGTTGCCGTTGTGGAGCAGCCGGTTCAGAAGCCCGTTCAGCGTCTGGTTGGAGTAATATCCCTCGCCATGCGCGCCGATGAAGGACAGGACGTCCAGATAGGTCAGCATCGGCTTTACCCCGTACAGCATCGCCGTCACCGCGGTGCCGACCGCCACGACGGCCGCCCAGCCCCCGGCGATCCGCCACTCCTTGCGCAGCAGCGCCCACAGCAGGAACAGCGACATCTGCGGCTTTATCAGCGTCGACAGGCCCAGCAGCATGCCGACCGCCCAGCGGCGGTTGCGGCAGTAGAGGATCGTCGACAGGACGAACGCCGCGTTCAGCCAGACCTGGATCTGGCCGACCGAGAAAGCCTTCGCCACCGGGAAGAAGCCGAGCGTCGCGAGCACGCCGAGGCTGGCCAGCTTCAGACGCGCGGACAGCGTATCGGACGGGCCGGACAGTCCCAGCCGAGCCGCCAGATCCAGCATGAGAACGCCCATGCCGAGCGCGGTGGCGCAGGTGAGGATGAGGTTGACCAAGATGTAGACCCGAAGGTGCAGCAGGCCGACCGACGACATCACCTCCATCGGGAGAAGGGAGGTCAGCGGATATTGGAACTTCACATGTTCGACGAAGAAGATCGCCTCATAGACATTCTCGCCGAGATGCCGATGCAGCCAGTCGAAGGCCTTCATCATCGGTTCCCAGGAATCCAGGGGAAGCCGGGCCGGCGATCCGACGAAAATCAACTGGAGGACATCGGAGATCGAACATTCGGTCAGGCTGGTGGAGTCCAGAAACGGCTTGAGAACGATATCGAACAGTACGATGATGAGAAGTAGGAATGCCGACGTGAATGCGACCGCCGATGTCAGCCGATTCGTTCCATTTGCCCTGCCAAAGTCCCGTTGCCCGCCAGCTTCCATGCTCGTCGCTCCCAATCCCGAATATTATTGACGACTGACGGTGGCAAGGGCCAATGACGAGACGGCCGGCACATCCGATCTTTGATCGTCTACTCATCGACGCTTCGCAGCGTTCGACGTTCGGAGCGAAAGGCTAGGTTAGTAAGCTGGCTTTTGGAACATGTCCCACCGGTTGTGGGCAGGATTAATGCCATTGTGTGGGCGGAACATTTCCGTGCGCCAGAGCTATCATTAGGATCCATCATAGGTGACGGTTCCACCAAATCCGGCTTAGCGTCCACTCGTCTGCTGCGGTATCTCCGGTTCCGCCATTCGACCGATGCCTCGGGCAAGTGCCTGATTCCGGCGAGTGCCTGGACGGGTGCGCTGAAGCGCTCGCCGGTATCGAAGGCCGGTCAACCCGGCTTGCCTTCCTCCCGGTTGCGCGGACGCTTGCCGGCATTGTCCTTCGGGGTCGGCGGGACGGCGTGCTGGTCCGGCAGGTCGCGGCGCTGTCCGGTACCCTCGCCGACGGTGACGGTGGTCGACGGTCCGCCGCCGACGGTGTGCGGCAGGTCGTCCGCGCCGCCGGTTCCGACACCCATGCCCTGGCCGGCCCGGCCGGGGGTGACCGGCCCGCCACCCTGTGCGCCCGGATTGGGGCTGTCGGCGTTGGAGACCTGCCGGTCGCGATCCTGATCCTGGTCCTTGTTCATGCTGTCCTCCCGGTTGGTATTCGCCCTTCGGCCAACATGCTGTCCGGTCGGGAGTTCCGGACATGGTCAGACGGCGAGGGGCCGGAACGGCCGTCAAGGGCTGCGGTTGTCGGTTGGCGGCGGTGGGCGGCAGCGCCCGGACGGCCGCCGTGCAGTAGGGAGACCCAACGATGGCAGATTTCTCGCAGACCGCCGCCGGTGCCGGCCGCAGCGGCGGCCCACCGACTTACCCGCCGCCGCAGACTGCCGGTCTCAGTGCCGTGCTGGAGCGTAACATCCAGGCGCTTCAGGCCCGCCGCAAGCGGGAGGAGGTGGAGGCCACGTTTCAGGACCGCATCGCCGACCGGATCACCCGCTTCACCGGCAGCATGCGCTTCGTCTACCTGCATCTGGTGCTGTTCGGCGGCTGGATCCTGATCAATCTGGGCTGGATCCCGATCGTCAAGCCATGGGACGCGTCCTTCGTCGTGCTGGCGATGATCGCGTCGGTGGAGGCGATCTTCCTGTCCACCTTCGTCCTGATCAGCCAGAACCGCATGGCCTCGGTGTCGGACAAGCGCGCCGATCTCGACCTGCAGATCAGCCTGCTGGCCGAGCATGAACTGACCCGGCTGGTGACGCTGGCCTCCTCCATCGCCGATCATCTGGGGGTGAAGACGGAGGTCGATGCGGAACTGGATGTCATTCGCCAGGACGTCGCCCCCGAGGCCGTGCTGGACGAGATCGAGGCGACCCAGGCGGAGGCCAAATCGAAATGACCGGTGGCGCGGTGCCATCCGGCAACCCACCGTTGCCGAACGCATGGAGGTTATGCGTTTAGGGAATCCCTCGGTCCTGCTTGAGATATTGTTCTGGAGGCGAAGAATAGCCTAAGGTCAGGCTACCCCCATTTCGGGCTTGGCGCAGACCACGTCCCGACAGAGACCAGCTTAAGGCCCCCGGTGACCGACGGTGATGGCGTCCTCTCACATAATCGTCGGTGGCGCCACCTGGTTCTACCTGTCGAGCCGGTACGGGATGACCTTCGACCCGGTCGCCTTCGGCGCGGCGATTCTGGGGGCGCTGGCGCCGGACATCGATCATCCGAAATCGACTCTGGGGCAGATGGTGAAGCCGCTGTCCACCGCGATCTCCAACATCTTCGGACATCGCGGCGTCACCCATTCGGCCCTTGCCATCGCCGGATGCCTGTGGGTTCTGCATGAGCATGCGGCCTACCAGCACCTGCTGATCCCCTTCATCGTCGGCTATCTCACCCATCTGGCCGGCGATCTGCTGACACCGGCCGGGCTGCCGCTGCTGTGGCCGATCAAGCGGCGGCGCAACTTCGCCCTGCCGGTGCTGAAGACGGGCGGATTTTCCGAACAGTTGGCGGTGACGCTGATGGCGGGCTGGATGATCTCCGGCCTGTTCGCCGGCGGCTGGCCGCAATTCCCGCTGGAACGCCCCTGGCGGTCCGTTGTCGCCGCGGCGCAGACCTATCTTGGGGAGAGCGGCGGCGAGAAGGCTGCGCCGCCGGTCCCAGTGCGCAAGCCGCCGGAAAACAGCCGGCCCAAGCCGCTGAAAGGCTGAATCCCGGCCGTTCGGGCGCTCTGCCCCTCATCCCGTCGAATCCGCGGAATCAAGACCGTCGCTTCCTCTAAGGCATCGGCAACAGGGCCGTATTGCCGACATTTGTTCGGCAAAAACGAATGCGCTGGCCGGGAGGTCGCGAAAACAGGCCGGATGTTCTGGGATTTCGGCGTCACGCTCATAGTTTATTCTGAATGATGGCGCATCATCAGAATTTAAATCGGGAAAATGATGGAAATACCGGTTGGAAAGGATCCCGGAAAATCGGTTAGCCTGACAGGCATCGGATCGACCTCCGCAACCCGCCGGACATGGGCTTTCCGAAGCCGCCGCTCCACGCCCCCGACCAGAGCCAGCCACGCGATGAACCAGATGACCGACCCGAGCGTTGCCCCCGCCACCGAGCCGTCCTTCGCCAGTGGGGCCCTCTCCAGCGGAATTGGCCCCTTCGCCGCCTTCGCCCCCGTCGTTCGTCCGGCCGGTCCGCTGCGTCAGGCGATCACCGCCGCCTATCGCCGGCCGGAGCCGGACTGCGTGGCGTGGCTGGTGGAGCAGGCGACGCTGCCGGACGAGGTGACCGCGGCGGCCGCCCAGTCCGCGCGGATGCTGATCGCGGCACTGCGCGCCAAGCCGCAGGGGCGCGGGGTGGAGGGGCTGATCCACGAATACAGCCTGTCCAGCCAGGAAGGCGTGGCGCTGATGTGCCTGGCGGAGGCGCTGCTGCGCATCCCCGACCGCGCCACCCGCGACGCGCTGATCCGCGACAAGATCGCCGGCGGTGACTGGCGCGCCCATCTCGGCAACAGCCCGTCGCTGTTCGTCAACGCCGCCACCTGGGGGCTGCTGGTCACGGGCAAGGTCACGGGCGTGCTGGGCGACAGCTTCGGCGGCGAGCAGGCCCTGTCCTCCGCCTTGACCAAGCTGATCCTGCGCGGCGGCGAGCCGCTGATCCGCCGCGGCGTCGATATGGCCATGCGGATGATGGGCGAGCAGTTCGTCACCGGCCAGACCATCGACGAGGCGCTGTCCAACAGCCGCAAGATGGAGGCGGAGGGCTTCCGCTATTCCTATGACATGCTGGGGGAGGCGGCGACGACCGCCGCCGACGCCGACCGCTATTACGCCGACTATGAGAAGGCGATCCACGCCATCGGCAAGGCTTCGGCCGGGCGCGGCATCTATGACGGCCCCGGAATCTCGATCAAGCTGTCGGCCCTGCACCCGCGCTATTCCCGTGCCCAGGCGGACCGGGTGATGGCGGAGCTGCTGCCGCGCGTGACCGAGCTGGCCCGGCTGGCCCGCCGCTACGACATCGGCCTGAACATCGACGCCGAGGAGGCCGACCGGCTGGAGCTGTCGCTCGACCTGCTGGAATCGCTGTGCTTCGACCCGGATCTGAAGGGCTGGAACGGCATCGGCTTCGTCGTGCAGGCCTATGGCAAGCGCTGCCCCTACGTCATCGACTTCATCGTCGATCTGGCCCGGCGCAGCGGCCACCGGCTGATGGTGCGTCTGGTGAAGGGCGCCTATTGGGACAGCGAGATCAAGCGCGCCCAGGTCGACGGGCTGGAGGATTTCCCGGTCTATACCCGCAAGCTGCACACCGACGTGTCCTATGCAGCCTGCGCCCGCCGGCTGCTGTCGGCGCCCGACGCGGTGTTCCCGCAATTCGCCACCCACAACGCCCAGACGCTGGCGACCATCTACCGGATGGCCGAGCACCTGAACGGCGAGTTCAAGGTCGGCCAGTACGAGTTCCAGTGCCTGCACGGCATGGGCGAGCCGCTCTACAAGGAGGTGGTCGGTCCGCTGAAGCGGCCCTGCCGCGTCTATGCCCCGGTCGGCACGCACGAGACCCTGCTGGCCTATCTGGTCCGCCGCCTGCTGGAGAACGGCGCCAACAGCTCCTTCGTCAACCGCATCGCCGACAAGAGCGTGTCGATCGACGATCTGGTCGCCGACCCGGTGGCGCAGGCCCGCGCCGCGCTGCCGGTGGGCGAGAAGAACCCGCTGATCGCCCTGCCCAAGGATCTCTTCGGGGCGGAGCGGGCCAATTCCGCCGGCCTCGACCTGTCGAACGAGACGGTTCTGGCCGACCTATCCGGCGCGCTGCGCGACAGCGCCGCCGTCGCCTGGACCGCCGCCCCGCTGCTGGCGGACGGCGAGCGCCGGGGCATGACCCAGCCGGTGCTGAACCCGGCCGACCATCGGGACGTCGTCGGGCACTGCGTCGATGCCACTCCGGCCGACATTGCCGACGCCTTCCTGTTTGCGGAGGCGGCCGCCCCGGTCTGGGCCGCCACCCCGCCGGCCCAGCGCGCCGCCTGCCTGTTCCGCGCCGCCGATGAAATGCAGGCGCGCATGCCGACCCTGCTGGGCCTCATCATCCGCGAGGCCGGCAAGTCCACCGCCAACGCCATCGCCG
Source organism: Azospirillum sp. BE72 (assembly GCF_031455875.1). NCBI lineage: Bacteria > Pseudomonadati > Pseudomonadota > Alphaproteobacteria > Rhodospirillales > Azospirillaceae > Azospirillum > Azospirillum sp. BE72. The sequence continues at coordinate 131,550 of NZ_JAVDTO010000007.1, forward strand.
AGGTGCGCGAGGCCATCGACTTCCTGCGCTATTATGGCGCCCGGGTCCGCGACGGCTTCGGCAACGACACCCATCTGCCGCTGGGTCCGGTGGTCTGCATCAGCCCGTGGAACTTCCCGCTCGCCATCTTCTCCGGTCAGGTCGCCGCGGCGCTGGCCGCCGGCAACCCGGTGCTGGCCAAGCCGGCGGAGGAAACCCCGCTGGTCGCGGCGGAGGCCGTGCGCATCCTCCGCGCTGCCGGCGTGCCCGCCGGTGCGGTGCAACTGCTGCCCGGTGCCGGTCAGGTCGGCGCCGCCCTGGTCGGCCATGCCGGCACCCGCGCGGTGATGTTCACCGGCTCCACCGACGTGGCCCGGCTGATCCAGCGCCAGTTGGCCGAGCGGCTGTCGCCGGACGGCGCGCCGATCCCGCTGATCGCCGAGACCGGCGGGCAGAATGCCATGATCGTCGACAGCTCCGCCCTGGCCGAGCAGGTGGTGGGCGACGTGATCGCCTCCGCTTTCGACAGCGCGGGGCAGCGCTGTTCGGCCCTGCGCATCCTCTGCCTGCAGGAGGATGTGGCCGACCGTACGCTGACCATGCTGAAGGGCGCGATGCGGGAGCTGCGCATCGGCAGCCCGGACCGGTTGGCCATCGACGTCGGCCCGGTCATCACCGCGGAAGCGCGCGATGGCATCGCCCGCCACATCGAGGCGATGCGGGCCAAGGGCCGCCGGGTGGAGTCGCTGCCGCTGCCGGCGGAGACCGCCAACGGCACCTTCGTGGCGCCGACCATCATCGAGATCGACCGCATCGCCGACCTGGAGCGCGAGGTGTTCGGCCCGGTCCTGCATGTCCTGCGCTTCCGCCGTGACGATCTGGACCGGCTGGTCGATGCCATCAACGGCACCGGCTATGGCCTGACCTTTGGCCTGCACACCCGCATCGACGCCACCATCGACCGGGTGACCAGCCGGATCGAGGCCGGCAACCTGTACGTCAACCGCAACACCATCGGTGCGGTGGTGGGCGTACAGCCCTTCGGTGGCCATGGCCTCTCCGGCACCGGCCCGAAGGCCGGCGGCCCGCTGTACCTGTCGCGTCTGCTGTCCGTACGTCCGTGTCTTGACCTGGGCTTGCGCGGCAGAGACGCCGTACGTGCGCCGGCCCATGGCTTCGCCGACTGGCTGTCCGACCAGGGCAGAACTGCGGTCGCCACACACGTACGGACGCTGGCGAAGCGTTCCCCCGTCGGCGGCAGCGTCGAACTGGCCGGCCCGGTGGGTGAAAGCAACGTCTACAGCCTGATCCCGCGTGGCCGCATCCTGCTGCTGCCGCAGACGGAGGACGGGCTGTACCGGCTGCTGGGGGCAGCGCTCGCCGCCGGCAACGAGGTGGTGGTCGACGGCGACAGCGCTGTCACCGCCTGCCTGGCGAGCCTGCCGGCGGAGCTTGCCGCCCGCGTCCGGGTGACGGCGAACTGGCTGTCCTTCGGTGCCTTGGCCGGTGCACTGGTGGAGGGCGATTCCGCCCGCCTGCTGGCCGCCAACCGCCGCATCGCCGAACTGCCCGGCCCCATCGTCCTGACCCAGGGCGTGCCGCCCGGCGGCGAAGGGGTGGAGATCGCCTGGCTGATGAACGAGCGCTCGCTCAGCACCAACACCACCGCGGCCGGCGGCAACGCCAGCCTTGTGGCGATGAGCTGAGGATGGGCGTGTAATGCCTTCTTGAGGGTCGGGGCGAGGGGGATGCACGGCGTGACTTCCCGAAAATCTTCGCCGTGCACCCCCTCACCCTAACCCTCTCCCCGGGGGGGAGAGGGGATTTCCGCGAGCCCACGGCGCAGGCGCTCCGCTGTTTCGGCATCGGCGGGGAAGAAGGCCTCGATCGCCAGTTCCGAAAGGGTCACGTCGACCGCCGTGCCGAAGACGGTGGTCGTGCTGAACAGGCTCAGCAATCCAGCGGACGTGTGCAGCCGCAGCGGCACGACCACGTCGGGATGGTGTCCGTCCACACCGACATCATCCAAATACGAGGCCGGCGCCGGATAGCCCTGCAACTCGCTGCGCAAGGCCACCAGCGCCGGGTCAGCGCTCGCCTCGATCTGCCGGGTCAGGCGGGACAGCACATGCTCGCGCCATTGCGCCCAATTGCCGATGCGGCCGGCCAGCCCGTCGGGATGCAGGCTGAGGCGCAGGACATTGACCGGCGGGGTCAGCAGCTCGGCCGAAATCCCCTCCAGCAGAGGCATCACCGCCCGGTTGGCTGCGATCAGTTGCCAATGCCGGTCCACCGCCAGCGCCGGGAAGGGTTCGTGCCCCGTCAGCACAAGGTCGACCGCCTTGCGCGCCGCCTCCATCGCCGGGCTGTCCAGGCTGTGCTCACTGTAGACCGGGGCAAAACCGGCGGCGACCAGCAGGGCGTTGCGGTCCCGCAGCGGCACGTCCAGCCGTTCGGCCAGATGGATCAGCATGCTGCGGCTGGGCTGCGAGCGACCGGTCTCCAGGAAGCTGACATGCCGGGTGGAGATGTCGGCCTCGCAGGCGAGGTCGAGTTGGCTGAGGCCGCGGCGCTGGCGCCAGGACCGCAGCAGTGCGCCGACCGGCGGCCCGGCCGGAACCCTGCCGGTGCGGGCTGCGGCTTGGGGAGTGCCATGGGGCATGGAACCTGCTCCGAACCAATATCAACTGCCATGGTTGCCGTCATCCGCGGGCGAAGGCCAGCAGTTCCGCGTTGAAGCGGTCGCGGTGGGTGAGGAACAGGCCGTGCGGAGCCCCCTCATAGAGCGACAGCGCGGCATTCGGCATCAGCGCCACCGTGCGCTCGGCGAGAGCCAGCGGGGTGGTCACGTCGCGGTCGCCATGCACGACCAGGGTGGGCACGGTAATGGCCGGCAGCTCCGCCCGGAAATCGGTCGAGGTGATGGCGCGGTGGCACTCCAGCAAAGACTTCAACGAGGATTGCAGCGCCATCCCGGTGACCCAGCCCTTCATTTCCGCCGATGTTTCCCCGGTCACGAATGGATCGATGTTGTCGCCGAGCCATTTGGGGAAGTCGCGCAGCAGCTGTTCCGACCGGAAGGTTTCGAACAATGCCGGGTCTATACCGTCGGGATTGTCGTCGGTCTTCGCCATCAGCGGCGTGATGGTGCCCAACATCACCACCCCCGCAACCCGCCCGGCCCCATGTCGGGTCAGGTAGCGCACGATCTCGCCCGTCGCCATCGAATGGCCGACCAGCGTCACGTCCTGCAAATCCAGCCCGTCCAGCAGGGCGGCGATGTCGTCCGCCAGCCGGTCGAAGCCATAGCCGGACGACGACTCGTCAGACCGACCATGGCCGCGGCGGTCGAAGGCGATGCAGCGGCATCCCTGCTCGGACAGCGGCGCCATCTGATAGGCCCAGGCATCTGAGGTCAGCGACCAGCTCGACACGAACAGGATCGGCCGGGCACCTTCTTCGCCGCCCCAATCGCGATAGAACAGGCGCACGCCGTCGTCGGTCCGAATGAAGCCCATGATTTCCTCCCTTGCCGATCCGCCGGATTGTCCCGGCGGACCCAGGATCGCCCGGCCAGGGGACCTGAATCGATTACGTGCCAAGTAATGCCGTACACGAATGATCCCGCGGCGCACGCATGCCTGCCATCACCGTCGCACTGCGGTACGCCCGCGGCCGATCCGGTTAAGGTCCTGAACCTCTGTCGTCGCCGTTCGGGCCATCCATGCGTCTCATCTTCCTGCTCGGCCTCGCCGGGTTCGCCAGCGCCTTTTCCCTGCGCACCACCGATCCGATGCTGACGCTGATCGCCGACGACCTCGGCGTGACGGTGCGGCAGGCGGCGCTGCTGGCGTCGGCCTACACGCTGCCCTATGCGCTGATGCAGATCGTGCTGGGGCCGGTCGGCGACGCCATCGGCAAGTCGCGGCTGGTCCGGCTGGCGCTGGCCGTGCTGACGGTCGGGCTGGCGCTGTCCACCATCGCGCCGACCTATGGCACTGTGATGGCCGGGCGCATCCTGGCCGGGGCCTTCGCCGGCGGCATCATTCCGGCCTCCATGGCACTGATCGGCGACCGGGTTCCTTATGAGGAGCGCCAGATCGCCATCAGCCGCTTCCTGCTGGCGGTGATCCTGGGGCAGATGTCGGGTTCGGCCGTGTCGGGTGCGCTGGCCGAGGCCTTCGGCTGGCGCGCGGTGTTCGGGCTGTCGACCGGCCTGACCGCGCTGATCTGCGTCGCCACCCTGATCGGGCTGGCGCGGGAGGTTGAGACGCGCTCCCGCCTGTCGGTCGCGGATGCGCAGCAGCGCTATGCCACCGTGCTGACCAACCCGGCCTCGCTGATCGTCTTCGCCACGGTGGCGGCGGAAGGGCTGCTGATCTTCGGCGTCTTCCCCTTCGTGGCGCCGGTGCTGATGGAGCATGGCGCGGCCGGCGCCTTCCAGGCCGGGCTGACCATCGCCGCCTTCGCCATCGGCGGTGTCGTCTACAGCGCCGTGGTGCGGCGAATGATCGCCTCGCTCGGCCAGTGGGGCATGATGCAGGCCGGCGGACTGGCGGCGGGGCTGGCCTATCTGGTCATCGCCTTCCCGGTGCCCTGGCCGGTGGTGAGCCTCGCCTTCCTGGTTGCCGGCTTCGGCTTCTACATGCTGCACAACACCATGCAGACCCAGGCGACGGAACTGGCGCCGACCGCCCGCGGGTCGGCGCTGGCCCTGTTCGCGTCGAGCTTCTTCATCGGGCAGGGGATCGGTCCGGTTCTGTACGGCGCCATCTCCACCCACACCGGCTTCGCGCCGCTGTTCCTCGGCGTCGGCGCGCTGACCGCCGGGCTGGGCTTCGCCTCGGCCCGGCTGATCCGGCGTGGAAGGGCTTGAGGGCTACAGGCACGCCCGGATGTAGGGCCGGTTCGCCTCCCACAGCTCGTCCAGGATGGCGACGGCGGCGGTGCTGGAGTTGATGACGGGGTCGATCAGCAGCGCCTGCAGCGCCAGTTCCTTCGATCCGCGCAACGCCGCCTCCACCGACAATTGCTGCACGTTGGCCTGGACCGACAGAAGCTTGACGATGCCGTCGGGCAGGCGGCCGAGCGAGATCGGGTGGATGCCGGCGGCGTCGGCGACCAGCGGCACCTCCACCGCCAGCTCGTCGGGCAGGCCGGGGATGACGCCGCGGTTGATGACGATGCCGCTCTCGATGAAGCGCTTCTGGTTGTGCAGCTGGCCGGCGATCACCGCCACCGCCCGTTCGCCCCAGGACGGCTTGGTCCAGTCGTCGGGGATCGGCTTGCTGCCGTCGATCACCCCGTCCATCAGGTCGCGCAGGATGACGCGGCCCTCTTCATCATGCTTGAAGTCGAAGCCGTGTTCGCCGGCCTCCCAGCCATAGGGCAGGAACTCGCCGGTGTGGTCGTCGCTGGGCGTCACCCACAGGCCGAAGGCGTGGAACAGGCGCCGCGCCAGCGGGGTGAAGGACGGGTCGTGCGTCGCCTCCCTCTCGCGCAGCAGGGGGTAGAGGTCGCGGCCCGTCGCCTTTTCGCGAATGGCGGTCAGCCATTGGAAATGGTTCAGCCCGGCGCCCCAGACATCCACCTCCTTCTCGGCCATGCCCAGGATCTGGCAGATGAACCAGCGCGCCAGGAAGATGCCGTGGCAGAGCCCCAGCGTCCGCACGGAGGTGCAGCGCGACAGGCCCAGGACGATGCGGCTTTCCGGGTTCGAGAGGTTGATGAACAGCGCGTCGGGGCAGATCGCCTCGACGTCGCGGACGATGTCGACGATCAGCGGCAGGGTGCGCAGCGTGAAGAACAGCCCGCCGGGGCCGCCGTTTTCGCCCAGCGTGTGGCGGATGCCGTGCTTCTTCGGCACCTCGAAATCCAGCTTCCACAGACGGTTGCGGTCGATGGCGATGGCGCACAGCACGAATCCGGCGCCCTGCAGGGCGGCCTTGCGGTCGGTGGTCTTCTCGATGGTGATGCCGGCGTCCCCGTGGCGGTTCATCACCTCGGCCAGCGCCGCCATGCGGTCGAGCGCCTCCGCGTTGGTGTCGACCAGCGTCAGGGTGCTGCCGGCCAGTTCGGTGGTGGAGAACAGATCCTGGAACAGGCTGAGCCCGAAGGCGGCGCTGCCCGCACCGATGAAGACGATCTTGGTCGTGTTGGGCATGGTGGTCTTCCTCCGTTGTCGGAGCGGCTGGGCGCCGTCTTTTGTAGACAGGCTACGCCTTTCGGACAGGTCCGCACAGTGCCTGCGTGCAATCGCCCGCGGCTGCGCCACCGCGTCGCGCCATGCCTGATCGCGTGCTTGTCCCATGGCGAAGGGCGGCCGGCTGGGGCATGCTTGGGAAAACGGATCATCCCCGTGGGAGGAATAGGAATGGACAGCTTCAGCCAGCCCGTGTCCCAGGCCGCCGATGCCAAGCCGCTGAGTTTTCCGCCGGATTTCCGCTGGGGTGCGTCCACCGCATCCTACCAGATCGAAGGGGCGGTCAATGCTGACGGCCGCGGGCCTTGCGTGTGGGACACCTTTACCGCGCAAGGCCGCATCATGGACGGCAGCAGCGCCGCCGTCGCCTGCGACCATTACCACCGCTTTCCGGAAGACATCGCGCTGATGAAGGCGGCGGGCTTTGACAGCTACCGCTTCTCCATCGCCTGGCCGCGCATCCTGCCGACGGGAACGGGGGCGGTGGAGACGCGCGGCCTCGATTTCTACGACCGGCTGGTCGATGCGCTGCTGGAGGCCGGGATCACGCCGATGGCCTGCCTTTATCACTGGGATCTGCCGCAGCCGCTGGAGGATGCCGGCGGCTGGCAGGGGCGGGAGATCATCGGCCCCTTCGCCGATTATGCCCGCATTGTCACCGCCCGGCTGGCCGACCGGGTCAAGACCTGGATGATGCTGAACGAGCCGAATGTGGTCGCCATCTTCGGCTATGGCGTGGGGGAGCATGCCCCCGGCCACACGCTGGGCGAACAGGGCATCCTGCGGGCACTGCATCACCAGAATCTGGCGCAGGGAGCGGCGTTGCGCGCCATCGCGGCGGAGCATTCCGGCCTGACGCTGGGCACCGTGCTGAATCTGCAGCCCGCCGTTCCCGACAGCGACCGGCCGGAGGATGTGGCCGCGACCGCCCGCTGGGACGCCGTGTGGAACCGGGTCGCGCTGGACGGGCTGATGCGGGGGCAGATCCCGGCGCTGCTGGCCGACAAGATGGCGGATTTCGTGCAGCCCGGCGACGAGGAGGCGATCCGCTATCCCATCGACCTGCTGGGGATCAACTACTACTCCCGCATGACGATGAAGCATGAGGAGGGGCGACCCTTCGATGTCGGCTGGGGCGAGGCGCGGTGCCGGCGCTGGACCGGCATGGCCTGGCCGGTGCAGCCGGAGGGGCTGTACGACCTGCTGACGGAGTTCCGCACCGATTACGGCAATCCCGCCGTCTTCATTGCGGAAAACGGCTGTGCCTATGACGACGTGGTGACGCCGGACGGCCAGATCCACGATGCGGAGCGCGTGCTGTATTACCGCGAACATCTGGAATCGGTGGCGCAGGCGCTGGCCGACGGCTGCAACGTCAAGGGCTATCTGTGCTGGAGCCTGCTGGACAATTTCGAATGGGCCTTCGGCCTGTCGAAGCGGTTCGGCATCGTGCGCGTCGATTACGACACGCTGGAACGCACGCCGAAGGACAGCTACCGCTTCCTCGCCGAGGTTGTGAGAACGGGGAGGCTTTAAGCCTTTCTTCGCCCCTGCCCCTGTACTTTTGTCCGAGCGCGTCCTATTCGTTAGTAGTACGGACGGTGAGGGATTGAGGGCGGAGGCCCGGGATGGCCGACATGACGGACGACACTGACGGCAAGACGGGCGGCGCCAAATCCGGTGGCGCCAAATCCGGTGGCGACAGGCCCGCGGACGACGCACCCGGCTTCACCCGCCGCTTCCTCCGGCTGGCGGGCGGCTATTGGTTCGGACGGACCCGGGTGACCGTCTGGGCGCTGACCGTGGCGCTGTTCGTGCTGACCATCGGGCAGGTGTCGATCCCGGTCCTGATCAATCTGTGGAGCGAGCGGCTGTTCGATGCGCTCGAACAGCGCTCCATGGACCGTTTCCTGACCATGATCGGACTGGTCGGGCTGATCATCGTCTACAACATCGTCATCGTCGTGCTGCATCTGCGGGTGAAGCGCCGGCTGCAGATGGGCTGGCGCGACTGGCTGACGCGCAAGCTGCTGGAGGACTGGCTGCGCCGCGGCCGCCACCACCAGATCGCCTATATGCCGGGCGAGCACGACAACCCCGACGGCCGCATCGCCGAGGACATCCGCATCACCGCGGAGATGGCGATCGACCTGGGCCATTCGCTGACCTATTGCGCGCTGCTTCTGATCAGCTTCACCAACATCCTGTGGATGCTGTCCGGCACGCTGTCGGTCACGCTGTTCGGAACCGAGCTGTCGGTGCCGGGCCATCTGCTGTTCGTGGCGCTGCTCTATGCCGCCATGGGCACGACCATCGCCATGCTGATCGGACAGCCGCTGGTCAATGCCGTCAACCGGCGCCAGGGCTATGAGGCGGATTTCCGCTTCGCGCTCGCCCGCATCCGCGAGAACGGCCAGACCATCGCGCTGCTGCATGGGGAATCGGCCGAGCGAGGGCATCTCGCCTCGCTGTTCGGCGGGGTGGTGCGCGGCTGGACCGGGCAGACCCGTGCGCTCAGCCACATGATGGTGTTCAGCGCCAGCTATTCGGTGCTGTCGGCCGCCTTCCCGATCCTGGTCGCCGCCCCGCGCTACATCGCCGGGACCATCTCGCTGGGCGTGCTGATGCAGACGGCGCAGGCCTTCCAGCAGACGGTGGGGGCGCTGTCCTGGCCGATCGACAACCTGCCGCGCGTCGCCGAATGGCGCGCGTCGGTGGAGCGCGTGCTGAACCTGCACGACGCGCTGGTGCGGCTGGACCGCGATGTCTGCGACGTGCCGGACGGCCACATCCAGGTCGTGCGCTCCGAAGAACACCACACGCTGACCTTCAGCGGCGTCGCCATCGATGAACCGAACGGCACGGCCGTCGTCCATGCCTTCGACCTGGAGGTCCGTCCGGGCGACCGGGTGCTGATCGGCGGCGATGCGACGGCGACCATCCGCCTGTTCCGCGCCGTGGCGGGCGTCTGGCCGTGGGGCAGCGGGCGCATTACCCTGCCGGCCCACACCCGCGTCTTCTTCATGCCGGAACGCCCCTATCTGCCGCATGACAGCCTGCGCGCGGTGCTGGCCTATCCCGGCCCGGCCTCTTCGGTGGCGGACGACCGGGCGGCCGAGGCGCTGGCCAGCGTCGGGCTGCCCGATCTGGTCGACCGGCTGGACAGCACCGACCGCTGGGACGAGGTGCTGTCGGTGCCCGAGCGCCAGCGGCTCGGCTTCGCCCGGCTGCTGATCCGCCGCCCCGACTGGATTTTCCTGGAGGACGCCACCGACAGCCTCGATCCCCCGGCCGAGGAGGAACTGCTGACCCTGATGGAGCGGGAGCTGCCGAACGCCACCCTGCTGACCATCGGCCATCATGCGGGGCTCGGCGCCCACCACAGCCGCAAGCTGATCCTGGAACGCACCAACGGCGCCGTCACCTTGCGCGAGGAGGCGTGCGAAACCCGGCCGGTGACGGAGAGCGTGGCGTGATGGTTCCCTCATGCGGGCGTTGATCGCCGCATCCTTGGAACGCATCCAAAAAGCTGCCACACTGCCCGGCGACCACCGTTCGTACCCACAGCATTGTCGCCCCGCAAAACCATGGACATGAGCGTGAAGAAGACCAGCATCAACGCGGCATGGCGGGGGCTGGCGAACTGCCGAGGGTGCGGCATCAGGGAATCCGCGCTTTTCGCCGATCTGACGGAATCCGATTTCAACCTAATTCATCTGCCCATCGACGAAATGACGGTGGCGCCAGGGGCGGCGCTCTACCATGTCGGCGACGAGCCGACGGCCCTCTTCACCGTGCGCGGCGGGCTGGTGAAACTGGTGCAGTATCTGCCCAACGGCGGCCAGCGCATCGTCCGGCTCCTGCGCACCGGCGACACCGCCGGGCTGGAGGCGGCGCTTGGCGAACCCTATCGCCACACCGCCATCGCAATCCATCCGGTCCTGACCTGCCGCATCCCCCGTGCCGTGATCCAGCGCCTGTCGGAGGAGACGCAGCACTTGCACCAGCAATTGATGCGGCGCTGGCATCAGGCGGTGGAGCGTGCCGACGCCTTCCTGGTGGAACTCGGCACCGGCAGCGCGCGGGCGCGGGTCGCCCGGCTGTTCCTGACCTTGGTGGACGACCAGGGCGAATGCGACTTCTTCGGGCGGGAGGATGTCGGCGCCGTGCTGGGCATCACCACCGAGACCGCCAGCCGCGTCGTCGCCGAACTGAAGCGGCAGGGCCTGCTGACCGAGCTGCGGCCCAACCGCTTCCACTGCGACGTGGACGCCCTGCGGGACCTGGCGGACGGGCCGTAGCCCGTCCTCGCCCCCCCGGCATCGGACCGGCGTCAGGCCGCCCGCATCTCTCCGACCAGGGCATCGACCTGACCGGACAGGGTCCGTAGCTGGCCCTGCACGGTGGAGGAGGCCGACAGAACGCGGTTGGCGGATTCCCCCGATTCCCGCGCGGCGTCGGCGACGGAGTCGATGTTGCCGCGGACATGCTGGGTGCTGTCCGCCGCCTCTCCCACGTTGCGGGCGATCTCGCGGGTGGCGGCACTCTGCTGCTCCACCGCGGCGGCGATGGTGGCGGCGATCTCGTTCACCTCGCGGATGGTGCCGGCGATGGAGCGGATGGCGTCCACCGCCTCCTGCGTCACCGACTGCATGGCGGCGATCTGGGCGGAGATGTCCTCCGTCGCCTTTGCGGTCTGGGTGGCGAGCCCCTTCACCTCGCTGGCCACGACGGCGAAGCCTTTGCCGGCCTCCCCGGCGCGCGCCGCTTCGATGGTGGCGTTGAGCGCCAGCAGGTTGGTCTGGCCGGCGATGGACTGGATCAGCCCGATCACCTCGCCGATGCGGCCGGCGGTCTGGGCCAGCCCTTCCACCGTGCGGTCGGTCCGCTCCGCCTCATCGGCGGCCTTACGGGCGATCTGGCTGGAGGCGTGGACCTGCGTCCCGATTTCCTGGATGGAGGCCGACAGCTCCTCCGTCGCGGCGGCCACCGCCTTGACGTTGCCTTCGGCCTGCTGGGAGCTGCCGGCGGCGGTCGTCGCCTCCCCGGCGGTCAGGTCGGCGCTGCGGGTCATGCGTTCGGCCATGTCCTGCATCTCGCCTGCGGCCTGGGCCACGCGATCCAGCACGCCGCGGACGCTGCTTTCGAAATTCTCCGCCATCTCGACCATTGCGCGGCGGCGTTCCCCGGCGGCACGGCCGCGCTCGGCCTCGGCGCGGGCGTTGGCATCACGGGCGGCATTCGCGGTGTCGCGGAAGACCATCAGCGCGCGGGTCATGTCGCCGATCTCGTCGGTGCCGGCGGCGGGGATGGATGCGTTCAGGTCGCCGGCCGCGATGGCCCGCATGGCCTCCGACAGCGCGCTGAGGCGGGCGACGATGTGGCGCCCCACCACCAGCCAGGCCAGCGCCGCGGCGCCGACCAGACTGCCGACGGCGAACAGGATCAGCATGTTGCGGCCGGCGGCGATGGTGCCGTCGGTGCCGGCGACGGCGGCCTTGGCCTCGTCCCGCATGGCGGCGATCTGGCGGTCGACGGTGGCGGCGAAGCTTTGCGACAGCAGGCGGTTCTCCGCCAGGACCCGGCCGGTGTCGGCCACGGCCGCCAGTTCGGCCCGGCGCAGCGCGACGATGCCGTCCTCCCCCCGGCCGAAGGCGGCCAGCGCCTTGGCCAGGGCGGTGATCACCGCGTTGCCCGCGGCATCCTCGCCACCCTCGCCCTTATCGGTATCGGCCAACTTGACGATGCGCTGGTCGAGCGCGATGGCCTCGGTGATGAAGCGCTTTTCCAGCAGGGCCAACCGGGCGGCGTCGGCGGCCTGCGCCGCTTCGTTCAGCGCGCCGGCCAGGGCGGTGCCGTGGGTCGAGAGTTCCAGATGGGTGCGGAAGCGGTCCAGGCCGGGGCCCAGCAGGTCCTGCGTGGACTCCTGGATGCGGGAGCGGACGTCGAAGCTGGTGCGCTTGATGTCGCTCTGCACCTTGCGCAGCGGCGCCTTCAGCCCGTCGAGCAAGCCGGCCGCCTGTGCCCGCGCCGCGCCCAGCCTTTCCGCCAGCCGCCGGTCGACCGCCCCGCCGCTGTTCTCGCCGCTGTTTCCGGTGCCGTCCAGCGCCGCCCGCCGCAGTTCGAAGACATTGTCCTTGCCGTAGCCGAAGAGGAACAGCGTGTCGATCCTGCCGGCCATGTCGGCCGGCAACCGGTCGCCCAGCGTGCCGAGCGTGCCCGTCACCTGTGAGGAGGCTTCCAGATAGGCCTGCTGCAGCTCGCCGATGGTCTTGCCGTCCGGCGCGGTGCCGGACCGGTTCATGGCGTCGAGCGCAGCGGCGATGCCGCCGCGCAGGTCGTAGAGCGCGATCATCGACCGTACGGCATCCGACAGCGCTCCCATGTCGCGATCGGTCCCGCCGTCCAGCGCCATGCCCTTGTCCTGCAGGGACTGTCCGGCACCCTCCACCAGCGGCGCCAGCGTCTTGATGAAGCCGTCATAGGCCTGGGCCAGCTTGGCCGACGCAGCCTCGCGCCGGTCGCGCAGCGACAGGCGGGTGGCGACCCCGTCATTGACGCGGTCCAGCGTCGCGATCAGAGCGTTGCCGGTGTCCCGCACTTCCGACAGCAGAGGGTCCTGCGGGCGGCGGGCGGCCAGCTCGTCGACCAGCGCCAGGAAGGCGCGGGAGCGTTCGCGCGTGTCGGCCTGGATGCGCTCGCGCTCCTCCTGACTTCCGGCGCCGTCCAGGGTCGGGGCGGCGGTGGCGATGCGGCTGCTTTCGCCGGCCAGCCGGGTCGCCAGTTCCATCTCCGGCAGGCTGGTGTCGGCGATCTGCTTCATCGGCCGTTCGACGGCGGAAAAGGACATCAGCCCGACGGCGCTGGCCGCCACCGTCATCGCCGCCATGCCGGCGAAGGCCAGCAGCAGCTTCGCCCGAACGCCGAGACGGCGCCGGTTGCCCGGAATTGGAATGCTGCCGGACGGTCCTGAAACATTCTGCGGGAGGGCAGGTGCGGCGGTGGACATGGCGTCGGGTCCCCTCGGGGCGGGTGTGATCGCTGTCACCCGGAGGCGGCGGCTGCGCTCCACCCGGGTGCCGGGGGCTCCCATCGGCCGCAAGTCTGCATTGTCTGCAATCTTGGTTCTGCAAGTACCAAGAGGTTCTTGCGGCGATCGGTCACACCGGCTCTTGCATGGTTTTCGACCGGGAGATTTCCCGTCAATCAAATTTCCACTGACAGGAAAAGAGATTACAGGTCGTTCCATCATATGGAATGTCCGCGCCACCGGAATGGAAAAATTTCGCAGGCGAGAAAGTGTATTGCCCGCGGGTCATATATCCGTTCGGACTCGGTGGCCGCCACCAGGATGATGTCGGCTGCCCAAAACACGCAACGGCCAAGCCCGGGCCTAGGCCGGTGGGTCATGGTCCGAACTGGCAACACCAAAGGCATCCGGGCCATCGCCCAACGCTATCCCTGTGCTTACCCCCACCGGAGAAAAAGCGATCACTTGGATAGCCCGACCGCCATACCGATGCCGAGTGGAAGCACCGGGGTGGCGTGGCTAGCTTGGGATCAGCAAGTTTCCGAGGGATTTAAAGAATGCCGCAGGACGCCAGCCCGCCTTTTCCCAACCCGTCGCTCCAAGCGGCCGGGAGTGCCGGGCTACCCCCCACCGCCGGTGGCGGTGCCGATGACGGGATGATCGCCGGTATCCGTTCGGTCCTGGCCGAATGCGGCGGACTGGCGGTCGATGCCGGCAGGCTCGCCGTCGATGACGATCTCTATGCCGCCGGTCTTACCTCTCATGGTTGTGTCGGCCTGATGCTGGGGCTGGAGGAGCAGTTCGACGTCGAGTTTCCGGAAAAGCTTCTGAACCGCCGCACCTTCGAGAGCATCGCGGCGATCCGCGACGCGGTGCGCGGCCTGATCGACGGGGGCGAGGCGTGAACGCCGCCCCGGCCGGCGCGGCTCCGAGCCTCTCGGCCCGCGCGCGCGCTATCGGGGCGGACATCGCCGCACCCCACGCCGACGCGGTGGACCGGGAGAGCCGCTTCCCCGCCGAGGCCTTCGACGCCCTGCGCCGGGACCGGCTGCTGGGGGTCATGGTGCCGGCGGAACTCGGCGGCGGCGGCGCCTCGCTGTTCGAGGTGGCGGCGGCCTGCCATGCGCTGGCCCGCGGCTGTGCCGCCACCGGCATGATCTATGCCATGCACCAGATCCAGGTGGCCTGTCTGGTCAATCACGGCAGCAACGGCTGGCATCGCGAACTGATGGCGCGCATGGCGGCCGAACAGCTGCTTCTCGGCTCCGCCACGACGGAGGCGGAGACCGGAGGCGACATCCGCAACAGCGTCTGCGCCGTCGAGGTGGATCAGGAGGCCGGGGAGGGCCGTTTCACCCTGGTGAAGAACGCCTCGGTCATCTCCTACGGCGACCAGTCGGACGTGATCCTGGTCACCGCCCGCCGCCATCCCGACGCGCCGTCGTCGGATCAGGTGCTGGTGGTGCTGACCCGCGACGATTACCGGCTGGAGAAGACGACGCTGTGGGACGCGATGGGGATGCGCGGAACCTGCTCCGACGGCTACCGGCTGGAGGCGGCGGGCGTCACCGACCAGATCCTGCCGCTGCCTTACGCCGACCTGTCGGCCCAGACCATGCTGCCGGTGACCCACATCCTGTGGAGCAGCACCTGGCTCGGCATCGCCGCCGACGCGGTCAGCCGCGCCCGCGCCTTCGTCCGGTCGGAGGCCCGGCGCAAGCCGGGCACCACCCCGGCCTGCGCGGTGCGGCTGGCGGAGGCGACGGCGAAGCTGCAGCAGATGAAGACCGTCATCCTGACCGCCATCCGCCAGTACGAGCTGGCCTGCGGCTCGCCGGAACTGCTCACCACCCTGTCCTTCGCCACCGCGATGGGAACGCTGAAGGTCACGACGTCCGAACTGGTGCGCGAGGTGGTGGAGGCGGCGATCCGCACCTGCGGGCTGGCCGGCTACCGCAACGACACGCCCTACAGCCTGGGCCGCCACCTGCGCGATGCCCACTCCGCCGCGCTCATGATCGGCAACGACCGCATCATGTCGCACATCGCCACCCAGCTTCTCGTCCAGCGGGACGGGTCGGGGCCATTCGAATGAACATGGTCGACATCGGGGCGGCCCAGGCGGCCTATCGCGACGAACTGGTGGCGGCCGGACTGCTGATCCCCACCGGCGTGGACGGCCTCTATGGCCGCAGCGGCGTTTTCGAGGAAGTGGTGGAGCGTTTCGACGCGCTGGTCACCCGCTGGGGCGGCGCCGACGGGGCGGAGGTGATGCGCTTCCCGCCGGCCCTGAACCGGCGCTATTTCGAGGAAAGCGAGTATCTGAAGAGCTTCCCCCATCTGGCCGGCACCATCCACAGCTTCGCCGGGGACGAGAAGGCGCACCGCACCCTGCTGCGCCGGCTGGAGGAGGGGCAGGACTGGACCGAGGAACAGGTCGCGACCGACGTGGTGATGACGCCGGCCGCCTGCTATCCCGTCTATCCCACCATCGCCCGGCGCGGCGCGCTGCCCGGTGACGGCAGGCTGATCGACGTCTTCTCCTACTGCTTCCGGCATGAACCGTCGATCGACCCCGCCCGCATGCAGATGTTCCGCATGCGCGAATACATCCGTATCGGCACGCCCGAGCAGGTCGTGGAGTTCCGCGAGCGGTGGCTGGAGCGCGGCCGCGAGATGATGGCCGCGCTGGAGGTGCCGCTGGACATCGACGTCGCCAACGATCCCTTCTTCGGCCGGGCCGGCGCGATGCTGTCGAGCAGCCAGCGCGAACAGAAGCTGAAGTTCGAGCTGCTGATCCCCGTCACCAGCACGGAGAAGCCGACCGCCTGCCTCAGCTTCAACTATCACCAGGACCATTTCGGCCATATCTGGGACATCCGCACCGCCGATGGCGGCATCGCCCACACCGCCTGCGTCGGCTTCGGGATGGAGCGGGTGGCGCTGGCGCTGTTCCGCCATCACGGCTTCGACCCGGCCGGCTGGCCGGCGGCGGTCCGCAAGGTGCTGTGGGGCTGACGGGCGCCATGTGGACCCGGCACCAGCCCGACGGCCACGACCGCCATCCCCTGCACCAGGGCGAGCGGATCTGGCTGGAAACCAACTGCTACGTCGATCTGTGGATCGAGGCGCTGCATGCCCGCGGGCTCGACCCGCTGGCGATGCTGGGCTTCACCGTCACCCAGGATTTCGAGGGCGACCAGTTCACCTTCTTCAAGGTGCCGCTGGAGGATCTGGAGACGCTGTACGGCCTGCGCGTGCAGGAGTTGGCGATCTACGACAGCGTCGAAACCCATGTCGTGGAGCAGTTGAAGCGCAGTCGGGGTGATAATCCAAGGGGCGGCGGGCTGGTGCTGGTGGAGGTCGACGGCTTCCACCTGCCGGACACCCGCGGCACCTCCTATGGCACCACGCATGTCAAGACCACGGTCGGCATCGTCCACATCGACCCGGCGGCGCGGACCATGGACTATTTCCACAATGCCGGTTTCCACCGGCTGGAGGGGGCCGATTACGAGGGCGTCGCAGCGGCGGCGGCCGGGCCGCTGTTCCCCTATGTGGAGTTCGTGAAACCGGCCCAGCCGGCGCTGGAAGGCCGAGCCCTGATGGACTCCTCGCTGGCGCTTCTGCGCCGCCACCTCGCGCGCCGGCCGGCGGAGAACCCGATCACTGCCTACCGCGCCGCTTTCCCGGAGCATTTGGAGCGGCTGCTGTCGCGGCCGATGGAGTATTTCCACCTCTACGCCTTCAACCTGCTGCGCCAGCTCGGTGCCAATTTCGAGCTGCTGGGCGCGCACACCCGCTGGCTCGACGGACCCGCGGAGGCGGAGGAGGCCTGCCGGATCATCGCCGAGGGGGCCAAGGCGATGCAGTTCCAGCTGGCCCGGACGGTTGCCCGGCGCAAGGCGCCCGACCTGAGCGACGGCTTCGACCGGATGGAACGGGCCTATGACACCGCCCTGGGCGCGCTGGCCCGACATTACGGGTGACCGGCGATGGCGCGCATCCGATCGGTCACAGGACGGCGGATCACCGCGCTGACGGAGGGATGGAACCTGACCCTGCTGCCGCCCGGCGGTGCGGGAGAGGCTGGAGAATCGGGAGAGGGCGTGCTGGCTCCGGTGCCCGGCACCGCGGCGCAGGCCCTGCAGGCGGCCGGCCGGTGGTCGCTGGACGATCCGCTGCCGCTGCATGACAAGGACGTCGTCTACCGCACCCGGCTGACCGGCCACGGTCCCCGCAGCTTGCGCTTCCACGGCCTCGCCACCATCGCGGAGGTGTGGCTGGACGGGGAACGCATCCTGACCTCCGACAGCATGTTCCTTGCCCATGAGGTACCGGTGACGCTGAACGGGGAGGCGGAGCTGTCCATCCGTTTCCACGCCCTTCACCCGGTCCTGGAGTCCTTGGCGGCGGCGAAGAAGGGCCGCGCCCGCTGGCGGCCGAAGCTGGCCGAACCGGCGGCGCTGCGCTTCGTCCGCACGACCCTGCTGGGCCACATGCCGGGCTGGTGCCCGCCGGTCCATGCGGTCGGTCCCTACCGCCCGGTGGAACTGGTGGAGGAGACCGGCCCCATCCGCCTGCTGGGCGCCGATCTGCGCAGCGGCTATGACGGGGGCGACGGTCGGCTGTCGCTGCGCCTGACGGTGGACGGCGCCCAGCAGGCGGATGGGGCCGGCATGACCGGCACGGTGGAGGTCGCCGGGCAGGTGGCTCCGCTCCGGTTCGACGGCATCGACGCCTTCCACGCCGACATGACCCTGCCGGGGGTGGAGCCCTGGTGGCCGCACACCCATGGCGAACCGGTGCTGCATCGCGTGGTCGCCCGGATCGGTACGCCGGGGGGCGTCGTGGAGGTCGATCTGGGGCGCGTCGGCTTCCGTTCGCTGGCGGTGGACCGCGGGGCGGACGGCAACGGTTTCGCCCTGCTGGTGAATGGCGAGCGGGTGTTCTGCCGCGGCGGCTGCTGGGTGCCGGTCGATCCGGTGGGGCTGTCGGCGGAGCGGGCCGTCTACGAGCCCGAATTGCGCAGGATGCGCGATGCCGGGGCCAACATGGTCCGCGTCGGCGGCACCATGCTGTATGAGGGCGACGCCTTTTTCGAACTGTGCGACGAGCTGGGCATCCTGGTCTGGCAGGACGCCATGTTCGCCAATTTCGACTACCCCAACGATCCGGCTTTTCTTGAGAGCGTGCGGGCAGAGATCGCGCAGCTTCTCGACCGCACCCAGGCCTCCCCCTCGCTAGCTGTGCTGTGCGGCGGCAGCGAGATGGAGCAGCAGGCGGCCATGCTCGGCCTGCCCCGCGCCTCCTGGACGCAAGGGGCGCTGGCCGCGGCGATCACGGAGGAGGCGACGGCGCGGCGGCCCGACCTGATCCAGATCGCGAACTCCCCCAGCGGCGGGCCGTTGCCCTTCGTCGCCAATGCCGGGGTGACCCACTATTACGGAGTCGGCGCCTATATGAGGCCGCTGGAGGACGCCCGGCGGGCCGACGTGCGCTTTGCCAGCGAATGTCTCGCCTTCGCCAATCTGGCGGAGGATGACCTGCTCGGCGTTCCGGCGCTCCATCATCCCCGCTGGAAGGAGCGGGTTCCGCGCGATCCCGGCGCCTCCTGGGACTTCGAGGATGTGCGGGAGCATTACCTGGAGGCGCTCTACGGCGTCGATCCGCGCCGCCTGCGCTACGAGGAGCCCGACCGCTACCGCCGCCTGTCCCGCGCGGTGACCGGGGAGGTGATGCAGGCGGTGTTCGACGAGTGGCGGCGCGGTGGTTCCGGCTGCGCCGGCGGGCTGGTCTGGCAATGGCGCGACCCCTGGCCGGGAGCCGGCTGGGGCGTGGTCGCCGCCGACGGCACGCCGAAGCCAGCCTGGCATGCGCTGAAACGCGCCTTCCGTCCGCTGCGCGTCATCCTGACCGACGAGGGGGTGAACGGTCTGGCCGTGCATCTGGTCAACGACACCGCCCGGCCGGTGGAGGCGCTGCTGCGGCTGACGGCCTGGCGCGACGGAACGGTTCCGGTGCTGAAGGCGGAGCGGCCGGTGACGCTGCCGGCGCGGGCGGCGGTCACCCTGCCGGCTGCCGGGATGACCGACCGCTTTTTTGACACGACCTACACTTACAGGTTTGGACCGATCCCACACGATGTGGTGTCGGCGCAATTGCTGCCGGCCGAAAGGGAAGCGGAACCAATTGATGAGTCTCATTATTTCCCGAAGGGTCGCTCGCTGCCGCGCGCGGATCTCGGCCTGACGGCGGTGGTGGAGCGGCAGGGGGACGACTGGGCATTGCGGCTTGCCACCCGGCGGCTTGCCTGTTCGGTGCATGTGGAGGACGGGCGGTTCCGGGCGGAGGATGCCTGGTTCCACCTGTCCCCCGGCGTCGAGCGGGTGGTCCGCCTGCAGCCGCGTACCGGCGCCGGAGGCGGGGTGCCGGATGGGGAGGTCCATGCGCTGAACGCGCTGGCGCCCGTCCGTTACAGGGGGGACGCATGAAGCCGACACCAATGGTGTTCGAAGGGTGTTTCGGATGGCTGCACCCGGCGCCGGGGAGGCGCGGGGTGGTGCTGTGCGGTCCCTACGGACATGAGGAACTCTGCGTACACCGCGCCTGGAAGACCTTCGCGGAGAAGCTGGCCGCCGCCGGGCTGCCGACCTTGCGGTTCGACTATCCTGGCTCCGGCGATTCCGCCGGGGACGACAGCGAGCCGGACCGGGTGCGCGCGTGGCTGGACGGCGTCAAGGCGGCGGTGCGCCGCCTGCGCGAGGACACCGGCGTCACCGAACTGGCCCTGGTCGGCTTCCGCCTGGGCTCGCTTCTCGCCACCGCGGCGGCGCTGGAACTGGCGGAGGAGGGGCAGGGGGTGGATGCGCTGGCGCTGCTGGCACCGATCACCTCCGGCCGCAAGGCGGTGCGGGAGCTGCAGACGCTGGCCACCATGGTGCTGCGCCCGGTCTGCAATCCGGAACCGCCGGAACGCGCCTCCTGGCTGAACGTGATCGGCATGCCGCTGACGCCGGAGACCGCGCTGGCGCTGAGCGGCCTAGCCCCTTGCGACCAGCCGAAGCTGCCGGCTCCACGCATCCTGATCGCCGACCGGCCGGACGCGAAGACGCCGGTGAAGCTGGCGGCCCGCTGGCGCGCGATGGGCGCGGTGGCGGAGCCGATGGGCATCAGCGGCATGCTGGAGATGGTCCAGCAGCCGCAGCGTGCCCAGGCCGCCGCGGTGTTCGATCCGGTCCTGCGCTGGATCGCCACCGGACCGATCGCTATGGGTGCGACCCCGCCGCCGGACCGCCCGGCCGGGCTGATGACCACGACGGCGGTGGAGCGGCCGGTCTTCTTCGGCAAGGATCCGGAACTGTTCGGCATCTATTGCACGCCGGTCCTGGCCGATCCCGCCGGCAGCCGGCCGGCCATCCTGTTCCTGAACAGCGGCGCCACCCACCATGTCGGTTCCGGACGCGCCACCGTGGTGCAGGCCCGCCGTCTGGCGGCGCGCGGCTACTGCTCGCTCAGGATCGATGCCGCGGGGATCGGCGACAGCCCCGGCCGGCCGGGCGTTGCCGACAACCTGCTCTACCACCGGGATGGGATCGGCGACGTGCGGGCGGCTCTGGACTGGCTCGAAGCCCAGGGGC
This sequence comes from Azospirillum sp. BE72, assembly GCF_031455875.1. Taxonomy (NCBI): domain Bacteria; kingdom Pseudomonadati; phylum Pseudomonadota; class Alphaproteobacteria; order Rhodospirillales; family Azospirillaceae; genus Azospirillum; species Azospirillum sp. BE72. Next base: position 152,401 of record NZ_JAVDTO010000007.1, read on the forward strand.
ACGCGCGGGTCGTCGTCATCGGCCTGTGTGCCGGCGGGACACCCGCGCTGCATGCCGGTTTGGGCGACAACCGGGTGGTCGGGCAGGTCGCGCTGAATCCCGGCCGCTTCGAGTTGGGCGACGGTACCGCCGTCTCGGAGCTGATGCGGACGGTCGCCTTCCGCTCCACCACCGAATATCTGCTGGAGGCGCTGAAGCCGGCCCGGCTGCGCGCCAGCTTCCGCAACCGCGCCCGGGTGATGGGGCTGACCAAGCGGCTGGCCGGCCGCTTCGTCCGTAAGGTCCTGATCCGCACCGGCCTGACCCGCCACGCGCTGCGCATGTTCCGCCGCCTGTCCGCGGAAGGCCGCCGGGTTCTGCTGGTCTACAGCAGCGGCGACATGACCTTGGCCGAGTTCTATCTGCATCTGGGCGACGGCGGACGCGCGCTGGACGGCCTGACCGGCATCGAGCTGGTCTATCTCGACCGCGCCGATCACAGCCTGACGGTGTGGGAGGCGCGCGACCGGCTGAACCTGCTGATCGACCGCCATCTGGCCTCGCTGGATACCGCCGCCACCGATCCGGCCGCCTCCGGCTTAGCCGATTGGGACCTCGGGCTACCGTCGGGGGAGCGGGTGGGGTAGGGAGGATCGGCTGCAAGCAATCGCAATCCGCGATGCGCCGTTTCATGCCCCGAGTTGATGGATCGGCACCGTTGGCTGCCTGAGATATTATCAGCGATTCTGCTTGGGCCGAAAAAGCGAAACCCCAGGAGAGGCGCGGCGCGCCTGTCCTGGGGCTCTATCTGTGTCGTGGGCGCTTACCTTGCGGCAGAGGGGCTTCACGACTTACAGAGAAAAGAATGGTGGCCAAGCGGAAGAAAGTCAACTCATTTTTGATTACAAAGATAATGTCATTGATGCTCTGGAAGCGACAATATCCAGCGACCGGTTCGCCACCTATCTAAAACCTGCGGGCTTCGACAAGCGGCATGCCATACAGCTATATGTCTGGAACTCAAAATTATCTGAAGCGCTACATCTGCCACTTCAAACAGCAGAAGTAACACTGCGCAATTCTGTAAACGAACGTCTTTGTTATTTATACGGTCCGGAGTGGCCGACAAGCGACCGGTTCCGTTCTGTGCTCGGCGAAGAAAGCGGCGCGAATTTAGATCGTGTGAGAGGACGTATTGTCAAGGCAAAATATGTTCCGGTCACGGGACGCATCGTGGCTGGGCTGTCCTTCGACTTCTGGGCGTCACTGTTCAAGGGGAAATATGATCGTCCGATCTGGCAAACCGGATTGCATGCGACTTTTCCTCACCTTCCGGCAGGAACGCGGCGCGGTGACGTTGCCGATTTGGTGAACAGGATAAGGTGGTTGCGAAACCGGGTGGCCCATTATGAACCCATCTTCAAAGAAGATTTATCGTATCTGCATACGATAATCATTCGTCTCATCGGGTTCCGCTGCGTCCATACCGCTGATTGGGTAAGACATCACAGCATTTTGCCCGTCGTGATGCGCGCCCGTCCTGCCCCTATACATCGGGGAACCATCGTACTCCCAGCTCAGTAAAGCTGCTGAAGGGCCAGAACCCTTCAGCAGCGCAGACTGCCATTCACCCCAGCAGTTCCGCCAGCGACCTCGCCACCACCTGGGTCGCCTTGCGGAGGTCCTCCAGCACCAGCTTTTCGTCGGCGCGGTGGCCGTTGGCTTCCAGCAGGTCGCGCGGGCCGGCGCCGTAGAGGATGGTGGGGATGCCGGCCTCCGAATAATGGCGGGCGTCGGTGTAGAGCGGGATGCCGTTCTGGCCGACCGGAACGCCCAACACCTCCTCTGCATGGCGGGCGAACAGCGCGGCCAGCCGCGGCGCATCGCCGACCGAGCGGAAAGGCCTCGCCAGCAGGATGCGGCGGATGGTGACGCGGATGCCCTCGCGGCCTGCGGCGGCCTTCTCGATCAGGGCGCGCAGTTCGGCCTCGACCTCCGCCGGGGTCTCCTCCGGGATCATGCGGCGGTCGAGGCGGAAGGTGACGCGGTCGGGGACCACGTTGGTGTTGATGCCGCCCTGGATCAGCCCGACGGTCAGCGACGGGTGGGTGATGCCGGTGACGCTGGAGAGGCGCGTCGCCAGCTCCGGCCGGTGGGCGTAGAGGGCGGCCAGGATGCCGGTCGCCGCCTCCAGCGCGTCATGGCCGGTGTCGGGGCGGGCGGCATGGGCGGACTTGCCGTCGACCTGCACTTCCAGATGCAGGCAGCCGTTGTGACCGGTCACCACCGAATAGGCGAAGCTGGCCGACACCGCATAGTCCGGCTTGGAAATGCCTTGGTCGAGCAGCCATTTCGGCCCGATCTCGCCGCCGGCCTCCTCGTCATAGGTCAGGTGCAGCTCGACCGTGCCCTTCAGCGGGGCCTGTGAGGCCATCAGCGCCCGCAATGCGAAGGCGTAGGTGGCGAAATCCGACTTCGACACCGCCACACCGCGGCCGTACATCACGCCGTCGCGGATTTCGGCGCCGTAGGGATCGCTCGACCAGCCCTCGCCCGGCGGCACCACGTCGCCATGGGCGTTCAGCGCCACAGTGGGGCCAGGGGTGGGACCATCGCCGAAGCGGTGGCGGATCACCAGGTTGGTGGCGCTGATCATGCCGTTGGCCCGCACCAGATCGGCCGGCACCGGATGGCGCTCCACCGTGAAGCCCATCGCCTCCAGCAGTTCGGCGGCGCGGACGGCGTGGGGGGCGCAGTCGCCGGGCGGGTTGTCGGACGGCACCTTCACCAGTTCCGCCAGGAAACGGACCTCCTCGTCGAAGCGGGCATTCACCGCCTCGTCAAGCGTGGCGGCGAGGGAGGGGGACAGGTCGGTCATGGCAGGCGGTCCGTCACGGAATGGAGGTTGCGGGCTGGAAAGACTCGACGAAGCGGGCGAGCACGCGGGCTCCCGCCTCGGCATCGGCGGCGGTGATCCGTTCGGCCGGGTTGTGCGAGATGCCGCGTTCGCAGCGCACGAACAGCATGGCGATGTCGGTCAGCGCCGCCACCGCCATGGCGTCGTGGCCGGCGCCGCTCGGCAGCTCCGGCGCGTCCAGCCCTTCGGCGGATGCCGCGGCGGCGAACTGCGCCATCAGCGCCGGGTGGCAGGCGACGGCCGGGCTTTCATGCAGGGTTTCGAAGCCGATGGCGACGCCGCGGGTATCGGCGATGGCCTCCAGCCGGGCACGGACGGCGCCGACCCGCTCCAGCCGCAGAGGGTCGCGGTCGGCGCGCAGGTCGATGGTGAAGCGGACCTTGCCGGGAATGACGTTGGTGGCGCCGGGCGACGCCTCGATCCGGCCGACGGTGCCGACCAGCCGTTCCTGTCCCGAGCAAAGCTGCTCCACCGCCAGGATCATCTCGGCCGAAGCCGCCAGCGCATCGCGGCGCAGGGTCATCGGCACGGTGCCGGCGTGGCCGGCCATGCCCTCCACCGTCACCGCCAGCCGGGTGGCGCCTGCGATGGCGGTGACGACGCCGACCGGGCGGCCCAGCGCCTCCAGCACCGGCCCCTGTTCGATGTGCAGTTCCACATAGGCCAGGACGGCGTGAGGCTCGTAGGCGGCGGTGGCCCAGGCGGCGGGATCGAGCCCGAACGCCGTCATCGCGGCGGCCAGCCGCGTTCCGGCGGCATCGCGCGCCTCCAGCACAGCGGGGTCGAAGGTGCCGGCGATGGCGCGGCTGCCGATCAGGGTGGACTGGAAGCGCGTACCCTCCTCGTCGCCGAAGCCGATCACCTCGACGGCAAAGGGCAGGCGGCGGCGGGCGTTCAGGTCCGCCACCACGGCGATGCCGCTCAGCACGCCCAGCATGCCGTCATAGCGCCCGGCATCGCGCACGGTGTCGAGGTGCGAGCCGATCAGCAGGGCCGGCAGACCCGGCCGGTCGCCCTCGTAGCGGCCGATGATGTTGCCGACGGCATCCTCCCGCACGGCCATCCCCGCCGCCCTCATCCACTGCGCGACGAGGTCGTTGGCGCGGCGGTGTTCCGGCGTCAGGTAGAGGCGCGACAGGCATCCCTCCTCCGCGCTGATCGCCGCCAGCGCGTCGATGCGCTCGAGAAGGGCCGGCCCGGACAGCGGCGACGGGGAGGACGGAGAGACGGGCATCGGGATTCCGGACTGCAGAGGGTTCGGGATGATGGCACCGGTTATACGCCGAAGCCGCCACCCGGCCCTAGCCCCCGGCCGGCGAAGACAGTTTCAAAGAATCCCGGAAAGGCGATCCGTCACCGACTTTTGGTCATACTGCAACGCAAAAAGACGGAGAAAAGAGCGTTGGTGGTGCCGAATACTGCCTACCACCCTCTGGAAGTGATCGGCAGACTTCATAAATGAAGGGAAACAAAATCCGCTGCGAAGCGGCGGGAATTTGCTGCGACTGCGAAAGAAACTACCGAGGGGAGGTGCGTCAATGACGTCGTTCGATCCCGATATGCCTTTCGAAAACGCAACGCCGATTGGCCGACCGGGCGGTGCCCTGTGGTTCAACGACCGGGCGGGATTGGCCCAGGCCCGCACACTGGCGGGATGGATCACGCTGCTGGCGGAAGACCGCGGGCTCGACGACCGGCAATTGGCCGCAGTCACCGGGCTCGACCCGGAGGATGTGCGCGCGGTGCGCGACGGCGCGGTGGCGATGCTGCCGCCCCGGCTGCTGAACCGTGCGCTGGCGCGGCTGGAGGGCAGGAACGACGAAGGGCGGCTGCAATAGCTGCAGGCCGCCCTTCCGGAGCAATTGGAGTGGGCGGCGCCTCAGGCGACGGCCAGCACGTCCACATACATGTTGGCCGGCGCCGACAGGTGGATGCGGTACAGCATGCCGGACTGGTCGACGATGATGTCGGCGACCGGATTCTTGGTCGACAGGTCGGTCACCGCGGCGCGGACATTGCGCGGCAGTTGTTCCAGGGCGACGTCGCGGTAACCGCCCTTGTCGGAAAGCTTGATGGTCTTGTTGCCCATGATGGCAGCTGCTCTGTTTCAGGAAGGCTTGAGAGGGGATACTCGATTTGCTGCGGGACAATGATCCCCGCCGGTTAACCGAGTGTTAAGCACCCACTCAGGTCCTCCGAATGCCCGCGCAGGGCAGCAGCGCATCCGGTGCAGGGGGGCGGATCCGCCCACCCTGCACCGGTCATGGCTCGGCTTACGGCTCAGCGGCGGTCCCGCCCGGCGGTGCCTGCCATCGCGTCGTTGCGGCGCAGCGTGTCGTCCTCCGGCAGCGGCTGCTTGCCCAGCACCATGGAACTGTTGTCGAGCGCCGCCACCATGGCGTCCCGTGCCGGGGCGCCGGGGCCGGTCACGCTGCCCTCGCCCTGCGGAGCAGCCGGCTCGACCCGCTCACCGAGGCCGACGGTCGTGGTCTGGCCCGGCGCATTCCGGCTGGCGACGCGCAGGTCGTTCTGCACATGGCCGACGCCCGACACGCTTTCCGCGATGTCCTCCGCCCGGCGGCGGGCGGCGCGGTCGGTGACGGTGCCGGACAGCGTCACCTCGCCTCCCTCCACCTTCACCCCGACGTCGGAGGCGTCGATGTGGTGATCGTCCGTCAGTCGCTCGTTGATGTCTTCCAGGATGCGTTCATCGGACCGGCGGTAGTTGCGCGGGCCGACGCCGCGGTATCGCGCCTCCGGCCTCATCTTGGCGAACTCCTCGCTCCAGGGATGGCGGTGCATGCGCATGGCGGCCTCCGTTTAGCAGCTTCCAGGATCTTTCGCCGTTCAACAAAAGTGGCGCCCTCCGCGTTCCGAACCTTTGCCGGATAGGCAGTGATGCGCAGAGAATGGCGCTCGTCGCTCAAACATGTCGCAACCAACTCCGCCCCCGTTCGTTGGGATCGGAAAGGGTTTTGGTCGAGGACGTGCCATGAAAAAATCCGAGCGAAGCGTCGCCCTGTGGGCGATGACAATTCTGCTGGCAATTTTGGGGCTCGGGTCGCTGGGCGGCGGGCTGTGGCTGATCCTGCTGGGCGGGTCCTGGTACTATGCCGTCGCGGGCATCCTGTTCCTGGTCACCGCCCTTCTGCTGGTGAAGCGCTCACCTGCGGCACTGGCGGTCTACGCGATTCTGGTGATCGGAACGCTGGCCTGGGCCTTGTGGGAAGCGGGGCTGGATTGGTGGCCTCTGGCGGCGCGCGGCGACGTGATCGCGGTGGTCGGGTTCCTGCTGCTGATGCCCTGGATCACCCGCCGCCTGGGCGAACGGCAGCCGATGGCCGGCGTGCCGGCGCCCGGCGCCTACCCGGTGGGGGTCTTCCGCGGTGCCGGCATTCCGCTGACCACCTCGCTGGCGATCATACTGGTGGTGGCCGCCGCATCCTGGTTCACCGACCCGCACCGCATCGACGGAACCGTTCCGGCGCGTCAGCAGACCGCATCGGCCGGGACTCCGGGTGCCGGCCCCGGCCCGGCGATCCCCGACGGGGAATGGCATGCCTATGGCCGCACCGGCTACGGCCAGCGCTATTCCCCGCTGACCGGCATCACGCCGGAGAATGCCGACAGGCTGGAGGTCGCCTGGACCTATCACACCGGCGACCATCGCGGCCGGCCCGGTGATCCGAAGGAAACCACCTTCGAGGTGACGCCGCTGAAGATCGGCAACCGCCTGTTCCTGTGCTCCCCGCACCAACTCGTCATCGCGCTGGACGCGACCACGGGCAAGGAGGTGTGGCGCCGCGACCTGCAGATCGATCCCAAGCAACTGGCGCTGCAGCACCTGACCTGCCGCGGTCTGTCCCACCATCCGGCTCCGCAGGCGGCCGCCAATTCAACCGGGGGCTCCCAAACCGGAGGCGCCTGCGCCGCCAAGCTGTTCATGCCGACCGCCGACGGGCGTCTGGTGGCGCTGAACCCGGAGGACGGGTCGATCTGCAGCGGCTTCGGCCGGGACGGCGAGATCGATCTGTGGACCAACATGCCGAATGTGCGGCCCGGCGCCTATTATTCGACCTCCCCGCCGGTGGTGACGGCCAATCTGATCATCGTCGGCGGCACGGTGCTGGACAATGTCTCGACCAAGGAGCAGTCGGGCGTCATCCGTGCCTTCGACGTGAATGACGGCCATCTGGTTTGGAACTGGGACTCGGCCAGGCCCGACCAGACCGCCCCGATCGCGGAGGGGCAGACCTACACCGTCAATTCACCCAACAGCTGGTCGATCTCCAGCGTGGACGAGGCGCTGGGCATGGTCTATGTGCCGCTGGGCAACCAGCCGCCCGACCAGTTCGGCGGCAACCGCAGTCCGGAGGTGGAGCGCTTCTCCTCCTCCGTAGTAGCGCTCGATCTGGCGACCGGGCAGGTGCGCTGGGTCTTCCAGACCGTGCATCACGACCTGTGGGACTACGACGTGCCCGCCCAGCCCAGCCTGATCGACCTGACGATCGACGGACAGACCGTGCCGGCCCTGGTCCAGCCGACCAAGCAGGGCGAGCTGTTCGTGCTCGACCGCCGCACCGGCCAGCCGGTGTTGCCGGTGACCGAGAAGCCGGCGCCGCAGGGTGCCGTGGAGGGCGACCACACCGCCCCGACCCAGCCCGTCTCCGCCCTGTCCTTCGACCCGCCGCCGCTGGGCGGAGCGGACATGTGGGGGGCGACGATGTTCGACCAGCTCGCCTGCCGCATCGCCTTGAAGCGGCTGCGATACGAGGGGCGCTACACGCCTCCGTCGCTGCAGGGGTCGCTGGTCTATCCCGGTAATTTCGGCGTCTTCAACTGGGGCGGCGTCGCGGTCGATCCCGAGCGCCAGATCGCCTTCACCACGCCGGCCTACCTCGCCTTCGTCTCGCAGTTGGTGCCGCGCGAGAACGACAAGGATCTGTATGTCCAGGGCGGGGAACGGCCGGAATTCAGCCTGCCGGCCCTGAACGAGAATTTTGGCTCACCCTATGCGGTGAAGCTCGGCCCCTTCGTTTCGGTGCTGGGCCTGCCCTGCCAGGCGCCGCCCTGGGGCTATGTCGCCGCGGCCGACCTGACGACCGGCAAGGTCGTGTGGAAGCACAAGAACGGCACGACCCGCGATGCCTCGCCGATCCCGCTGCCCTTCCGCATGGGCGTGCCCAACCTGGGCGGCCCGATCATGACGGCGGGCGGCGTAGCCTTCCTGTCCGGCACCATCGACTATTATGTGCGGGCGTACGACGTGTCCAACGGCAAGCAGCTGTGGGAAAGCCGGCTACCCGCCGGCGGTCAGGCAACGCCGATGACCTATCAGGGTGAGGACGGCCGGCAATATGTGCTGGTGGCCGCCGGCGGGCACGGCTCGCTGGGGACCAAGGGAGGCGATTCGGTGATCGCCTATGCGCTGCCGAAGTGAGGGGGGTGTCTTTATAGAGGCGTTAGGCCCCCTCCCTAACCCTCCCCCGCCCAGCGGGGGAGGGTTAAGGTGGGGAGCGTCAGCCAACCCCTCTCCAATAAAGCATTCACAAATCCTCAGCGCGTCGGCACCGGCGGAGTCTGTGAGTAGTCGTAGAAGCCGCGGCCGTACTTCTTGCCGATCCAGCCGGCCTCGACATACTTCACCAGCAGCGGGCAGGGACGGTACTTGCTGTCGGCAAGACCTTCGTACAGCACCTGCATCACCGCCAGACAGGTGTCCAGGCCGATGAAGTCGGCCAGTTCCAGCGGACCCATCGGGTGGTTGGCGCCCAGCTTCAGCGCGGTGTCGATGGCCTCGACGCCGCCGACGCCCTCATAGAGGGTGTAGACGGCCTCGTTGATCATCGGCAGCAGGATGCGGTTGACGATGAAGGCCGGGAAATCCTCGGCCACCGCGGCGGTCTTGCCGATGGCCAGCGTCAGTTCCTTGATGGCGTTGAAGGTCGGCTCGTCGGTCGCGATGCCGCGGATCAGCTCCACCAGCTGCATCACCGGCACCGGGTTCATGAAGTGCATGCCCATGAACTTGGCCGGGCGGTCGGTCGCCGCGGCCAGACGGGTGATCGAGATCGACGAGGTGTTCGTCGCGATCAGCGCCTCCGGCTTCAGATGCGGGACCAGCTTCTTCAGCAGGTCGCGCTTCAGCGCCTCGTTCTCGGTTGCGGCCTCGATCACCAGATCGGACTCGCCGAACACCGACAGGTCGGTGCCGGTGGTGATGCGGCCGAGGGCGGCGGTCTTCTCCGTCTCCTCCAGCTTGCCCTTCTGGATCTGGCGGTCGTAATTCCGGCCGATGTTGGCGAGCGCCTTTTCCAGGACCGCGTCGCTGATGTCGGACAGGACGACATCATAGCCGGCCTGGGCGCAGACCTGGGCGATACCGCTGCCCATCTGGCCGGCGCCGATGATGCCAATCTTCTTGATCGTGGTCATGGGGGCTGTCCCGCTTGGGATGTGGGTAGAAGGATCGCGGTCGAGGAGGGATTCCCCCCCCTCGACCGCGATCCGGATCAGCGCGCCTTATCCAAGTTTGTCCGTCAGCTCCGGCACGGCCTTGAACAGGTCCGCGACGAGGCCGTAATCGGCGACCTGGAAGATGGGCGCTTCCTCATCCTTGTTGATCGCGACGATCACCTTGCTGTCCTTCATGCCGGCGAGGTGCTGGATCGCACCGGAGATGCCGACGGCGATGTACAGCTCGGGCGCCACGATCTTGCCGGTTTGCCCGACCTGATAATCGTTCGGCACGAAGCCCGCGTCCACGGCGGCGCGGCTGGCGCCCACCGCGGCGCCCAACTTGTCGGCCAGAGCCTCCAGCATCGGGAAATTCTCGCCCGACTGCATGCCGCGGCCACCCGACACCACCACGCGGGCGGCGGTCAGTTCCGGACGTTCCGACTTGGTCAGCTCGGCCGAGACGAAGCTCGACAGGCCGGCGGCACCGGCGCCCGACACCGGCTCGACCGAGGCCGAACCGCCTTCGGCGGCGGCGGTCTCGAAGGCGGTGGTGCGGACGGTGATGACCTTCACCGCGTCGGCCGACTGCACGGTGGCGATTGCGTTGCCGGCGTAGATCGGCCGCTCGAAGGTGTCGGCCGACACCACGGCGGTGATGTCGGAAATGGCGGCGACGTCCAGCAGCGCGGCGACGCGCGGCAGGAGGTTCTTGCCGACAGAGGTGGCACCGGCCAGGACATGGCCGTAGCCGTTCTTGGCGATGGACACCACCAGCGGGGCGACGTCTTCCGGCAACTGGTGCTCATAGGCGGCATCGTCGGCCAGCAGCACCTTGGCGACGCCGGCCACCTTGGAGGCCGCCTCGGCGGATCCTTGCGCGCCCTTGCCGGCGACCAGGACATGAATGTCGCCGCCGATCTTGGCGGCGGCGGTGACGGCGTTCAGCGTGGCGGGCTTCAGCGAGGCGCCGTCGTGTTCCGCGATGACGAGAATGTTGGCCATGGTCAGTTCATCCCCCTCAGATCACGCGCGCTTCGTTCTTGAGCTTGTCGACCAGCGTGGCGACGTCCGGCACCTTGATGCCGGCCTGACGCTTCGCCGGCTCCGTCACCTTCAGCGTAGTCAGGCGCGGGGCGACGTCGACGCCCAGGCTGTCCGGGGTGATGGTCTCCAGCGGCTTCTTCTTCGCCTTCATGATGTTGGGCAGGCTGGCATAGCGCGGCTCGTTGAGGCGCAGGTCGGCGGTGACCACCGCCGGCAGCTTCAGTTCCACGGTCTCAAGGCCGCCGTCGATCTCGCGGGTGACCGCGACCGTACCGTCGCCGGCAACGACCTTCGAGGCGAAGGTGCCTTGGCCCCAGCCGAGCAGGGCGGCGAGCATCTGGCCGGTCTGGTTGCAGTCGTCGTCGATCGCCTGCTTGCCGAGGATGACGAGGCCGGGGGCCTCCTTCTCGACCAGCGCCTTCAGCACCTTGGCGACGGCCAGCGGTTCGGTCGTCACGTCGGTCTGCACCAGGATGGCGCGGTCGGCACCCATGGCGAGAGCGGTACGCAGCGTCTCCTGCGCCTGGGTCGGGCCGACGGACACGACGACGATCTCGGTCGCCTTGCCGGCCTCCTTCAGGCGGACGGCCTCTTCGACGGCGATCTCGTCGAAGGGGTTCATGCTCATCTTCACGTTGGCGGTCTCGACGCCGCTGCCATCCGCCTTCACGCGGATCTTCACGTTGTAGTCGACCACTCGCTTAACGGGGACGAGGACTTTCATAACTCACCCTGGCTGCTGAGCGCGCGCCCATTACGGCGAACACCGCGAAAATTGCTGTGGTTGCGAACGGACCATAGGATCTGGCATTACCACTGTCAATGACGCGCCGGAAGCGTGACCGGCGGCGCAGGCCGGATTCGGTGGCCGGCTCATCACCGGTTGGCGCCGGGAACCCACAGCACGTCGTCCGCCCCGTTGCGGTTCACCACCCGGCTCAAGACGAACAGGTGGTCCGACAGCCGGTTGACGTATTTCAGCGCCGCCGGCGTTACCGGTTCGTGGCGCGCCAGATCGGTCATCAACCGCTCCGCCCGTCGCACCACGGTGCGCGCCAGATGCAGGTGCGCGGCGGCCGCAGAGCCGCCGGGAAGGATGAAGGAGGTCAGCGGCGCCAGACCGGCGTTCATCGCATCGATCTCCGCCTCCAGCCGGTCGACCTGGGCCTGCACGATGCGCAGCGGCGGGTATTTCGGCTCCTCCTCCTCCGGCGTGCAGAGGTCGGCGCCCAGGTCGAACAGGTCGTTCTGGATGCGGCCGAGCATCGCGCCGGCCTCCGGCCAGTCATTGGTGTGGAGGCGCGCCATGCCGATGACGGCGTTCGCCTCGTCCACCGTGCCGTAGGCGGCGACGCGGCGGTCGTGCTTCGGCACCCGGCTGCCGTCGCCGAGCGAGGTTTCGCCGGCATCGCCGCCGCGCGTGTAGATCTTGGTCAGCTTTACCATGGAAACCGTCAGCCTTTGATCAGGATGGCAAGAACGAACAGCAGCAAGGCTGCGCCCTGCAGGATCACGCGCAGGCGCATCGCCTTGTTGGAGCGGCGTGGGTCGCCCCTGCCGCCGCGTGCCATGAAGAAGAGGCCGACGAACAGCGAGCCGACCACGGCCAGCATCGCCAGGACCATCAGGATGGGGAAGAGATCGTGCATGGCGCCAATATAGACCGCGATGGGCGCCGCGCCTATGGCCGCCCTTGGATGCGATACCATGGAAGTTGTCAGGGGTGTGATGTCGTGGGGGCGGTGCCCCGGAAGAATCGCCGATCCGGGTAATCACCCGGTTGCCAAAGCCGTTGGACTGCATACAGTGCGCGGCGACGGACGGCCACAGCCCGGTTGGGCGGCGGAGCGGAGATGCGGGCGATGCGGCGGCGGAGTTTCCTGAAGACGGCCCTGAAGGTGACGGCGGCCGCGGCGGCCGGTGGCGGCGCGATGGCCGCGCTGACTCGCGAGGGCGTACAGGCGGCGCCCGACTCGGCAGCCCGGACGGTCGCCTTCCCCGACGGGTTCCTGTGGGGCGTCTCCACCTCCAGCTACCAGATCGAAGGGGCGGTGGCGGAGGATGGGCGCGGTCCCAGCGTCTGGGACACCTACAGCCATTCCTTCGGGCGGATCGCCAACGGCGACACCGGCGACGTCGCCTGCGACCATTACCACCGCTATGCCGAGGATGTGGAGCTGATGGCGCGGGCCGGCATGAAGGCCTACCGCTTCTCCATCGCCTGGCCGCGGGTGATGCCGCAGGGCACGGGTGCGGTGAATCCGAAGGGGCTCGACTTCTACGACCGGCTGACCGACGCGCTGCTGGCGAAAGGCATCCAGCCCTGGCCCTGCCTGTTCCACTGGGATTTGCCCCAGGCCCTGCAGGACCGCGGCGGCTGGACCAACCGCGACATCGCCGGCTGGTTCACCGACTATGCGTTGGCGGTCACCGCCCGGCTGGGCGACCGCGCCAAGCACTGGGTGATGCTGAACGAGCCGTCGGTGGTCGCCATCTTCGGCCACGGCACCGGCGGCCATGCGCCGGGGTTGACCGGTCGCGACAACTGCCTGAAGGCCATCCACCACCAGAACCTCGCCCAGGGCACGGCGCTGGCCGCTCTGCGGCAGGTGGGCGGAAAGAACTGGCAGCTCGGCACCGTGCTGTCGCTGCAGCCGTCCTGGCCGGTGGGGGGACTCGATTCGAACTATCCGGCGTCGCTGATGTGGGATGCGGTGTGGAACCGCTCCTGCCTGGACCCGCTGTTCAAGGGCCGCTTCCCGGCGCAACTGGAGGCCGATTTCACCCGCATCGCCAAGCCCGGCGACCTGGAGCGCATCAATCAGCCGGTCGACTTCCTCGGCATCAATTATTACAGCCGCATGCACCAGCAGCCCGATCCGCAGGGGCTGTTCGGCACCGGCTACGGCTCGGCGCCGGAGGGCACGCGCAAGACCGGCATGGAATGGCCGGTGGAGCCGGACGGCCTGACCGAAATCCTGGCCGAATTGCAGGAGAAATACGGCAACCCGCCGGTCTATGTGGCGGAGAACGGCGCCGATTATCCCGACACCGTCGGCCCGAGCGGTCGGGTGGAGGATCGCGACCGCGTGGCCTATCTGCGCGACCATCTGCTGGCCGCGGCCAAGGCGATCGACGAGGGCTGCAACCTGAAAGGCTACATGGCCTGGACGCTGCTGGACAATTTCGAATGGGCGGAGGGCTACCGCCGCAAGTTCGGACTGGTGCAGGTCGACCGCGAGACGATGGAGCGCAAGCCGAAGGCCAGCTACGACTGGTACGCCTCGGTCATCCGCAACAATGCGGTTCCGCTGCGCTGAGTGCGGCGATAGACTGCCGCCCATGCCGACCCCGCGCCCGCCCCAGCCGACACGCTTCGCCATCCAGAAGGCGCGCGGCAAGGGGTGGAAGACGCTGGAGGTGGGGGAGGAGCTTGCCCACGCCAAGGCACGCTTCGACCGGATGGTCGGCATCAACCCGCGGGCCTATTTCCGGCTGATCCAACTCGATTACAACGCCGACTCCGCCTATGAGGGCATGGAGTTCAACTGGACGCTGATCGAGCTGTACGACCCCACCAAGGGGCCGCCGAAGGGGGGACGCGTTCGCCCGGCTCCGAAGGCGGCGCCGGCCGCGAAACCGGGTCGCAGGCGCAAGGCGGCGGAACCGGTGGCTTTGCCGCTGCGGGTCTATCTGGCGGTGATCCTGATCGGCACGCTGGCCGGCGCACTGGCCTACCTGCACTTCGCCGGGAGATAGAGGGGCGGACGGTGGAGCGTCACTCCGTCGCGTAGCCCTTGCGGCGCATGCACAGCGCGAAGATCTCCTTACGGTAGCCGTATTGCGGCGTTTCCGGCAGCGGGCGCAGGGGGTAGCCGCGCAGGCGCATGGTGTGGTCCACCTGCTCGGTGCATTCGTCATAGGCGATGGTCGGCACGTCGGGGCTGGCGGTCCATTCGCGATAGGCCGGCGGGCTGCTGCAGCCGGACAGCAGGAGCATGGTGGACAGGAGGGCCGCAGCCTTCGGTCCGATCCACGGAGATGCGTTTTCGAACCCGATCATGGCGCCCCTGCATTCCATGTGATGCCCCCGAATTGACGCTACCACGTCCGGCCTTTTCCGATCCATTTTCCCACACCATTTCCGGGAACGCGCCTTTTCGGCAACGCTGCGCGGCGGACAACGCAGACGCACAAAAATCGCCGCCGGAAAAGCGGCACAATCTGGTAACACGATCCATGTCCCCGATTCGCAGGGGAGTGTCGTGGCTCTGAAATCGGTCTGGCGTCACGGACGGAGGGATAGGCGATGTCTGGGATTTCGCGGCGGGTGCGTGGTGGCGCCGCGGTGGCGGCAGTTGCAGTGGTGGTGTCGGGTCTTGCGCTCGGAACGCCGGGTTCCGCATGGGCGGAGGCATCGACGGCCGATATCCAGTGGGCGCAGACCTTTCTGAAGGACAAGGGCTACAATATCGGCGGACGGGCCAAGGGCCAGATGACGCCGGAAACGCGATCCTCGCTCAGCGCCTATCAGAAGTCCGTCGGGCTGCCGGCCACCGGCAACCTCGATCAGGCCACTATCAACAAGATGATGGGCGAGCGCGAGAAGAAGGCCGCTCCCACCATGGGCAGCCTGTCCAAGAGCCAGGTCGGCCAGACCCGCCACGACAAGGAGGTGGCGCCGCGCGCCGCTCCCACCGGCCGGGTCGAGTCGGGCAACGAGAGCGTCGGCGGCATGGCCCAGTTCGGCGGCGCCCCGGTTTCGGCGCCGTCCAGCCAGTCTCCCTCCTCTTCCACCGGCCACAGCGCCCCGGCCGCGGCTCCGCGCCCCTCTGCACCGGCGGCCTCTCATGCGGTCACGTCCAGTGCAGCGCCTCAGAGTGCATCGCGTCCGCCGGCCAGCGCCGCCGAAGGACCGGCTCCGCAGGCGGCGCCCCGCGGAGCGGTGTCGGCGACGACCCCGGACGGCAAGCCGGCTCCGGTGGAGGAATCGGTGGCGGTCGGCGGCGGCACGTCGGTGTGGCAGTCGAACGCCGCGCGCGCCGGTGTGGCCGGACTGCTCGCGGTGACGCTGGGCGGCGTCGGCTTTGCGTGGTGGCGCAGCGGACGCGGTGTCGATCCGCTGAGCCGCACCCCCGCCGGCGACGACCGGCCGCGCGAGTCGCGCGTGGAGCCGAGCTTCGGCTCTCCCCGCCGCCGGGAGGAGTTGACCATCGAACCGCGGCTGACGGCAGAAGCGCGGCGGAGGTAGGCGCCGCGCCGAACAGGCGGTCAGGATCCCCGCAGCCGGCCGGCCTTGAAGATGCCGGCCGGCTGCGGAGAGTGGTGTTAGCTGAGCGTCGCTATTCTTCTTTCCAGCTCGGCCAGCTCCGCCTGGCTTTTGGCGATGCTCTCCTTCAGCAGCGGCAGGCGCTCGGCCTCGTGCCTGTCGGCGGCAGGATCGATGGCCATGCGGCCGCCCTCGAACATCAGGTTCTTCACCTCGATCTCGACCTTGGCATCGTCCTTGAACTTGCCCCGCATGTCCGGCGGGAAGCGGAAAGCAAGTGGCGCTTGCGCGTCGCCGCCAATGGAAAGCTTGGTCACATAGGTGAAGCCGGCACCGGTCCCTGTCCATGGAAACAGCTTCGAGGTCGTGACCTGATAGCGCGGAACGGCGCCGTTGGGTGAGGTGACGGTCAAAGCCAGATGGATCTCGACTATCCTGCGTCCGGTTCCGTTCTTCACATCGAAAAGAACCTCGCGCTCATTGGCGTTGCTGCCGATCTGCCCCACCCGCGCATTCCCCACCACGACGGCTCCGACAGCACCCTCACCTCGCGCAGCGGCCGGGCGGGCCAGTTCAGCCTCGAGCTTTGCCAGTTCGCCCTGCGATGCCGCGATCTGTTTGCCGACCTTGTCGGCTTGCGCACGCAGGCGCTTCAATTCCTCCGCCTTGCGCTGTTGCTCCTCAGCCTTGCGCTGCCGCTCGGCATACTCCGCCTGCCGCACCCGTTCAGCCTCGGCAAGGCGCTGCCGCTCGGCTTCCTCCCGCTCCCTCCTGAGCGCCATCTCCTTCGCGTGATTTCCCTGCTCGGCTTCGATGAAGGCGATGATTTCCTTGGCGGTTTTTCCGTGTAGCGGCGTGGCCGTGCGCTCGAAGAGAAACTCCTCCCTCTGGTTCGAGCCCTGCCCGCTGGTGTCGCAGTCTCCGCCAAAGATCGCGGTGAGCATGCACACCCCGAACTCGAGCCCGAAATGCGAAAGGAGTTCGTCCTTGTGTCTCTCGAGAATCACCACGCTCCAGTCGTTCAGGGCTTTCTCAAGCTTGGCGGCGTCGCTCTTGCCCATGGAAACCTGCATATCGAGGATACTGCGGCGGCTGGTGTCCTTGTTCGTCGCATCGAACCTCGTTTCGTTGCAGGCGCCCAGCAACAGGCTGGCTGCCAGAAGTATCGCCAAACCGATACGCATCATGTCCTCATAATTCTCAAAAAAATTGCCGGGAAGAGGCTGGAGAGAGGCGTCGGCAAATCATCTCGGGATACCGGGCGCCACGCTCCGTCCGGGCGCGCCGTCCGTGTAATCCGTCTCAATACTTTGCTGCAGGAGGGCCGGCAGTTTGTGTCCGAAAGACCGTCACCTATGGTGAACGGTGCGATTCGTCCTGCACGGCCCGGCGGAGGCTGTCGCCCTCACATCATCATCGGACAGCCGCCCCCGCCGCAACCGCCGGGTGCACAGGCGGGAGCCGGGGCCGGCTGCGACTTGCCGACGCGCGGGGCCATGATGGCCTTGGCGACCTCCGTGCCGCCGCAGGATGGGCAGGGAATGCCGGCGGTCTTCTTGGCGTCGTAATCGGCCATGTTGTCGAACCACTGGTCGAAATCATGGCCGCAGGCGCAGTGCAGGGCGTAGACGATCATCGCGGAGCCTCGAAAAGAGAAATCTCGGCCGCTCTTCTAGCCAAGCGTCCGCGGTCCCGCCAGGATCTGCATCAATCGCTACGCCTCAGCGCGACTCGGTGACGCCGACGCGGGCGCACATCGACAGCAGCGGGCAGGTTGAGCAGCGCGGCCGGTCACCGGTGCAGATCCATTTGCCGAAGGGGACCAACCGCTCGTTGATCTCCACCCAATAACGCTTGGGCAGCACCGCCAGCAGCGCCGCCATGGTCTTTTCCGGCGTGCGCGCCGACACATAGCCCCAGCGGTTGGTGACGCGGTGGACGTGGATGTCGACCGCCAGCGCCGGAATGTCGAAGCCGACGGCCAGCGTCAGCGCCGCGATCTTCGGCCCGACCCCGCGGAAGCGCATCAGCGCGTCGGGCGTGTCGGGCACTTCGCCGCCATGCTCCTCGACGATGCGGCGGGAGAGGTCGCGGATGTCGCGCGCCTTGGGTTCCGGGAAGGTGGCGCCGTGCAGAAGCTCCACCAGTCGCTCTTCCGGCAAGGCGGCCATGGCGGCCGGAGTGTCTGCGACGGCGAACAGCCGTTCGGCGACCATGAGGCTGGTCTCGTCCCGCGTGCGGGCGGAAATCAGGCTGGCGACCAGCTGCTGGAAGGGGGTTGCATAGCCGCGGTCGCGCAGGTCGAACATCGCCGCCTTGGGGTAGGGGGCGACCGCGATCCGCAGGCGGCGGAAGGCTTCGTCGATATCGAAGGCCTGGAACGTCGCGGGCTGCAAACTCACGGGGAGACCACCTCCGGGGAACGGGCTGCAACGGCACCCCGTTCGACAACCGGCAAGTCCCCGTGATTGTTCCGGTCAGAATGTTCCGGCCGGAACGCTCCGATCAGAGCGCCCCGATCAGAGCGCTTTAATCTGCATCTTGATCGGCCCGTCCGCCCGGCCATGGACGAACTGGTCGACATAGGCGTTGCCCGAATTGTCGATGTCGCGGGCGTGGCCGGTCCAGATGATGCGGCCCTGATAGATCATGGCGACGCGGTCGGCGATCTTGCGGGCCGACGCCATGTCGTGGGTGATGGTGACCGCGGTGGCGCCGAGATCCTTCACGCACTGCACGATCAGCTCGTTGATGACGTCGGCCATGATCGGGTCGAGGCCGGTCGTCGGCTCGTCGAAGAAGATGATCTCCGGCTCGTCGGCGATGGCGCGGGCAAGGCCGACGCGCTTCTGCATGCCGCCCGACAGCTCCGACGGCGACAGCTCCGCCACGTCGGGGGTGAGGCCGACGGCGCCCAGCTTGGCGACGGCGATCTCCTTGGCCTGGGATCGGGGCATATGGGCGCCCTGGATCAGGCCGAAGGCGACGTTTTCCCAGACCGGCAGGCTGTCGAACAGGGCGGCGCCCTGGAACAGCATGCCGAACTTGTGCAGCATCTTCTCCCGCTCGCGCGAGCGCAGGCGGGTCGTCTCGACGCCGTCGACCTGGATCGAGCCGGAATCCGGCGTCAGCAGGCCGAGGATGCTCTTCAGCATCACCGACTTGCCGGTTCCCGATCCGCCGATGACCACCAGCGACTCGCCCTTCGCCACCTCCAGGTCGATGCCGTTCAGAACCTTCTTCGGGCCGAAATGCTTGGTCACGCCCTTGAGCGCGATCTTCGGGACGGTGGTCATGGGCCCAGTGTTCATGGGATGGCGCTCACTTCGTCGAGAAGAAGATGCCGGTGATCAGATAATTCCACACCAGGATCATGATGGAGGCCGACACCACCGCGTTGGTGGTCGCCGCGCCGACGCCCTGGGCGCCGCCCTTGGAGTGGTAACCGTGGTAGCAGCCCATCAGCGCGATCAGGAAGCCGAAGATCGCCGCCTTCACCAGGCCGGAGATCACGTCCAGCGGTTCCAGGAATTCCCAGGTGCGGTTGATGTAGCTGGCGGCGTTGAAATCCAGCCGGTAGACGCCGACCAGGAAGCCGCCGAACACGCCGATGATGTCGGCGACCACCACCAGCAGCGGCACCATGGTCAGGCCGGCGATCAGGCGCGGGGCCACCAGATACTTGTACGGATTGGTCGACAGGGTCGACAGGGCGTCGATCTGTTCGGTGACCCGCATGGTGCCGATCTCCGCCGCCATGGCGGCGCCGATGCGGCCGGCGACCATCAGGCCGGCCAGAACCGGCCCCAGCTCGCGCGTGATCGACAGCACGACGACGGTGGCGATGGCGCCCTCGGCCTGGAAGCGGGAGAAGCCGCTGTAGCTCTGCAGGGCCAGCACCATGCCGGTGAACAGTGCCGTCAGCCCGACCACCGGCAGCGAATAATAGCCGATGTCGATCATCTGGCGCAGAATCTGCCGCGGATAGAGCGGCGGGCGCACGCAGTGCGACAGGGCGGATCCGGTGAACAGGGCAAGGCGTCCGGTCGCTTCCAGGAAGATCAGGAAGGCCCGGCCGGTGGCGGCGAGGAAACCCATCAGTCGGCCCGCATCCTTGGTTTGAGACTCATTTGGGCGATGCGGTCATAGCACCGTTGGGCGTCGCGGTCATCCTTGGACTTTGCAATGGTGGGAGGACGCCCCTTCGCCCTCTCCCGTCTCGGGAGAGGGAGGGGACCCACGAAGTGGGGAGGGTGAGGGGGTATCCAAGACTCCCGAACCGCATGGCTTCGTGCCCAACCCCTCACCCTTCCCATGCTTTCGCATGGGCCCCTTCCCTCTCCCGGGACGGGAGAGGGACTTCTAGGTCACCCGCCCACATAAACCCGGTGATAGCGCCTGCCGAGCGAGGTCAGGATCTCGTAGCCGATGGTCCCGCCCTCCGCCGCCACCGTGTCGACCGGGCGGTTCGGTCCGATCAGCTCGACCATGCGGCCGGCATGGGCCACCGACTCCGGCAGGCCGGTGACGTCGATGGTGATGAGGTCCATGGAGATGCGGCCGACGATGGGCGCGGCGATCCCATCGACGAAGATGTGGCCCTTGCCGCTGAGAGAGCGCAGATAGCCGTCGGCATAGCCGACGCCGATGGTGGCGATCCGCGCCGGGCCGGTGACCTTGTGGGCGGCGCCATAGCCGATCGTCATCGGCACCGCGCAGTTGCGGACCTGCAGCAGACGGGCGTCCAGACGCACCGTACCCTGCATCGGGTTGGGCAGATGCGGCGTCGGGTTGACGCCGTAGAGCGCGCAGCCCGGCCGGGCGAGGTCGAAATGATGGGCCTTGCCGTGGAAGATGCCCGACGAATTGGCGAAGCTCGCCTTCGCCTTCGGCAGCCGGGCCAGTGCCGCGCGGAAGCGGTCGAGCTGCTCCCCGGTCATCGGGCTGTCGAACTCGTCGGCGCAGGCGAGGTGGGTCATCCAATAGCGGACGTCGATCCCTTGCAGCCGTTCCGGATGGGCGGCGAGCTCGTCCAGCTCGTCGGGGCCGAGGCCAAGGCGGTTCATGCCGGTGTCGATGTGGATCACCGCCGGCAGAACCTCCCCCCGCGACGAGGCAAAGGCCCGCCACGCCGCGATCTCGCCGAGGTGGTTCAGCACCGGCAGGATGCGGTTGGCGAGGAATTCCTCCTCGCACCCCGCGGGCAAGCCGCCCAACGAGAAGATTTGCACCTCCGCTTGAGCCTCCGGGGCGACCGGTTCCAGCGCGCGGCGGACGGCCAGCGCCTCCTCGAACTGGGCGACGACGAAGGTGCGGCAGCCGGCGGCGGCCAGCGCCGGGACGACGCGCGCCACCCCCAGCCCATAGGCGTCGGCCTTGACCACGGCGGAGCATTCCGCCGGGGCGACGCGGTCGCGCAGCTGCGTCCAATTGGCGACGACGGCGCCGAGATCCACGGTCAGGATGGCGCCGGCACGCGGGTTCAGGTCGCTCGTCACTCTGGTCACTCGTCGGTCTGGTGGTGCTGGTCGAGATCGCCGAACTTGGTGAACTGGCCGTCGAAGTAGAGGCGGACGGTGCCGATCGGACCGTGACGTTGCTTGGCGATGATCACCTCGGCGGTGTTGTGCACCTCGCCCAGGCGCTGCTGCCAGCGCTGATAGCGGTCGTTGAACTTGTCGTCGCTCTCGTCGGGCCGGCGCGATGGCTCGGCGCGCTCAAGGTAATACTGTTCGCGGAAGACGAACATGACGACGTCGGCGTCCTGCTCGATCGAGCCCGATTCGCGAAGGTCGGCCAGCTGCGGGCGCTTGTCCTCGCGAAGCTCCACCGCGCGGCTCAGCTGCGACAGCGCCACCACCGGCACGTCCAGCTCCTTGGCGATGGCCTTCAGGCCGCGGGTGATCTCCGAGATTTCCTGCACCCGGTTCTCCGACCCGCGCGACGACGAGCCGCGCAGAAGCTGGAGATAGTCGACCACCACCATGCTGAGGCCGGAGGTGCGCTTCAGCCGGCGGCAGCGGGTGCGCACCGCGGCGACCGACAGGGCAGGCGTGTCGTCGACATAGAAGGGGCAGCGCGCCAGATCCTGGCTGGCCTGGACGAATTTCGGGAAGTCGGTGTCGCGGATCTCGCCGCGGCGGATCTTGTCGCCCGGCACCTGCACCTCGTCGGCGAGGATACGGGTGGCCAGCTGTTCCGCCGACATTTCGAGGGAGAAGAAGCCGACCACGCCGCCTTCCTGCCCGCTGGAGCGCATGTGCGCCTTGGCGGCGTTGAAGGCGATGTTGGTGGCCAGCGCCGTCTTGCCCATCGACGGGCGGCCGGCGAGGATGATCAGGTCCGACGGATGCAGGCCGCCCAGCTTGCGGTCGATGTCGATCAGGCCGGTGGTGACGCCGGTGACGTGGCTGGAGCGGCGGAAGGCCGCCTCCGCCGTCGTGATGGCGTGCTTGACCGACTCGCCGAACGCCACGAAGCCGCCCTGCACGTCGCCGGTCGAGGCGAGATCGAACAGCTGCTTTTCCGCCTCGCCGATCTGGTCGAGCGCCGTGATGTCGAGGTCGTGGCGGTACGCCTCGTTCACCATGTCGGTGCCGACCTCGATCAGCTGCCGGCGGATGAACAGGTCGTGGATGGTCTTGCCGTAATCGCCGGCGTTGACCACGGTGACGACGTTGGCCGCCAGTTCCGCCAGATAGGCGCTGCCGCCTTCCACCGCCAGTTCGGGATCGTTGTCGAACAGGGACTTCAGGGTGACCGGATTCGCGATCTGGCCGCGGTCGATCATCTTGGTGATGGCGGCGAAGATGCGCTGGTGGGCCGGATCATAGAAATGCTCCGGCCGCAGGAACTCGCCGACCTTCTCGTAGGCCTTGTTGTTGACCAGGATCGCGCCCAGCAGCGCCTGCTCCGCCTCCTCGTTGTTTGGGGGCGTGCGGTACTCGGCCGTCGGCTTGACCGCGGCGGAGGGGCGGGGATCGAACAGCGATGAGGTCTGGTTGCTCATGAAGGACACAATAGCAGAAACAGAACGGGAACGCTCTGCGAAGGGTGGGGAACCCTCCACAAAAGCTGTGCACAGAAGTTATCCACAGGCTGGGAAGTTTGGGGATAACCGGAGGAAGGGCCGACCCGGCCTCAGAACTTCTTAGGCTGGGCCGGATGGGCCGCATCCGGCATCACCTCCAGCGCCTCGAACACGCCGTCGATGTGGTCGGCGACGCTGTAGAGGGCGGAGCGGTCGATGCGGGCGAAGCCCTGGGCGACCATGTGGTCGATCAGGCCGAGCAGCGGGCGCCAGTAGCCGTCGACATCGGCGATGACGATCGGCTTGTCGTGCAGCTGAAGCTGCTTCCAGGTCAGGATCTCGAAGGCCTCGTCCAGGGTGCCGAGTCCGCCCGGCAGGACGATGAAGGCGTCGGAGTGCTCCACCATCATGCGCTTGCGGGTGTGCATGCTGTCGACGACATGCAGCTCGGTCAGGCCGGTGTGCTCGATCTCCGCCGACTGGATGTGTTCGGGGATGATGCCGACCACCTCGCCGCCGGCGGCGATCGCGGCGTCGGCGGCGATGCCCATCAGCCCGACCCGGCCGCCGCCATAGACCATGCGGATGCCGCGGCGGGCCAGCCCGTCGCCCAGCGCATGGGCGGCTTCCTTGTAGACATCGGCGACGCGGCTGGATGCACCGCAATAGACGCAGACGGACGACAGGCTCTTCATCGCGGGTCAACCTTTCTCGCCACCACCGCCCACCCGGGGCGGGGCGTAAACAATCCGGTGGAAGCCATGGAATATCGGGAGAGGGCAGCGCGTCAACAGCGGCACAAGCACCGTTAAGCCAGGGCATCATCGGGAGGGACCACATGAGCAACCGCGTCGTCAATGTCCTTGCGGCGGCATCCGTCGCCGGTCTGATGTTCGCGCTGTTCGGCATGTCGGCGGGCAAGGCCGGCGCCGCCGATCCGGCCGAGCAGGTGAAGGACCGGCAACAGACGATGAAGAAGCTCGGCGGCGGGATGGGCGCCGTCGGCAAATATGTGAAGAACGAGGGCGCCACCCTGGAGGATGCGGCCAAGGGGGCGGAGGCCGTGCTGGCGGTCTCCAAGATGGATCCGAAGGCGATCTTCCCCGAAGGCACCGCGGTGGGGGTGACCGACAGCGCCGCCAAGCCGGAGCTGTGGAAGAACTGGGCCGAGGCGCAGCGCTACTGGAGCGGCCTGCAACCGGTGGCCGAGAAGCTGGACGCCGCCATCAAGGGCGGCGACCGCGCGCAGATCGCCCAGGCGCTGGGCGCAACCTCCAAGGCCTGCGGAAGCTGCCACGAGGACTTCCGCGTCAAGAAGAACTGACCGATGCGGCGCGACCTGACCGCCGCCGCGATTCTGTTGCCGTTCGCCGTCGCGGGCGGCGGTGCGCTGGCCGCGGACGGGGCGTCGGCGGGCGACGCGGCCGCCGGCGATGCGGTGACCCGCGGTGCCTACATATTCCATGCTGCGGGCTGCCTCGGCTGCCACAGCAACGAGAAGGCGGGCGGGGCGCCACTGGCCGGCGGGCGGGCGCTGGAAACCCCCTTCGGCACCTTCCACACCCCCAACATCACGCCGGACCCGGAGACCGGCATCGGCCGCTGGAGCGACGCCGACTTCATCCGCGCCTTCCGCGAAGGCGTGCGGCCCGACGGCGCCGCACTGTTTCCCGCCTTTCCCTATGCCAGCTACACGCGGATGACCGACCGCGACCTGCTGGACCTGAAGGCGTATCTGTTCAACCGGCCGGCGGTCGCGGCCCCGAACAAGCCGCACGACCTGACGCCGCCCTTCTCCTGGCGCTTCCTGCTGCCGGTCTGGCAGTGGATGTATCTGACCCCCGGCCCGGTGCCCGACGACCCGGCCCAGCCGCCGGCCTGGAATCGCGGGCGCTATCTGGTCGATGCGCTCGGCCATTGCGGCGAATGCCACAGCCCGCGCACCCTGATGGGCGGCATGGACGCCGACCGCTATCTGGCCGGCAACCCGGACGGCCCGGACGGCGACAAGGTGCCGGGGATCACCAGCGCCGAGAGCAAGGGGATCGGCGACTGGTCCGACGGCGACCTGACCCTGCTGCTGGAGACCGGATTGACCCCGGAAGGCGACGTCGTCGGCGGTGCGATGGGCGAGGTGGTGCGCAACAGCACCTCCAAACTGACGGCCGAAGACCGCGCCGCCATCGCCGCCTATTTGAAGACCGTGCCGGCGAAGGAGTGACTCCACCCGATTCTCGCCCGAATTCTGATCTTAGGAGGCAATCGATGCCGATTGGCCGATGGGAATGCTCCAACGGCGCCATTCTTTTGGCACCTGTCCTTCTGCTATAGTTGCCCATCCTGCCGTGGTGGCGGGCCGCCGGATGGGTGCTCAGTGAAACGAAACGCGTTGTTCGCAGCTTTGGGCGTGGCTCTGACGGGTGGGGCGGCGGCGGTTGCCCTGTGGCCGGCCGGAGGTCCTGTGCAGGCGCCGGTTCCGGCGGTGTCGGCTCCCGCCGTTCGTGCCACCGCCTCGCCGGCGACGACCCAGCCGGCGGCTCCCGCGGCTCCCGCGGTGCCCAGCTTCGACGTGGTTCGGGTCGCACCGGACGGGGCGACGGTGATGGCCGGCCGCGCGGCGCCGGGATCGCAGGTGACGGTCACCGACGGCGGCACCCCGGTCGCCACAACCAAGGCCGACCAGCGCGGCGAATGGGTGATGCTGCCCGACAAGCCACTGGCCCCCGGCACGCGCGAACTGAACCTGAGCGAGGCCCGCCCCGGCTCCGACACGCCGGTGCCGGCCGACAAGGTGGTCGTGGTTATGGTGCCCGACCCGGCAGCCAAGCCCACGGCCGAACAGACCACTGCGACCCAGGGCACCGCGACCGACTTGGCGTCACAGGGCACCGCCGTCGCCGTAGCGGTTCCGCGCGACGGGTTGGGCGGCGCGCCGGCATCCATGGGCGGCAGCTCGGTTCTGCAGGCTCCGCCGGTGCCGGCCAACGGCGCGCCGCCGCCGCCGGGCGGCGTGTCGGTGGAGACGATGGACTATGATCCTGCCGGCCGCGTGGCGCTGGGCGGGCGGGCCGCGCCCAACAGCGCGGTGCAGCTCTATCTCGACAACATCCTGGTCGGCAGCGCCCACACCGATCCCAAGGGCGGCTGGCGCCTGATCCCGGAAAAGCTGATCGATCCCGGCGTCTACACCCTGCGCGCCGATCAGGTCACCCAGTCCGGCAAGGTGGTGGCGCGGGCCGAACTGCCGGTCCAGGTCTCCGCCTTGCCCGCCGGGGCCACCGACGGGCGCAGCATCGTCGTCCAGCCCGGCAACAGCCTATGGCGGCTGGCCCGCCGCACCTATGGCGACGGCATGCTCTACACCACCATCTACACCGCCAACCGCGAGCAGATCCGCGACCCGGACCTGATCTATCCCGGCCAGATCTTCTCGCTGCCCCAGGTGAATTGACCGGGGACCGCCGGCTCAGTCGGGCGGCAGGCGGCCGATGGCGGCCCAGCCCAGCGGAGTCAGGCGCAGCATTTCCGGCCCCTTGCCGGCCGGATTGGTTTCCAGCGCCACCAGCTCCCGGTTCTCGAACCAGGCCCAGCGCGCCACCTCGGCTGTGGTGCCGGGCCAGCCGTCGGCAAGGCGCTTCAGCACCTCCAGGTCGGCCGACGCGATGGGGAAGCGCGGCTTGGGCGTCAGCGGTTTCGCCACCGCGGCTGGCGTCGAGGCGGGAGCGGCCGCCGGCAGGGGCGGGGCGTCGGCCCCGGCATGGGCGCGGATCCAGTCGGTCTGATAGCTGCGGAGCGCCTGTTCCAGCTCGCTCCGCGCCGCGTCCACCGGGCAGCGCAGATAGGCGTCCAGCAGGGCGTGCAGCGTGTTCTTTGCGTCGCTCATGGTCTGAATATTCCTAAAGGGCACCTTGGCCGGGAAGTCACCCCGCCGCGGCAGCGTCAAAGCCAACCCGTCCGCCGGAAGCGGATATACAGGCCGACGCAGACGGCGGCGATCACGGCAAGCACCGCCGGGTAGCCGTACCGCCAGTGAAGCTCCGGCATATGCTCGAAGTTCATGCCGTAGAGGCCGGCGATGGCCGTCGGCACCGCGAGGATGGCGGCCCAGGCGGCCAGCTTGCGCGTCACGTCGTTCTGCCGTGCGGCGGCCAGGATCATACTGGTTTCGAAGGCGAAGGACAGCACCTCGCGCAGCGATGCGATCTGATCGTTGACGCGGATCACATGGTCCTGCACGTCGCGGTAATAGGGGCGGATCGCCGGGTCGATCATCGGCAGGTCGAAGCGATCCAGCCGCGAACAGACCTCCAGCAGGGGCGAGGCGTTGCGGCGCAGCCGCTCCAGATCGCGGCGCAGCTGGTGGATGCGCTCGATCTCCGCAGTTCTGGGCGGGCGGGCGATCAGCTGGGCGTCCAACTCCTCCACCATCGCCGCCATCTGGTCGAGGACGGGAACATAGCAGTCCACCACATAGTCCATCACGGTGTAGACGACGAAGTCCTCGCCATGCTTCAGCAGATGCGGCGCGCTCTCCGCCCGCGCACGCACCGGCGAATAGCTGGTCGATGCGCCGTGGCGCACGGTGACGACATAGCCGCGCCCGGCGAAGACATGGGTTTCGCCCAGCACCAGTTCCCCCTGTTCCAGCCGGGCGGTGCGCAGGACCATGAACAGGCTGTCGCCATAGACTTCCACCTTCGGGCGCTGGTGGGCGTGCAGCGCGTCCTCCACCGCCAGTTCGTGCAGGCCGAACTGGCGTTTCACCTCCATCAGCAGCGCCTCGTCCGGTTCCCACAGGCCGATCCAGACGAAATGGCCGTCCTTCGCGGCCCAGGATCCCGCCTCCGCGACCGGCACGTCGGCGATGCGCCGGCCGTCGCAATAGGCGGCGCTGGCCATGACGGGGGTGTGGGTGGGAGCGGGGGAGGGCGGCAAGGTCATGGTTCGGAAAACCGGACTGCGGGCGGCGGAGTGGCGGCACTCTAAAGAGGTTCTCCGGCAGCGTCGACGAATCCATGGAGCCGGCCGGGCGGACCGGGCGTCCCGCGCGTTGTCACTGCCAAGGACCAGTTTCGGATCGGGAAGGAAAAGGTAATGTTCCAAACGGCGGCGCGCGGCATGTATCTGCTGGCGGCGGTGACGCTCAGCCTGTTCGCCCTGCTGTTCATCGGCCTGTCGGCCCTGACCGTCGTGGAGGGGATGGTGGCGCTGGACAGCCACGCGCTGACCTCGGCCATGCTGGAAGGGGTCGGGATGATCGTGCTGGCCATCGCCGTCTTCGAGATCGCCAAATACCTCTACGAGGAGGAGATCGTCCGCGAACGCGAACTGCGCCGCGCCGACGAGGCCCGCCGCACCCTGACCAAGTTCCTGACCACCATCATCATCGCCGCCAGCCTGGAGGGCCTCGTCCTGGTGTTCGAGGCGCGCACCAGCGAGATCTCCGCCATCGTCTATCCGGTGATGCTGCTGGGGGTGGTCACGCTGCTGGTGGTCGGGCTGGGCGCCTTCCAATGGCTGGCGCGCAAGGCCGAGAGCATCCATGTCGATCCCGCCGCCTCCGACGCGGACGAGGCGGAGACCGACAAGGGCGGGGAAGAGAAGGCATAGTCCGACAAGACGGGGCAGGCGGCCGCAGCGTCCGCCTTTTGCCATCATTGACCCGGCCACGCCGCCTGCGCCAAGCTTGCCGGCATCCAAGGTGGTAGAGGGAGAAAGGGCATGCCCCGCAATACGGGCAACTACACGGCCGTCTACGGGTTCCCGGAGTCGGCGGACGCGGCGCGCCGGCTGGCCCAGGCGCTGGACATCCCCTGCCACATCGCCGAGCTGCACCGCTTTCCCGACGGCGAGAGCCTCGTCCGCCTGCCCGAGCCGGTCGAGCGCGCCATCGTCTACCGCTCGCTCGACCGCCCGAACGACAAGCTGGTGGAACTGACGCTCGCCTCCTCTGTGCTGCGGCGCCAGGGGGCGACCGACCTCTGCCTGGTGGCGCCCTACATGGCCTACATGCGCCAAGACGCCATCTTCAGGCCGGGCGAGCCGGTCAGCCAGACGGTGGTCGGGGAGTGGCTCGGCCGCTGCTTCGACCGGTTCGTCTGCGTCGAGCCGCACCTGCACCGCACCCACACGCTGGACGAGGTGTTCGTCGGCCGCCCCTCCATCGCGCTGAGCGGGGCCGCGCCGATCGCCGACCATCTGCGCGCCGCCGGCGTGGCGCCCGGCACGGTGATCGTCGGCCCCGACGAGGAGTCCGCCCCGCTGGTGGAGGCGGTGGCCGGCGCGCTCGGCCTGACCGGCGTGGTCGGGCGCAAGGAACGGCGCGGCGACCGCGACGTGACGGTGGCGCTGCCGCCCGATGCGCCGATCCATGGCCGCCCGGTGGTGATCGTCGACGACGTGATCAGCTCCGGCGAGACGATCTTCTCCTGCGCGCGGGCCGCGCGGGTGCTAGGGGCCGACACGGTGCAGGTGTACGGCGTCCATGCCCTGTTCAACGACACCGTCGCCGGGCGCTTCGCGGCGGAAGGGCTCGGCCGCCCGCTGTCCTGCGATGGCGTGCCGCACCCGTCCAACGCTTTGCCCCTCAGCGGCCTGATCGCAGAAGCCATTCAATCATTCGCAGACAAATGATTACTCCCGGAATGTGGCCTCTGTAGACGGTCCGGCGTCGCAGAGATGCCTGATGAGGAGGCAGGTGCGACCATTATGCATGGTCCTTTGCCGATCCTTTGATCCATTACGGCCGGCCAAAGGTTGCCATTTACGATAATTGTCATATAACTGTCGCCGGATGCATCGCGGCTTCGCGCTGATTGTGCGTATGCCGCATCAATGGTGTGGATGGGCGACATGGCGGCTGATGGGCGGGCACTTCGGGCGGACGCGGGTTTCTTCGGGCTTGAGGCGGAGGAACGCGGACTGCTGGCGAGCATGGGGCGGCTGATCGACCGCAGCCTGCCCGACCTGTCCGAGCGCTTCTACGCCCACCTCTCGCGATGGCCGGAGACCCGCAAGCTGCTGGACGCCCACGGCGACCTGCCCCGGCTGAAGCGGCTGCAGGCCGATCACTGGCGCCTGATGTTCCAGGAGGCCGGTTCGCCGGCGCATGAGGCCCGCTGCCGGGCGGCCGGGGAGGCGCACCTGCGCATCGGGCTGGAGCCGTCCTGGTACATCGGCGCCTATGGCGTTGTGCTGAGCGACCTGCTGGCCCTGGTGCAGGGCGCGCTGCGCTGGCGCCCGGCCACCGCGCGGCGGGCGGTGGCGGCGGTTGCCCGCGCGGTGTCGTTCGACATGGACCGGACCCTGGCGGGCTACGGCCTGTCGGCTGCCGGAACCGCCGGTGGCGCCGAAAGCGGGCGGCCGCTGGGCGACTTCGCCGCGGCGCTGATGGACCGCACCATCGATGTGGCGATGGGCATCAACGACGCGGCGGTCGCCAACGCCCAGATGGTCGGGCAACTGCGCGCGGTCGATCACGAATCCCAGGGCATCGCCGCCGCGACCGAGGAGACGGTGACCGGTATCCAGGAGATCTGGGCGCGCAGCCGCGACGTCGCGGCGCTTGCCGGGGAGGCGCGGTCGGTGACCGCCGACGGCGGCCACACCGTTCAGCAGGCGGTCGCCCGCATGGAACAGATCGCCACCGCGGTGGATGGGGCGGCGACGCGGGTCGGCGAGTTGTCGGTCGCCTCCGAACGCATTGCGGAGATCGTCTCCACCATCGAGGCGATCGCCAAGCAGACCAACCTTCTGGCCCTGAACGCGACCATCGAGGCGGCGCGGGCGGGGGAGGCCGGCAAGGGCTTCGCCGTGGTGGCGAGCGAGGTGAAGAACCTGTCCAACCAGACCGCCCGCGCCACGGAAGACATCCGCCTGCGCATCGACGCGCTGAAGGCGGAAATGGGCGCCATCGTCGCATCCATGGAGGACGGCACCCGCGCCGTCTCTGCCGGCCAGCAGGCGATCCGCGAGGTCAGCGAACGCATGGCCGACATCGGCGACCATATCGGCCGCACCGAACAGCGCATGTCCGACATCGCCAGCATCCTGACCCAGCAGTCCGCCGCCGCCAATCAGGTGGCCTCCGGAACCGCGCGCATCGCCGAAAGCAGCGCGTCCAACAGCGCCGCCATCCTGCGCAGCGTCCAGGCGACGCGCGGCGTGGAGACCCTGCTGGGCAACCAGCTGACCCAACTGATGGAGCAGGACATCCCCGGCAAGATCGTGAAGATCGCCAAGGTCGACCACGTCATCTGGAAGAAGCGGCTGGCCGACATGCTGGTCGGGCTGGAGACCCTGCGCCCCGACGAACTGGCGAGCCACGAGGCCTGCCGGCTTGGCAAATGGTATTACGGTCCGTCCTCGATGGGCTACCGCGCGCATTCCGCCTTCGTCCGGCTGGAGGCTCCGCACCGGCTGGTCCACGACCACGGCAAGGCCGCCGCCCGCGCCTTCCTGGCCGGCGACATCGACCGTGCGCTTGCCGAGGTGGCGGAGGTCGAGCGTGCGTCCAAGGACGTCATCGACCTGCTCGACACGCTCGACAAGGCCGGGCTGGAGAACGGCCCGACGCCGGCCGCCGCGGTCGGGTTCTGAAGGCGACTTCCGACCGGCCGGTAACACTAACGATCGGGGCAGGTTCTGGTGTAGGCTGGCCGACATAGGCGGGCGAGCTAAGGGCGGCCCGGCAAGGATGCGCGAGGGCAGGCCGTTGAGCGGAGAGGTGTGATGTCGAAGGTGACGGACGTCGTGCTTCGGATGTCCCGGAAGCTGACGGAAGACATCGCCGCCCTGGGCCGGCTGCGCGCCGCGGGAAAGCCGAAGACCTTTCCGCGCTTCCGCGAGATCCGCGCGGCCTATCTGGACATCCAGGGGCTGATCTTCTCGATCCAGGAAAGGCTGGAGGCTGCCGGGAAGGAGCTGCCGCCGAATTTCCCGCAATGGGTTCTCCGGCAGAAGCTGAGCGCCATCGCCATCTTCACCGACATCAGCCATTCCTTCGTCAGCGACCCGCCGCTGGCCCTGACGTCCTCGCTGGGCGCCTTCGACGTGCTGGTGGCGGAGCAGAAGGCCTTCAACGAAACCCTGCACACCTTCGACACGATGCTGATGGAAGCGGGCATCGACGACAAGACCGCCGACGAACTCGATGCGACCCGCAGCAAGATCGAGCAGATCCTGGGCATGATCGAAACGCTGCTGCTGACCAGTCCCAAAATCCTAGAGGAGTTCTGATGGCGGAACCGGCAGCCGATCCCGCAGTCGATCAACCTGCGGACCGCCCGCCGGCCTCCCGCCCGGAACCCTCCTTCCGTCGCTTCCTGCGCAATCTGCCATTGCCGGCCATCATACCCATTCTGGCTTTGATTGCCGGTTGCGGCCTGTCCGTGCTGGCGATGCTCCAATCCGACCGCCTGCTGACCCGCGAGGAGGAGCATCGCTTCGCCACGCGGGCCGAGGAGATTCACGGCCAGCTGGCCGACCGGCTGCAGGTCTATCAGCAGGTCGCCCGCAGCGCCGCGTCGCTGGTGATGACCTTCCCCGACCTGCATTGGACGCAGTGGAACCGCTTCGTCGAGGCGCTGGACATGCCGCGGCGCTATCCCGGCATCATTTCCGTCGCCTATGCCCGCGCCGTGCCGGCCACCCGTTCCGGCGAACTGGTGGCGGCGATGCGCGCGGCCGGCCTGACGAATTTCCGCATCTGGCCCGAGAGTGCGGGGGCGGAGCGGGTGGTCAACATCTTCACCGCCCCGGTCGACGAGGCGAATGTGCGGGCGATCGGCTTCGACATGATGTCGGAAGCGACGCGGCGCTCCACCATCGAGCGGGCGCGCGACAGCGGCGAGCCGGCCGCCACCCGCGCGATCACTCTGAAGATCGACGAGGCGGCGGGGGCGAAGCCTGCCTTCATCCTTTATCAGGCGACCTATCGCGGCGATCCGCTGCCGCCGTCGCTGGAAGCGCGGCAGGCCTCCTTCACCGGCGTGGTGCTGGTCCCGGTGCGGATCGGTCCGCTGGTGGACGGGCTGGTCGACGAAAAGCAGCCGGACACCGGCATCGAGATCTACGACGTGCCGCCGGCCGATGCGGAATTCCCGCTCTACCGCAGCCGGCGTCCGCTGGAAACTACGGCCGCCATCAGCCTGATGCGGGAGCTGCCGGTGGGCGGCCGGGTCTGGACCGTACGCTACGACAGCCTGCCCGACGGGGTGCTGACCGCCCATGAATGGGTGCCGGGGGCGCTGCTTGCCAGCGGGATCGCGCTGAGCATCGCGCTGTCGCTGATCCTGCGCATGATGCTGGCGACCCATTCCCGTGCGGTCGAACTGGCGGGGGAGATGACGGCCTCGCTCCGCCTGCAGGAGGCGGAACGGCAGCAGTTGTTCACCCAGGCGCCGCTGGGGATCGCGCTGGTCGGCACGAACGGCCTCCTGACCGACTGCAACCCGGCCTTCGCCGCGGCCGCGGGGCTGGTGCGGGAGGAGCTGCTGGGCACCGACTTGCGGCTGCGCTTCGGCGACCAGGCGTCCGTCTTCGCGCTGGAAGCGGCGCTGCAGGGGGAAAGCGGCAAGCTGGAATCCGACCAGCCGCTGGTGCTGGGCGGGCGGCGCAGTCATTTCAGCCTGCATTTCCAGCCCGTCATCCTGACCGAAGAACTGAAATTCATCCTGGCCTTCGCCGAGGACATCGGCGAGAAGCGCCGGGCGGAGCAGCATATCCAGTATCTGGCGCATTTCGATGCGCTGACCGGCCTGCCCAACCGCGTCCTGCTGTTCGACCGCATCGCCCAGGCCCTGCGCGAGGCGCGGCGCGAGGGCAGCAAGGTGGCGGTGCTGTTCATCGACCTCGACCGCTTCAAGGTGATCAACGACAGCCTGGGCCACAGCTTCGGCGACGAGGTGCTGCGGTCGGTGGCCCGGCGGCTGCAGTCGGGATTGCGCGAATCCGACACGGTCGGCCGGCTGGGCGGCGACGAGTTCCTGATCGTGCTGCGCCGCGTGACCGAACCGGAGGATGCGGCGCGCGTGGCGGAGAAGGTGGTGGCGCATCTGGCCAGCCCCTTCACCGTCGGCGGCCAGAATTTCGTGGTGACGCCCAGCATCGGCATCAGCCTGTATCCCGACGACGCCGATGACCCGGAAGGGCTGATCCGCTGCGCCGACATCGCCATGTACCACGCCAAGGAAAATGGCCGGAACGGCTTCCGTTTCGTCACCAAGGAGATGGGCGCCAGATCGCGCGAGCGCATGGATTTGGAAGGAAGCCTGCGCGACGCCATCCGCGAGGGGCAGCTGTTCCTGGTCTATCAGCCGCAGGTCGATACCCTGACCGGCCGCATCGTCGGGCTGGAGGCGCTGATCCGCTGGCGCCACCCGGAGGAGGGGTTGATCCTGCCCGGCCGCTTCCTGCCGGTGGCGGAGGAGACCGGGCTTGTGCTGGCGATGGGCGACTGGGTGCTGTTCGAGGCCTGCGCCCAGATCCGGCGCTGGCGTTCGCGCCTCGACCTGTCGATCCCGGTGGCGGTCAACGTTTCCGGCGCCCAGTTCCGCGACGGCCAGCTGCCAGCCAAGGTGGCCCGTGCGCTGGACGCCAACGGCCTGAGCGGGCCGGAACTGGAGGTCGAGGTGACGGAAAGCACCCTGATCGACGATGTCGAATCGGCGGCGGCGACGCTGGGGGCGTTGAAGCAGCGCGGCGTTCTGATTGCGCTGGACGATTTCGGCACCGGCTATTCCAGCCTCAGCTACCTGCACCGGCTGCCGATCGACAAGCTGAAGATCGACCGCTCCTTCATCCACGACCTGTCGACCGGCGCCAGCGACGCCTCCGTCCCGCGCGCCATCGTCGGGCTGGGCCGCAGCCTGGGCCTTTCGGTGATCGCCGAGGGGGTGGAGACGCAGGAACAGCTGCAGTTGCTGCGCGACTTGGCCTGCGAAAGCTACCAGGGCTTCCTGTTCAGCCGCCCCGTCCCGGCCGACGAGATTGAGCGGCTGCTGGGCAGGCAGGGCGCTGCCCATGCGGTGGCGGTGGAGTGAGGGCAGCGATCGGATGTGCCATCGAGGGGTGCCGTTTCGACCGGAGCGACCGGGAGCAGACCCCCGTCATCCAGGGAAGTCCGCTGAAGCCGGGTCGCTGTGCGGTCTGCACTGTAACAGTGTGTCGATCACGGCCGTGTCGCTGTAGGGCTTCGCGATCACCGGACGGTGGCGGTGCGACTTGGGCAGCCCATCCTCACCATGGCCAGTGGTGAAAATGAAAGGAATGCCCGCGGCAGCCAGACGGTCCGCAACGGGATCGATCTTCTGGCCTCGCAGGTTGATGTCGAGCAGCGCAATGTCGAAGCGGTTTGCTGCGATGATTTCCAGAGCGCTGTCGATCGAGCCAACGGGGCCAAGGCAGATGGCGCCCTGGTCGCTTAGCACATCTTCCAAGCTCATCGCGATCAAAGGCTCGTCTTCGACGATCAGAATGGTCAGGTCGGTCAAAGCAGTGCGAACCAAGGTTTCCTCGCCTGATTTTCGGTGTTGATATTAGCGCACAAAAAGGAAAATCGAGTGATTCGCTAAAAGCTTATTTCGATTTTCTGATGAGATCTTTTTCGAATCATATCCATCATTTTAGGGAATGAGGGTTCGCATCCTCTTGACAGCATCCGCATGATCCAATCACCGCGTTATAGGCCAAATGTCCTAATCCAAATGGAAAGTGCCGCTCACGCGGTTCTTCCATGCCAGACGACATGAATACGTTCGTAGAGCGACGCTGGATCTGTGAGTCAGGCGATTAAATGAACCGCATCGAATTGGAGGGGAATGGAGGAGAGGGTAGCCGCAGTGCGTTTCGGAAGCGCCCGTTCAGGAACGCTATCTTTCCCGGTCACAAGCTTTAAGGCTGAATCGGAATTGGATTTCTATCCAGTCGATGTGTCCAATTGGGGAAAATTCCGGGTTATTCATAAGATGCAAGGCGAACACGACATAAATTTTGCAATACGACCCGTATCGCGAAAATGATTAATAACCTAGCAAGGCATTAAATCCCATCTTCGATGTTTGGAACATCGGCCACGGGATGTTCCATTCCGTTCCATTCACCGCTCGGAAGGCGGGTCATGAGGTCAGAACCGCACCCCGTCATCACCCCCCATCAGCCCCAGCGTCGCCAGCGCCATCACCTGTGCCGAGTGCACCATGTCGTCGATGCCGACCCATTCGTCGGGCTGGTGGGCGAGGTCGAGGATGCCGGGGCCGTAGGCGATGCAGTCCTTCAACTGGCCGACGCGCACGACGTGCTTCTGGTCGTAGGTGCCGGGCGAGACGACATGCTGCGCCGGGCGGCCGAGAACGGTTTCGATGGCGGCGGCCACCGCCCGCACCACGGGGGCATCGGCGTCGGTCATCGTCGGCAGGAAGGCCAGCACCTCGCGCAGCTCGTACTCGAAACCGGGGCGGCTGCGGCGCAGATCCTCCAGGATGGCGACGATCTCGCCGCGGACCGCCTCGGGGTTCTCCTCGATCAGGTAACGGCGGTCGATCACCATGCGGCAGCGGTCGGGCACCATCGGGCTCGGCAGTCCGTCATGGTCCTCGCGCTGGCCGCCGTGGATGGCGTTGATGTTGATGGTGGACTGGCGCGCGCCCTCCGGCACCACCGGCATGTCGGTGCGCTTGGCGGCGAGCCGGGGGATCAGCTCCGTCTCGATCCGGTGCAGCACGGCACCCATATGGCGCACCGCGCAGTTGCCCAGGAAGGGCATGGAGCCATGGGCGACGCGGCCCTTGGTCTCGATCTCCGCCCACCAGACGCCGCGATGGCCGATGCAGACGCGGTCGACGTTCAGCGGCTCCGGAATGATGACGTGGTCGACGCGGGGCCGGGAGAAATAGCCGAGCTTCGCCAGATGGCCGACGCCGCCGTAACCGCCCGATTCCTCGTCCACCGTGCCGGAGATCTCCAGGGCGCCGGCGGTCAGCAGCCCTTCCTCCAGCAGTGACTCCACGGCGACGATCGAGGCGGCGATGCCGCCCTTCATGTCGCAGGCGCCGCGGCCATAGACCCGGCCGTCCTTCACCACCCCGCCGAAGGGATCGACGGTCCAGCCCTGGCCGGCCGGCACCACGTCGATGTGGCCGTTGAAATGGACGCAAGGCCCCGGCCGCGGTCCTTCGATGCGGGCGACGACGTTGGTGCGGGGATAGCGGTCGCTGTCGCAGGCCGCGCCCTCCGCCCGCACATACTCCACCGTGAAGCCGCGCGCCGTCAGCCGGCGGCCGATCAGCTCGGCACAGTCGGTATAGACGTCGCCGGGCGGGTTGACGGTGGGGATGCGGATCAACGCCTGGGTCAGCGCGACCAAATCGTCGCGCCGCGCTTCGATCCGGCGGAACAGCTGGCTGGTTGCGGCGTCGGTGTCTGAGCGCATGGCCTCTCCCGCGGCAAGGACGCCACCAGTGTCGCCCCAAGCGGATGGTCCGTCCACCCCGCCTTTCGGGAAGCGACCCGGGTGGCGTTCCCAGGTGGTGTTCTTGTGCAGCGCACTTTCCCCGATTGGCCGGGGCGGTTACAGTCGCGGCGCCCCTCAGCGGAGAGTCCTTGTCATGACCGTCATGCACCCCATCGGGCTGAGCGCCCCGACCCTGGCCGACCCGGTGATCGCCGAGGCCGCCGCCCGCTTCGTCGCCGCCCGCCGCAGTGCGACCGGGCTTGACGCGTTTCCCGGCCCGTTGCCGGCGGATCTCGCTACCGCCTACGCCATCCAGGCGACGGCGACCGCTGCCTGGCCCGATGAGGTCGCCGGCTGGAAGGTGGCGCGGGTGCCGCCGGCCCTGGAGGAGGCGCTGGGCGCCATGCGCTACATCGGCCCGATCTTCGCCGGCATGGTGGCGGCCGCCGATGGCGGGTCGCTGAGCTTCCCGGTGATTCCCGGCGGTTTCGGCGCCGTGGAGGCGGAGTTCGCAGTGCGCATCGCCGCCGACGCTCCCGCCGACAAGCTGGACTACAGCCCGGCGGAGGCCGCGGCCTTCATCGCCGCCGTCCATGCCGCCGTCGAGGTGGCGGGCGGTCCGCTGGCTCCGGTCAACGAACTGGGGCCGACCGCCTCGACCGCCGTCTTCGGCAACAACAACGGCCTGATCGTGGGCGAGGAGATCGTCGGTGGCATCGAAGGCGCCGATTCCCTGCGGGCCGAGGTGCTGATCGACGGGCAGAGCGTCGGCGTCGGCAGCGCCGCCAAGCTGCCGGGCGGCATCGCCGCCGCGGTCGCGGTGGCGCTGGGCATGGCGGTCCGGCTCGGCCGGCCGCTGAAAGCGGGCCAATGGGTGTCCACCGGCGCCTTGACCGGCGTGCATTCCATCGCCATCGGGCAGCAGGCACGGATCGCCTTCACCGGCCTTGCCCCGATGAGCGGCACCGCCGTCGCCGCGACGCCCGCCGCCTGAAAGTCCAGACGCCTCACTATCAGCGTCGCGGATCGTGCAATCCAGGGTGGGGTGGAGGGCATGGCCGTCTGAGGCCTTGGCGCGAGCCAAACGGGCGCGGGGATGCTTGAATGGCATTCCCTCTCTCATCGCCGGATCCAACACCTTGT
Organism: Azospirillum sp. BE72; assembly: GCF_031455875.1. Lineage (NCBI taxonomy): Bacteria > Pseudomonadati > Pseudomonadota > Alphaproteobacteria > Rhodospirillales > Azospirillaceae > Azospirillum > Azospirillum sp. BE72. The sequence continues at coordinate 190,691 of NZ_JAVDTO010000007.1, forward strand.
CCCAAACCAGCGCATCCCAGGCCAGCCTGCCGTCCGATGGCGCCGCCGCGGCTTCCGTCCTGCCGCCGGTCCAGCTGCTGGCCGGGCTCGGGCTTGCCGTGGCCGGGGTTGTCGCCTTTTCCCTACGGCCGGTCATCATCAAGCTGGCCTACCGCTACAATGTCGATCCGGTGACGCTGATCATGCTGCGCATGGTCTTCGCGCTGCCGTTCTTCCTCGGCATGGCCCTGTGGTCGGGCGCAAGGAAGGGCGAGCGGGCGCCAATCGCCGGCCGCGACCTCGCCCTGACCATCGGGCTCGGAATCACCGGCTATTACGCCGCCAGCTTCTGCGATTTCCTGGGGCTGCGCTACGTCTCCGCCGGGATGGGGCGGCTGCTGCTGTTCCTCTACCCGACCATCGTGGTGATTCTGTCCGCCATGTTCCTGGGCAAGCGGATCGGCCTGCGCGAGGTGGTGGCGCTGGTCGTCTCCTATGCCGGCGTCGCGCTGGTGGTGTGGTCGGAGGTCGGGACCGGTCATCCCAATTTCATGGCCGGGGCCGGGCTGGTCTTCATGGGGGCCTTCCTCTATTCGGTCTATCTGGTCGGCAGCAGCCGGGTGGTGCAGCGCATCGGCTCCATGCGCTTCACCGCCTATGCGATGACGGCAGCCTGCCTGTGTTGCATCCTGCAATTCGCCGTGCTGCGGCCCTTGTCGGCGCTCGACCTGCCGCTGCCGGTCTTCGGGCTGTCGGCGGTGATGGCGGTGGTCTGCACCGTGCTGCCCGTGCTGATGACGGCGGAGGCGCTGCGGCGGGTCGGTCCCAATCTGGTGGCGCTGAGCGGCGCCATCGGCCCGGTGGCCGCCGCCGTCTTCGGCTATCTGGTGCTGGCCGAGCCGATGGGCATGCTGCAATTGGCCGGCGCGGCCCTGACGGTGGCCGGCGTCATGATCATCACGCTGTGGAAAACCGCCTGAGGCCGTTCTTGCGACCCTTGGCGGAATAACGGGCTTTCCGCCATCGTCACCTGTTCCAAGTGAAACCGGGATAAGGGACCAGTGCGATGACCAACCATGCGACGACGCCGGGCGGCTTCGCCACCGGTGCGGGAACCGCCACCGCCGGACAGGACGCGCTGCTTCTGGCGGCACGCGTCCTGCTGGGCGCCATTTTCGTGCAGAGCGGATTCGGCAAGCTGATGGCGCTCGGCGGCTTCATCGCCGGGATGGAGAGCCAGGGCGTGCCGATGGCCATGATTCTCGCTCCCATCGGTGCGCTGGTGGAGGCGTTCGGCGGGCTGGCCATCGTGCTGGGCGCCTGGACCCGGCTGGCGGCGCTGCTGGTCGCAGCCTTCACCGTCGTCGCAACCCTGATCGCCCACCGCTATTGGGACGTTCCGCCGGAGGCGATGAAGATGCAGCAGACGCAGTTCATGAAGAACCTCGCCATCATCGGCGGCTATTTGGCGCTGGCCGCGGCGGGGGCCGGGCGTTTCAGCGTCGACGGCTGGCGCGCCCGCCGCTGACCTCAGGTGCGGGTCTCACTCGTCGTACGCCATCAGCGAGACGCTGGGCACGTCGATGCGGTCGCGGCCGTTGAGGAAGGTCAGTTCCACCAGGAAGGCGGCGGCGCGGACATCGGCGCCGACCTGACGGAGCAGGTTGATGGCGGCGACCATGGTGCCGCCGGTCGCCAGCAGGTCGTCCAGCACAACCACGCGCTGGCCGGGCTTCACCGCGTCCGCCTGCACCTCGATGGTATCGGTGCCGTATTCCAGATTGTAGGAATGGGCGATCTTGTCGCCCGGCAGCTTGCCGTGCTTGCGCACCATGATGAACCCGATGCCCAGCGCCAGAGCCAGCGGGGCGGCGACCAGGAAGCCGCGCGACTCGATTCCGACCAGAAGGTCCGGCTTGTGCGGGCGCACGGCCTCGGCCAACTCGTCGATGGCGGCCCTCCAGGCGGCGCCGTTCGCCAGCAGCGGCGAGACGTCGTAGAACAGGATGCCGGGCTTCGGGAAATCGGCGATGCCGCGGATGTGGTCTTTCAGGTTCATCGGAGATCGTGTCCGTAAAGGGTCTGGTGCCGGCATGGAAGGCCGGGGCCGCCGCCCGGCACTCTAGCGACTGCCTGCCTGCGCGAAAAGACGCGATTGGCCGCGGCCCCAGACGCCGTGTCCGGCGCCGGGCATGGCCGCCGTGCCTTGAGGCTACGCCGCATGGGGTTGACCATTCGGCGGTGCTCCGCCACGTTCCAGGAGCACCGGTCGGCCAGACGCACCGGGCGGAGTGCGGTTGCGTGCGGCGGAGCCTGTGGCTGGAACTTTGGCGAAGGACGGAGCGGCGGCGGAGTTGGCCCGGATCGATGCCGGGCCGGAGGACGGCGGCTGGCGGATCGGCGCCGCCGGGCGCTGGACGCTGCACGCGGCCGGGTCCGCCTCGGACGCGCTGGACCGGGCGCAGAAGCCAGAAGGCGGTGTCGCCGTGCGGCTCGATCTGTCGCGGGTGGAGGCGCTCGACACCGTCGGCGCCTATCTGCTGAACCGGCTGGCCGACCGGCTGGGGGCGGAAGGGCATGCGGTGGAGGTGGTCGGGCTGCGGCCGGAGCATGCCGCCCTGTTCGGCGCGGTGCGAGATGCCGGCAAGGCGCCGCCCCATGCGATCGAGCGCGACCATCACCCCATCCTGGACATGGTCGTCCGCACCGGGCAGACAACGGTGAACGCCGGCAAGGAATTGCTGGACCTCGTTGGCTTCCTCGGCTTGGTCACCGTCACCTTCGGCCGGCTTATCCTGCGCCCGTCGCGCCTGCGCCTGACCTCCGTCCTGTTCCACATCGAGCAGACCGGGCTGAACGCCTTGCCGATCCTGGGGCTGCTGTCCTTCCTGATTGGCGTGGTGCTGGCCTTCCAGGGAGCCGATCAGCTGAAGCGCTTCGGGGCGGAGCTTTATGTCGTCAACCTGCTGGGCATCTCCGTCCTGCGCGAGATCGGCATCCTGATGACGGCGATCATCGTCGCCGGCCGCTCCGGCTCCGCCTTCACCGCGCAGATCGGCACCATGAAGGTGAACCAGGAGGTCGACGCCATCGGCACCATGGGGCTCGATCCGATCGAACTGCTGGTGGTGCCGCGGGCGTTGGCCCTGATGATCTCGCTGCCGCTGCTGGCCTTCTACGCCGACGTGATGGGGCTGTTCGGCGGGGCGGTGATGGCCTACGCCACGCTGGACATCACCTTCGGGCAGTTCATCCGCCAGCTTCACAGCGCCGTCGGCATCAACACGGTGATCGCCGGGCTGATCAAGGCGCCGGTCTTCGCCCTGGTGATCGCCATGGTCGGCTGTTACGAGGGGCTGAAGGTCTCCGGCAGCGCCGAAAGCGTCGGCATCATGACCACCAAGGCGGTGGTGGAGGGCATCTTCCTGGTGATCGTCATCGACGCGGTGTTTTCCGTCGTCTTCTCCATGCTGGGGGTGTGATGGACGCGCGCCCCGTCATCCGGGTGCGGGGGCTGGTCACCCGCTTCGGCCCGCAGACCGTCCATGACGGGCTCGACCTCGACGTGGAGCGGGGGGAGGTGCTGGGCGTCGTCGGCGGGTCCGGCACCGGCAAGTCGGTGCTGCTGAAGGAAATCCTGGGCCTGATCGCACCGTCCGCCGGCCGGATCGAGTTGCTGGGCCACGACACCGCCGAACTCGACCGGACGGAGCGCACGGCACTGCAGGCCCGCACCGGCGTGCTGTTCCAAAATGGCGCCCTGTTCAGCTCCATGACGGTGGCGGAGAATGTGATGCTGCCGCTGAAGGAGCACACCGATCTGCCGCCGGCGCTGATCGCCGAGGTGGCGCGGGTGAAGATCGCCATGGCCGGCCTGCCGCCCGATGCCGGGACCAAGCATCCGGCCCAGCTGTCGGGCGGCATGATCAAGCGCGCCGGTCTGGCCCGCGCGCTGGCGCTCGACCCCGACATCCTGTTCCTCGACGAGCCGACCGCCGGCCTCGACCCCATCGGCGCCGCCGCCTTCGACACGCTGATCCAGGGGCTGCAGCGCAGCCTGGGGCTGACCGTCTTCATGGTCACCCACGATCTGGACAGCCTGACCTCCATCTGCGACCGCATCGCGGTGCTGGTGGACCGCAAGATCCGGGTGGGGACATTGGCCCAGCATCTGGCCGATCCGCATCCCTGGATCCGCGATTACTTCCACGGACCGCGCGGCCGCGCGGCGCTCGATGCGAAAGAGCGCAACGACGCCCGGCAGCTTGCGAAAGGGTAGGGGCACACCATGGAAACCCGCGCCAGCTATATTCTGGTCGGCAGCTTCGTGCTGGCGCTGGTCGCCGGCCTGCTGGTCTTCACCGCCTGGATCGCCAAGGTCCAGCTGGACGAATCGCGCGAAACCTACCGCATCTACTTCACCGGTTCCGTCACCGGCCTGCAGCAGGGAAGTCCGGTGCGCTACCGCGGCGTGCCGGTGGGCACGGTGTCGGACATCCGGCTCGACCCCGACAACGTGACGCGGGTGCGGGTGACGGTCCAGGTGCAGAACGGCACGCCGATCATGGCCGATTCCATTGCCTCGCTGGAGGTGCAGGGCATCACCGGCGGCGCCTATGTCCAGATCTCCGGCGGGGCGGTGGAGGGCAAGCGTCTGACCGCCACCGATGCCGACGGCGTGCTGACGATCCCGTCGCGGCCAAGTTCGCTGACCGCGGTGGTGGACAGCGCGCCGCAACTGGTCAACCGCTCGCTGGAGGTCATCACCAAGCTGGGCGAGTTGCTGAACGGCGAGAACCAGAAGGCCATCGGCGAGATCCTGGACAACGCCCGCATCCTCAGCGGCGAGCTTGCCCGCGCCGGCTCCGGCCTGGAGGAGACGATGGCCCAGGCGCGGCAGACGCTGAACGGTTTCGAGGCGGTCGGGCCGCAGCTGGACCGCACGCTGGCCCAGGCGCGGGAAACGCTGGCGACGGTGGACGGCAGCGCCAAGCAGCTGACGGGGGAAACGCGCGAGCTGATGCGCTCGCTGAAGCGGACCTCCGACACGCTGAACGGCCTGATGGCCGAGAATCGCGAGCCGGTGCGCGACTTTACCGCCACCGGACTGTATGATTTGACGCTGCTGATCTCCCAGCTGCGCGACCTGTCCGGGCAGCTGTCGCGGGTGATCACGCGGATCGAGAACGATCCGTCGAACTTCCTCTTCGGCGGGACGCGGCAGGGTGTGGAGGTGCGTGGAAAATGACGGGAGCGGCGATCTTGCGGAAGGGGACGGGCAAAGGGGCGGCGCGGTCGGTACTGGGCGCGGTGACGGCGGCCGTCCTGCTTCTGGGGCTTGCCGCCTGCTCCACGCTGAACCCGACGGCGCCGCATCTCTACACCCTGACCCCGCGCGCCAGCGTCGCCGACGGTCCCAAGGCCGACTGGCAGCTGTTGGTGGAGACGCCGGCCGCCGCCGCCGGGATCGACACGCCGCGCATCGCGCTGGCCCGAACGCCGACCTCGCTCGACTATTTCGCCGACGTGTCCTGGGCCGACCGGGCGCCCAACATGGTGCAGGGGCTGATCGTCCAGACCTTCGAGGACAGCGGGCGGATCGTCTCGGTCGGGCGCGACACGGTGGGGCTGCGCTCCGACTATGTGCTGAAGTCGGAACTGCGCGACTTCCAGGCGGAATATGCGACGCCGGGGGCAGCCCTGCCGGACCGGGTGCATGTGCGCCTGTCGGCCAAGCTGGTCGCCATGCCGCGCCGGACCATCGAGGCCGGTGAGACCTTCGAGGCGTCGGCCCCCGTGCGCGGCCGCTCCTTCACCGACATCGTCGCCGCCTTCGACGAGGCGCTGGGCCGCGTCACCGGCGATCTGGTGACCTGGACGCTGTCGCAGCGTTTCCGCCCCTCCGGCAGCTGACCTGCCAGGCGCGGGCCCGGCTGCAACCGCAGGTGCCGCAGCGGAAAAGACCTTGCCACGTCCGCATAGCCGCGTACGTAATAGGGATGTTCGCGCAGCGCAGGATCGGGCGATGACGGATTTGTCGGACGTGTCCCGGGAAGAGTTGGAGGCGATGGCCGAGGCGGGGCGCGAGGTGCGCCTGTGCCAGCGCGTCCTGGCCAAGACCGGCGACACGGTGGTGGGCGAGCTTCTGCGTGGCCACGGCACGCTGTACGAGTGGAAGCACTATCCGCCGGGCGATGTCTACGATGCCGAATTCCACGCCCAGTACTATTACCATTGCCACCCCGAAGGCGAGCGGCCCAACGGGGAGCATGGGCATTTCCACACCTTCCTGCGGCCCCATGGCATGCCGTCCGGCCTGCGGCCGGCGCCGCTGCCCGATTTCCAGCCGCCGGAGAACGACAACGACGCGCTGTCGCACCTGATCGGCATCGCCATGGACGTCGCCGGCCAGCCGGTGCGCCTGTTCACCACCAACCGCTGGGTGACGGGGGAGACCTGGTACGGGGCCGACGACGTGATCGCCATGCTCGACGCCTTCGAGGTCGACCATGCCCGACCGTCCTGGCCGGCCAACCGCTGGATCACCGCGATGATGCGGTTGTTCCGCCCGACCATCGTCCGCCTGCTGCGCGAGCGGGACACCGCCATCCGGCGTTGGGCCGACGCGCATCCCGACGCCTACGTCTACGAGGACCGCGGGCTGGAGGTCGCCTCCCAACGCCACGTCTCGGTGGAGGAGCAGATCGCCGAGGTCGCCATCCACCTGCGCGGTGCCCGGCGGCGCCGCCCGATCCTGCCGGAACCGCCCAGCTTCGTCGAGCTGCCTTGAGCTGTTTCATCAGGGTAAAAGCAACTGGCAACCGGAGAACCTGAGCCCCTCTCCCCTTGTGGGAGAGGGGTTGGGGTGAGGGGTTGCAAATCTGATTTCCCCCGGCCTATGGCCGTCCCCACCCCTCATCCCAACCCTTCTCCCGCAAGGGGAGAAGGGCTTCTGAGGACCGATAAAGCAACTCTCATCAACTTGGCTCCTTGATCCCAATTCGACCCCCTTCCGACGATCTATGACCCGCCGGCGTTAATGAAGGTTCAACCGTTTCGGAAGATCCTTGACGGTGTGGACAAGTCTCCGCCCACATCCGCGCGGGTATCGCCTCTTCGCGACAGATAAGGAGACGGACCAGGGCAGGAAGGGTCCCGGACCCATGAGTGACGGTATGAAGTCGGGTCATCTGACCCAGGAGGACGTGGTTCGGCTGCTGGCCGACCCGTCGCCGAACAGCCGGACCGATCTGGCCGCCAAGCTGGCCCAGCAGTTCGACAGCCCCGAGCTGTCGCAGGCCGAGCACAAGCTGGCGGAGGACATCATCCGCCTGATGGTCAACGACACGGTCCTGCGCGTCCGCCAGACCCTGGCCGAGAACCTGAAATCCAGCCCGTCGCTGCCGCGCGACGTGGCGTTGAGCCTTGCCCGCGACGTGGAGGCGGTGGCGATCCCGCTCCTCAGCGTATCCACCGTGCTGACCCCGGCCGATCTGGTCGAGATCGTACGGTCGGGGGCCGAGGCCAAGAGCACCGCCATCGCCCAGCGCCCGACCGTGCCGGCGGTGGTCGCCGACGCGCTGATCGAAAGCGGGTCCGAACGCGCCGTCGCCGCCCTGGTCGCCAACGAGGGGGCGGAACTGGGCGAGCAGAGCCTTGGCCGTGTCATCGACCGCTTCGGCGCCAGCGAAGCGGTGCAGGACCCGCTGGTCCACCGCTCCAAGCTGCCGATCACCATCGCCGAACGGCTGGTCGCCGTGGTGTCGGAGCGGCTGCGCCAGCATCTCGTCGCGCATCATGAGCTGCCGGCCAAGGTCGCATCGGAGCTGATCCTGCAAAGCCGCGAGCGGGCGACCGTGGCGCTGTTCACCGGCGAGAGCGACGAAGGCGCCCTGGACCGGCTGGTGGGCCAGCTCGCCCGTACCGGCCGCCTGACGCCCTCGCTGCTGCTGCGCTCGCTGTGCACCGGCGACATCGCCTTCTTCGAGATGGCCATGTCGCGCATGGCGAACGTGCCGCTGACCAACGCCCGCCTGCTGATCCACGATGCCGGCCGGCTGGGGCTGAAATCGCTGTACGACAAGGCGAAGCTGCCGCCGGCCCTGCTGCCGGCCTGCCGCATCGCCATCGACGTGCTGAAGGAGACGCCCTATGACGGCGAACCCGGCGACCGCGAGCGCCACCGCCGCCGCGTGATCGAGCGCATCCTGACCCAGTACGAGGATCTGACGCCCGAGGATCTGGAATTCCTGCTGGCGAAGCTGGGCGACATCATGCAGCCGGAAAACGCCGCGGCGTGACCGACCGGACAGTTTTCATGGACGCAAGCTCTGCCGGGTCGGCGGAGACCGTCAGCCGTCTCGAAGCCCGCGTGGCCGAGTTGGAGGCCGCCCTGCGGCAGAGCGAGGCGCGGGCGGGCGAGGCGCGTTTCCGCTCCCTGGTGCAGACCGCGGCCAGCATCATCCTGGTCCTGGGCGAGGACGGTCGCGTGCAGGAAGCCAACCGGGAAGCCGAACGCGCCTTTGGCATGGACGGAGGCGGCGCCATCGGCCGCCATTGGACGGAGGTGATGGGGGAGCGCCCGACCGGCGCCTTCGCCGTCCAACTCGCCATCGCCGTCCAGGGCACGGAGATCCGCAACTTCGAACAGGCGCTGCGCGAGCAGGACCGCATGAGCGAGCGGGTGTTCCTGTGGAACCTGAACCGCCTGCCGGAGGCTGACGGCGTGGCACCGGGCATCCTGTGCGTCGGCCAGGACATCACCCGGCGCAAGCGGGCGGAACTGGCTCTGCGGCAGGCCCGCGACGAGCTGGAGATGCGCGTCGCCGAGCGCACCCGCGCGCTGATGCAGGAAATCCAGGAACGCCGCCGCGCCGAACAGGCGCTGATCCAGGCCAAGGAGCTGGCCGAACTGGCGAACCGGGCCAAAAGTGAATTCCTGGCCAACATGAGCCACGAGCTGCGCACGCCGCTGAACGCCATCATCGGCTTTTCCTCGATGATGGAAAGCGAGATCGTCGGGCCGCTGGGCCATCCCAAATACCTCGACTATGCCAAGGTTATCGGCAAGTCGGGGCAGCATCTGCTAGCCGTCATCAGCGACATCCTGGACGTCGCCAAGATCGAGGCCGGGAAGCTGGAGATGCATCCGCAGCCGATGGACGTCCGCGACGCGGTGGAAAGCTCGCTGCTGCTGATCGCCGAACGGGCGGAGGAAAGCGGCCTGACCCTGACCCAGGACATCGCCCCCGATACTCCGCACCTGCTGGGCGACCCGGTGCGGGTGAAGCAGATCCTGCTGAATCTGCTGTCCAACGCCGTCAAGTTCACCCCCGCCGGCGGCAGCATCGCGCTGCGCGTCCGCCCGGATTGCGGCCGCATCCTGATCGAGATCGCCGACACCGGCATCGGCATGAACGCCGACGGCATCGCCGTGGCGTTGCAGCCCTTCGGTCAGGTCGACAGCCAGCTGTCCCGCCGCTCCGGCGGCACCGGGCTGGGCCTGCCGCTGGTCCGCTCCTTCGTCGACCTGCTGAACGGCACGCTCGACATCCGCAGCCGCGAGGGCGAGGGCACGACGGTCAGCGTGCGCCTGCCGGTGGCGCCGCCCTATGACGGCGAATAGCACGGGGAGCGGAAACAGGTTCATGGATTGTGATGTGGTGCCGGCCGAGTTGCGGACTTCCGCTCCGCCGGCTGTCGCGGTGGTCCTGGGGATATCCGGGATCGACCCGCTGGACTGGGATGCCTGCGCCGCGGGCCATGGGCCGTTCCTGAGCCATGCACATTTGAAAGCCACGGAGGACAGCGGGCTGGCCGGGCCGGCGACCGGCTGGAATCCCGTTCATCTGATGGCGCGGGAGGCGTCCGGACGGGTGGTCGGCGCGGCTCCGCTCTATCTGCGCGACCGTTCCACGGACGAGCATTGGCCCGATCAGGCGTGGGTCGACGGCTATCAGGCCGCCGGTGGCCGCTATTTCCCGAAGCTGGTGTCGGCGGTCCCCTATGCGCCGGTCACCGGAACCCGGCTGCTGCTGCGGGAAGGTGCGCCGCCCGGCACGGCGGATGCGCTGATCGGCGCGATGCGGATGCTCGCCCACCGCGACGGCCTGTCCTCCATCCATGTGAGCTTCCCGGACGAAGCCGACCGCTCCCGCTTCGAAGCGGCGGGGTGGCTGGCGCGCCATGCCGTGGAGTATGAGTGGCGGAACGACGGTTACCGGGACTTCGGCGACTTCACCGCCGCCTTGTCGAAGCACCGCCGCGACACCCTGCTGTGGGAGCGTCGTAAGGTGCAGGCAAGCGGGGTTCGTTTCCGCGACGTGCCGGGGAGCAGGGTGAACGAGGCCGATGTCGCGCTCTTCCTCGACCTACTCGACGATCTGCATGCCCGCCGGGCGACGCGCCAGCCCTTGACCGCCGATTTCGTCCATCGGCTCTGCACCGCGTTGGGAGACGCTGTGACGCTGACCTTCGCCGAAGCGGGCGGTGTCGCGGTCGGCACGCTGCTGGCCGTCGAGGGGGACGGCCGGCTTTATGTTCGCAACTGGGGAGCACGGGAAGAGGCACGGCTGGTCCATTTCGAGACCTGCTATTACCGGACCATCGAGTGGGCGATAGACCGCGGTCTGGATGCGGTGGATGGCGGCCGGGGCGGGGCGCACAAGCTGGCACGCGGCTTCCGGCCCAAGCTGGCCCATGCCTGCCACTGGTTCCGCCATACCAACATGCACCGTGCGGTCGCGGAAGGTCTCAGCCTGCACAACGCGAAAGTCCTCACCATTCTTGCTCAGGAACAGGCGCGCTCGCCCTTTCGCCAGCCGGCAGGAGGAATCGGGGACGATCGCCGCTTGCACGGCGCGACATGCCACGCCACCTTGCCTGCTTGAATAGACGACAGGCGGGGTGGGTTATGGCGGTCAGCCGCGACGATCTGAAGACGCGCATCGGACAGGCGCTGGGCGAGGCGAAGGCCGATCTGGTCATCAAGAACACGCGCTTCCTCAATGTCGTGACCGGCGAGATCGCCGAGGGCGACATCGCCGTCTGCGGCGAGGTCATCGTCGGCACCTACGAATCCTATGATGGGGTGGAGGAGATCGACGGGCGCGGGCTGACCGTGGTTCCGGGCTTCATCGACACCCACGTCCATTGCGAATCCACCTGCGTCACCCCCCAGGAGTTCGACCGTTGCGTCCTGCCGCGCGGCACCACCACCGCCATCTGCGACCCGCACGAGATCTGCAACGTCCTGGGCGAGCGGGGCCTCCGCTATTTCCTCGACAGCGCCGGCGGGACGGCGCTCGATCTGTTCGTGCAGCTGTCCTCCTGCGTGCCGGCGACGGAGCTGGAGACGTCCGGCGCGCGGCTGGAGGCGCCGGACCTGATCTGCCACATGGACCATCCCCGCGTGCTGGGGCTGGCGGAGTTCATGAACTTTCCCGGCGTCTTCCACAAGGTGGACGGCGTGCTGGACAAGCTGGCCGCCTTCGACGGGCGACACATCGACGGCCACGCTCCGCTGGTGTCGGGGAAGGAGCTGAACGCCTATCTCTCCTGCGGCATCCGCAACTGCCACGAGACCACCAGCGCCGCGGAGGCGATGGAGAAGCTGCGCAAGGGCATGCAGGTGCTGATCCGCGACGGGTCGGTGTCGAAGGACGTCCATGCCCTGGCCGAAGTCATCAGTCCCGAGACCTCGCCCTTCCTGGGATTCTGCACCGACGACCGCAACCCGCTGGACATCGCGGAGGAGGGGCACATGGATCACCTGATCCGCAGCGCCATCCGCCTCGGCGCGCCGGTCGCCCATGTTTACCGCGCCGCCACCTGGTCGGCCGCCCGCGGCTTCCGCCTGTACGACCGCGGGCTGGTGGCGCCGGGGCATCGCGCCGATCTGGTCCTGCTCGACGATCTGGAGGATTGCGCGGTCAACCGCGTCATCCGCAACGGCAAGGTCGTCGGCCCGCACAGCTTCGACGGACGGCCGGCGGTGACTCCGGTGGGACTGGATTCGGTGAAGCTGGAGCCTGTGGCGGAGGAGGATTTCGCCGTGCCGGCCGGCGGGTCGGTCCAGTCGGTGATAGGGCTGGAGCCGGGCAAGATCCTGACCGAACACCGGCGGATCGAAGTGCCGGTGGCGGGCGGCCGGATGGTTGCCGATCCGTCGCGCGACCTGCTGAAGATCTGCGTGTTCGCCCGCCATGGCAGCAACCGCAACATCGGCCGCGGCTTCGTCCAGGGCTTCGGCTTCGCGGAGGGGGCGTTGGCGTCGTCGGTCGGGCATGACAGCCACAACATCTGCGTGGTGGGGGCGAGCGACGCCGACATGCGGATCGCTGTCAATCGCCTGATCGAGCTGCAGGGCGGTTTCGTCGCCGTGCGCGACGGCAAGGTGGTGGGTGAACTGGCCCTGCCGCTGGCCGGCCTGATGAGCCTGGAACCGTTCGAGACGGTGGAGGTGAAGCTGCGCACCCTGCGCGCCGCTGTCCGCGCCATGGGCTGTCCGCTGGCCGAGCCCTTCCTGCAGCTGGCCTTCCTGCCGCTGCCGGTCATCCCGCACTTGAAGATCACCGACCGCGGCATGGTCGATGTCGACCGGTTCGAGCTGATTGCCGCCTGAACGGGCGGATTGCCTGGGAAAGAGGCAGAGGACTGGAAAGTGAGCGGAGTCCGATCATTCGGAAACCTGCAACTTGGGTGCGGGACAGATCCCCTCTCCCGCAAGGGGAGAGGGGCTTTTCGAACCAGTGGGCTTCATCTGAAAATCGGCAGCAACGGCACTCGGACCCTCTGGCACAGGCTTTGCCACGACGACACATTATTCGTTGTTCGTCATCGAGCGAGCCTGATCAGCCATGACCCATCTGGCCCCGGTGATCCATCAGTCGCATGACCTGCTGCCGGTCCGGCCGCCGGAGACCGTGTCGATGCGGACGCGCGACGGTGTGCGGTTGGATGCGGATCTCTATCGGCCCGACGCCGCCGGCACATGGCCGGTGCTGCTGCTGCGTGTGGCCTGCGGCCGGCGCACCGCGCTGACCAGCCATTACGCCCATCCCCGCTGGTACGCGGCGCGCGGATATGTCGTGGTGGTGCAGGATGTGCGCGGCCGCGGCACGTCGGACGGCCGTTTCCGCCCCTTCGAGGCGGAGCGGGAGGACGGGGCCGACGCCGTGGCCTGGGCGGCCTCGCTGCCGGGGTCGTCGGGCGTGGTGGCGATGTATGGCTGCGGCTATGCCGGAATGGCGCAGTGGCTGGCGCTGGCGGAGCGGCCGGCGGCCCTGCGTGCGGTGGCGCCGGCCTTCGCCGGCTGGGACGTCTTCTCCGACTGGGCCTATGAGGGCGGCGCCTTCCGGCTGGCCGACGCCATGGGCTGGGCTCTGCGCACCGCGGCCGAGGCGGCGCGGCGGGTGGAGGACGGCACCGGCCACCGCATCCTGTCCGACGCGGCCCGCAGCCTGCCCATCGACGACGAGATCCCGTCGCGGCCGCAGGCCCTGCGCGACTATGCCCGCTATTCCCATTACGACGACTGGCTGACCAACCCGGTGCCCGGCCCGGCCTGGACCGCGCTGTCGCCAAAGGGGATGCTGGCCGACATGCCGGCCGACGTTGCGGTGCTGCAGCTCGGCGGCTGGCATGACCCCCGGCTGGCCGGCACGCTGGATGCCCACGACCTCATTACTGCGCGCAGCAGGGCGCCGGTGCGGCTGGTGGTCGGTCCCTGGGGCGCCGACGGACCCGCCGCGGCACCGGGAGAGGCGCCGACACTCGACACGCTGCAACTCGCCTGGTGGGAGCGGGTGCTGAAAGGGCAGGGGGCTGACCGCGGCGGCCCGGTGCGCCTGCATGACGTGGAGACCGGGCGCTGGCACGACCTGCCCACCCTGCCCGCGGCCGAGGCGGTGCTGCATCTGGCCAGCGACGGCCTCGCCAACCGGCAGGGCGGCCGGCTGGCGCCGGAGATGCCCGATTTCGAGGCACTCGACGTGGTGGTGCATGATCCGCGCACGCCGGTGCCGACGGTCGGCGGCCATGCGGTGCCGTCCGCCGCCGGCCGCCTCGACCGCTCCGCCGTCGACCGCCGGCCGGACGTGGCGACCTACACCAGCCTGCCGCTGGACGAGCCGCTGATGCTGGCCGGTCGGGTCGCGCTGGATCTGTGGGTGGAGGCCGACGCCCCGTCCTTCGACGTCAGCGCCGTGCTGTCGGTGGTGCGCCCCGACGGGCAGGTGCTGCCGCTGACCCAGGGCCATGCGCGGGTGGAGCCGGGCGATCCGACCCGGCCGCTGACCATCGCCATGCGGGCGGCCTGCGCGACGCTGGCGCCGGGATCGGCGCTGCGCCTCAGCCTCGCCGGCTCCTGTTTCCCGGCCTATCCGGTCAATCCCGGCACCGGGGCCGAGCCCGGCGAGACCCGCCGGGTCGATGCGCTGCCGATCACCCTGCTGATCCACAGCGGACCGGACCGCCCGTCGCGCCTGCGCCTGCCGGCCTGAAAAGCGTCAGGGACGGTCGCCGGATTCGTCCGCGTCGGCCTTGCCCGCCGCCACCAGGCAGAAATCCAGGCTCTGCGACAGGAAGCGCATCATCAGGTCGCGGAACGGCGTCTTGTCGCCGACCGCCCAGGCCCGTTCGACGAGGTCGAGATAGAGGCCGCGATCCTCGGCCAGGACCACCACCGGCGGGTAGCCGGCGCGGTTCAGGATCAGGTTGCACAGCAGCAGCGCCGTGGCCCGGTTGCCGGTGTCGAAGGGGCGGATGGCGCTCAGCTTGTGATGCGCTTCGAAGGCGGCGTCGGGACCGGCGTCCGACTTGCGCATCCAGGTCGACAGCGCCGACATCGACACGCGCAGCTTGGCCGGGTCGGGCGCGGTCTCCGCCGGATCGTCCTTCGGCGCGCCGTTGCGGTATTTCCCCGCCTCGTCCTCGATCCCGCGATACAGCACGCTGTGGAAGGCGGTGACCGTGCGTTCGGTCACCGCGCCCGTCGGATCGAAGGACAGCCGCGCCATCAGTTCCAGCGCCGCGCGATGGTTCAGCACGAAGCGCTGCTCCTCCACCGCGCGGTGGCGCAGGATGCTGCCGCGCTCCAGGATCGCCTTGACGTCGGCGGGCTTGACCGGCACCTCTTCCAGCGCGGCGGCGGCGATGGTGAGGTCCAGTTCGAAGCGGTCGGCGATGCCGTGCACGACCTCCTGCGGCAGGGGGCGGGCCGCGTCCAGCGCCCGTTTCTTCTCCGCGATCTCGTCGAGCAGGGCCATCGGTCACTCTGATCTGGTGAATGGGGCGGTCTGGTGGATGGAGGCCGGTTCGAGGGCGCTTGGCGCATCATGCCGCGCCCCCTGCGGGGATTTGCCGCTTGGACGGGCACGGTTGCCGGTTTTAGGATCCCTGTCAAGATGTCCACAACCCAGCCATGGCCGGCCGCAACCGCTTGAAAAGGGCGGAAGGCGCTTGATTTCGCGGGATGCGAGGGGGAGGTCGCTGCGATGACCTATGTCGCCTGGGACGAATCCATGAGCGTCGGCGTGCCCGTGCTCGACGAAGAGCATCGTCGGCTCCTCGACCTGTTCAACGGCCTGCTGGAAAGCGGCATCACCCCCGCCAACCGGGAGGAGCTGTCCAGCCTGCTCGCCAGCCTCAAGGACTACGTCGCCGTCCATTTCGCGCGGGAGGAGGCGATGATGGAGCGTTGTGGCTATCCCGAGCTGGACGGCCACCTCGCCGCCCACCGCTATTTCGCCGACGAGGTGGACAAGCTGGCTCGCGACTTCGACGGCGGCAACCCCACCATGCTGCGCGTCGACCTGATCCTTCTGCTGAAGGACTGGTTCGTGGAGCACATCCAGCAGACGGACAGCCAGTACAAGCCCTATGTGGGGGAGTCCCCCTCTCCCTAGGGGGAGAGGGGATACTCCACTACTTCGCCGCCGCCTTTTGGTCGGTCAATCCCTCGTCCAGCTTGGCCTGGATGCCGGCTTTGTCGGTGTCCTCGTCGGCGTTGCGCAGCGCGCGCATCCACTGGAAGCGGGCCTCGTTGCGGCGGCCGGCGCGCCAGTAGGCGTCGCCGAGATGGTCGTTGATGGTGGGATCGCCCGGCTTCAGCTCCACGGCGCGCTCCAGCTTCGCGACCGCGCCCTCGAAATCGCCCAGCTTGTAGAGAGCCCAGCCCAGGCTGTCGACGATGTAGCCGTCGCGCGGGCGCAACTCAACCGCGCGCTCCACCATCGCCCTGGCCTTGTCCAGATGCTCGCCCCGGTCGATCCAGCTGTAGCCGAGGAAGTTCAGCAGCGACGCTTCGTCCGGCCGCAGCTTCAGCGCGGTCTGCAGGTCGGCCTCCGCCTGCGGCCACTGCTTGGTCTTCTCGTAGCTCATGGCGCGGGCGTACAGCAGCGGCCAATGCCGCTCCTGCGGCGCGCCGATCCGCTCCAGCGCGGTGGTGTAGGCGGGGATCGCCTCGTCGTACCGTTTGGCATAGCGGTAGATGTCGCCCAGCCGGGTCACCGCGTCGGTCCGCTCCGGCCGTTCGGCAGACAGGGCCTTGAGAACGGCAATGGCGTCGTCGTTGCGGTTCATGCGGGCGAGGCTGTCGGCTTCGCGCATGCGGGCGGTCCAGCCCAGCAGCGGGTCTTTCGCCAGCAGCCGGTAGGCGGTCAGCGCCTCCTCATGATGGTCGCGGGAGGCCACGATGTCGCCGATCAGCAGATGGGCCAGCGCCAGATCCCCGCGCAGGTGCAGCGCGATGCGGCCGAACAGAAGCGCCGGCTCGTCGGCATTCTCGTGATGCAAGGCGCTGCCCAGGTCGAACAGCGCTTCCGCCAGACCCGAACGTGCATCGGGCACCGGGCGGGCGTCGGCCGGCGCCTTCGCCATGGCGTCCAGCGCCGGCTCCACCAGCAGCCCGTCGGGGTTGTTGATCTGGAAGGTCTCGTAGAGCTTGCGCGCTTCGTCCTTCTTGCCGGTGCGCATCATGAAGTTGCCGACGATCTGCACCACCCGCAGCGGCGCCTCGGTGTCCGTCACCTTGACGTAGCGGGCGGCGGCATCCTCGCTGCGGCCGGCGAGGTCGAGGATCAGGGCGGCATGCAGGTTGTAGAGCGCGCCGAAGCCCTGGACGGCCGCCAGCGGCTCCAGCGCGGCCAGCGCCTCGTCGGTCTTGCCGCGGGCGGTGGCCAGCCAGGCGCGGGTCAGCGGGGTGATGAAGCGGCCCAGCCCATCGGCCGGCAGGCGCGCGGCATAGCCGTCGGCCTCGTCCAGCTTGCCCTTGGCGAGCGCATCGGCGGCCAGCAGGGTCAGCGCCATCTGCGGCTCGCCCTGCTCGCCCAGCAGGCGGGAGGCATAGCCGATGGCGGTGTCGATCTGCCCCTCGCCCAGCCGCAGCAGGAAGGTGCGGCGCAGCAGGGCCTGATCGTCCGGATCGGCGGCCAGCGCCTGGGCGGTGAAGCGCGCCGCCGCCGTCCAGTCGTCCTGGTGCTGGGCGTAGCGGCCGGCCAGATAGCTGCCGGTGGCGGAGCCGGCGGTCTCGCCGGGCGGGCCGGCGGCGAAGGCCGGGGCCGGAACGGCGCCTGCAAATACGCCCCCAGCCAGCAGGGTGGCCAGGGAGGTCGGCAGCAACCGGCGTCGGAAACTCGTCATGCTCTCGTCACCTCGTTTTCCGAGTCGGTATCCCATCACTTTCGGCAGGGCGCGGGCAAGAGACTTTCGTGCTCCCTCTCCTTCTCCCCGCTGGGGAGAAGGTCGGGATGAGGGGGTTCGGCGAAGCCGAAACATCCCCGCATGCGGTTCCCCCTCACCCTAACCCTCTCCCCGCTTTCGGCGGACCTTCGGTCCGCCTGCCGCGTCAGCGCAAACTTCGTTTGCGCGAGAGCGGGGAGGAGAGGGGACTGGGGCCCAATCCCGTCGAACCTGTTCGATCCGTCCGGCGCGCAGGATGTCGGTGGCGTGGGCGTCCATATGGGCGCGCAACGGCTCCGGTATGCCCGGCGACAGTGTGGCGCCCTCCACCGACCAGCGCGCCATCCAAGACAGGGTGCGCAGCCAGGTCAGCCGGCGCAGCGGCTTCAGCCAGGGCCGCACCTCGTCGGCGAGGTCGCCGGGAACCGCCATCGCCCAGGCATCGACGAAGGCGTCGATGTCGGCCGGCGCCAGTTCCGCATTCACCGCCGGGTCCCATTTGGTGGAGGTGTAGAGGCTGGCATGGGCGAGGTCGCTGGCGGGGTGGCCGTATTGCAGCTTCTCCAGGTCGGTGAACCAGGCCTTGCCATGGCCGTCGATCAGGAAATTGCCGGGATGCACGTCCACCCCCACCGCTGTCAGCGGCATCGGGGTCTCCGGCGGCGGGGCGAGGTGGCCGCTGCGAGCCGCCGCAAGCTCCTCCGCGATCAGGGCGCGGGCATCGGCGTCCAACGCGGCGCGGTCGAACCACTCCGCCTGCCGCTCCACCTGGGCCAGCAGTGCGGCCACCGGATCGGGCGGGGCGGGCAGCGGCTCGTAGAAGTCCGGCGGAGCCATGCGGTGGATCGCCGCCAGGGCGCGGGCGATGGCCGGCATGTCGTCGGGCAGGACGGGCGTGCGCCCCTCCACCTCGCCGACCACCAGCGCGCCCAGCGGCAGCCCCTCGCCCGGCGGCAGCAGGCCGGCGAAGCGCGGGGTGTGGCCCGACATTTCCGCCCGCCGGAAGGCGGCGGCCTGCCGATCCAGCGCCGTCCAGGCGTCGAGGCCCAACTGGCTCCAGCGCGGGATGCGGGCGACCAGCCGCCGGCCGCGCAGGCGGACATGGTCGTGGGCGACGCCCTTCAGCGGCATCGGCTCCAGCGCGTCGGGTGGGAGGTCGGCAAGGCGCGGCAGCCGGATCAGGGCGGCGTGCAGGGCCTCCATCGAGAAGCCGGCCGGTGCGCTCACGCCAACTCCGCTCACGCCATGTGCTCGCGCAGGCGGGGCATCAGCTCCACCAGATTGCAGGGGCGGTGGCGGTTGTCGAGTTGCCAGACCAGGATGTCGTCCCAGGCGTCGCGGCAGGCGCTGGGCGAACCGGGCAGGGCGAAGATGTAGGTGCCGTTGGCGACGCCGCCGGTCGCCCGGCTCTGGATGGTGGAGGTGCCGACCTTGGCGTAGCTCAGGTAGCGGAACAGCTCGCCGAAGCCGGGGATCGCCTTTTCATAGAGCGCCTCGACCGCTTCCGGCGTCACGTCGCGACCGGTGACCCCGGTGCCGCCGGTGGTCAGAACCACGTCGATCTGTGGATCGGCGATGTACGCCTGCACCTGGGCGCGGATCGCCGCGATGTCGTCGCGAATGATGGTCCGGACGGCGAGCCTGTGGCCGGCCCCGGCGATCCGCTCCGCCAGCGCGTCACCGGAACGGTCGTCGGCGGCGCTGCGGGTGTCGGACACCGTGATCACCGCGATGTTCACGGGAAGGAAGGGGCGGCTCTCGTCGATCTTCGGCATGGCGGCAGGCGTGTCCTCAAGTCGGGCCGGAGCCCGGCAAGGGCGCACCGGCGGTCAGGGTATCGGGCTGGCCTCCCCCCGCTCCGCCACCGTCTCCACCCGGGCCGGAACGGCCGGGGCGTCCGCGACGGGAGGCTCGGCCGCCGGAGCGTCCGCCTCCGGCTTCTCGGCCGGGGCTGCCGCGGTCACCGCGGCCGGGACCGCCGGTTTCGCCGCCGGCAGCGGGTCCGGCTGGGCCGCGACCTGGGTCGCAGGGGCCACCACCGGGGTGTAGGCAGGCCATTTCCCGTCGGCGACGGCGTCGAGCGAGGCGGTCTCCTGGCCCAGCCGAAGCTGGTAGATCCAGAAGTTCGCCATCACCTTCTCCACATAGTCGCGCGTCTCGCCGAAGGAAAGGCTTTCGATGAACAGCAGGGGATCGGTGATGTCGCTCAACTCCCGCCGCCAGCGCGCCAGCGTGCCCGGTCCGGCATTGTAGGCGGCGGCGGCCAGGAACAGGTTGCCGTCGATCTCCGGCATGCCCAGCAGCTCGGTCAGGTAACGCTGGCCCAGCTCCATGTTGCGGGAGGGATCGAACAGGGCGTCGCGGTTGGCGTCCTCGCTGCCGATGTCGGCGTGGCGTTCGCGCACATGCTGGGCGGTGCTGGGCAGGATCTGCATCAGCCCGGTCGCCCCGGCGGAACTGACCAGCCGCGGGTCGAAGCGCGATTCCTGGCGCATCACCGCGAAGACCAGCGCCCGGTCCACGGCGAAGCCGTCGCGCGGCGTCCAGTGCGGCAGCGGGTAGAGGGCGGCGGCATAGGGCGCGCCGTCCGGTCCGGCCACCGCGTTGCCCAGCCGCAGCGAGAGGGTCGCCACCCCGGCACGGTCGGCCAACGCCACCATCGCCTGTTCGACCAGCGGGTCGCCCTGCGGGTGGATGCGCTGCAGCTCCATGCCCGCCAGTTCGCGCTGTCCCACCTGCAGCAGGGCGATGGCGCGGGATCCCGCCGGCTTGGCCGCCATCGCCGCCAGCGTCCGCCCGCTCAGCTCCGGCGCCTGCCAGCGCACGTCGTGCAGCGTGCCCAGGGTGCGGAGCGCGATCAGGCCATAGAAGGTGTGGGGATAGCGGGCCGCGGCGGCCAGATGCTCCGCCGCCTCCTTCTCCTTGCCGGGCTTGCGCGCCAGCGCGCGGGCCGCCCAATAGTCGGCGGCGGCCGCCTTCCAGGGGGAGCGCGGACCGGCGGCGGCCATGCCCTGGAAATGACGGGCGGCACGGTCGATCTGCTTCAGCCGCCATGCGGAAAGCCCGGCGATCCAATGCGCTTCCGGCAGCATGTCGCCCGACCGGGCGGCGCTGGCGGAGGCGAGCGTCAGCGCTTGCGCCGTCTCGCCCGAGAAGTAGAGGGACGACGCGATGCGGGCGCGGGCGGCGTCGTACTGCACGGTGTCGAGCTTGCCGCCGAACTCGTCCTGGTTCAGCAGAGCCAGGGCGTTGCTGGCGCGGCCGGAACGCAGCAGCTCCTCCACCCGCGCCACGGCGGCGCGGTCACTGCGGGCGCGCGACACGGTGCGGCTGCGCGGGGCGACGGTGACGCCATCCTCCTCGTCGTCCTCGTTCGCGGCGACGGTGCGCAGGCCGCCCAGCCGTTCCAGCGAGCCGACGAGGCGCACGCGCTCCTCTCCCCGCGGGGGCTTCGGCGCCCGCTGGCCGGCGGGCTGGCGCTTCTGCGCCAGGCTGTGCACCCGCTCCGCCCCGGCGAGGTCGCCGTAATCCTGCATCCAGCGGGCGAGTTCCTCGTAGCCGGCGCGGCGGTCGGGGTGGAGATAGCGCTGGCGCAGGACATAGCCGATCAGCCGGCGGTCCTTCAGCTTCGCCATCTCGGCGTCGGCGGCGTCCCATTCCGCCCGGTCCTGCAGCGCGAAGATGCGGCGGTAGCGGTCGGCATCCTCCTCGTCCAGCTGGACGGCACGGGCCTCGTCGTCGCTGGCCAGCAGCAGCGGGGAACCGGTCGGGCCGGTGGACGCATCGGCCGCCGGCGCACCGAAAGACGGTTCTTCGGGAACGGCCGGGTCGGGCAACCCCATGACCGGGTCGCCCAGGACCGGATTGCCAGTCGGTTCGCCGAAATCGGGGGTATGGGGGTCAGGCACGGAATCCGGGCCGGGCGGGACGACGGCGTGACCGTCCGGCGCGTGAATAATGAGGGCGGCGCAAGCGGGTCGGAACCCGACCATACCGTCGGGTCCCAGGGTGTAAGCCACCGCGAGACCCAGCACCCCCAGAAGGTTCCGCCGCAGCGGGACCGCATTCGCGGCCCGGTATGCTGCACTGCAAAATATCCGGAGCATTGTTCCGAAATAGCGCAGGCGCTCGCGAACCGCAAGCAACGGATTCGCGCGGAATGTGTCGGCGCCGGTATTCGCCAGTCCCTACAACGGGTTAAGGGAGGCGACAAAAAGGCCTTAGCCCGTTGGGAAGGTGCCTTTGGGTATGGGCGGATTACATTTGTGTCATGCAACCTGCCCGGTCACACAAACGATTTCGGCCGGGCTGTGACATCGATTTTTGTCTTAGGAATACTTGATTCCTTCTTCGTCGATCTTTTGACGCAGCGCAAGCATGTCCCGCCACGCTTCCCGCTTTGCGATAGGGTTGCGCAAGAGGTACGCCGGATGGAGCATCGGCATCAGCGGCACCGGTGCGCCGGTTCCCTCATAGGACCGCCATTGCCCGCGCAGGCGGGTGATTCCCTCCGCCCGGTTCAGCAGGGTCTTGGCCGACACGCCGCCCAGCGCCACCAGCAGCTTCGGGCGGACCAACCCGACATGCCGTTCCAGGAAGGGCAGGCAGGCGGCGATCTCGGCCTGGGTCGGGCTGCGGTTGCCGGGCGGGCGCCAGGGCAGGATGTTGGTGATGTAGACCTTGCTGCGGTCCAGCCCGATCTGCGCCAGCATGCGGTCCAGCAGCTTGCCGCTGACCCCGACGAAGGGCTTGCCCTGCCGGTCCTCGTCCTCGCCCGGCGCTTCGCCGATCAGCATGATCGGAGCCTCCGGATTGCCGTCGGCGAAGACGGTGTTCATCGCGGTCGCCTTCAACGGACAGCCGTCGAAGGAGCGCAAGGCCGCCTCCAGCGCCTCAAGGCTCTGCGCCTCGTGCGCGCGGGCGCGAGCCTGGATGCCGGCCTCGCTGGCGCCCAGCGGCTGGTCGGGCGACGGGAAGAGTGCGGCCGGGCGCGGCGCGGCGGGGGCGGGTACCCGAGTCGGTGCCGGACCACGCGCCATCCCGGTGCCCATACCGGCATTTGGCGCCGCACCGGCCCCCGCGGGCATGGTGCGCGCCGCCGGCCGGGCGGAGAAGGCGGCCCAGTCGATCGGCTCGTCGCCGATGGCCTCGTCGCAGCCGATATCGGCATGCCAGCGCAACGCGTCGAGGATGTCGCATACGTCAATCATCGTTTGACCTTACCACAGATCGTGTGGTCTTACATGTCCAGATACCCAATTTGGGTGCGGTGCAAAGCGTGCTACAAGCACGCGCCCGCAAAACACCATAGGGCGTCCCGAGGGAAACAGTACCAAAACAAGACGGTGGGGGAGTGTGGTGATGGAACGCGAACCGCGCGAGGTCATGGAATACGATGTTCTGATCGTCGGCGCCGGCCCGTCGGGCCTAAGCGCGGCGATCCGCCTGCGGCAGCGCGCGGTCGAGACCGGGCAGGAACTCAGCGTCTGCG
This sequence comes from Azospirillum sp. BE72, assembly GCF_031455875.1. Lineage (NCBI taxonomy): Bacteria > Pseudomonadati > Pseudomonadota > Alphaproteobacteria > Rhodospirillales > Azospirillaceae > Azospirillum > Azospirillum sp. BE72. The sequence goes on from NZ_JAVDTO010000007.1 coordinate 213,840, forward strand.
TGATCGAGAAGGGGTCGGAGGTCGGCGCCCACCTGCTGTCCGGCGCCGTCTTCGAACCGCATGCGCTGGAGGAACTGATCCCCGACTGGAAGGAAAAGGGCGCTCCCCTCACCACCCCGGCGCGCGAGGACCATTTCCTCTTCCTGACGGAAACGAAGGCCTACAAGTCGCCTTACGCTCCGCCGCAGATGAACAACCACGGCAACTACATCATCAGCCTGGGCAATCTGGCCCGCTGGATGGCGACCCAGGCCGAGGAACTCGGCGTGGAGATCTACCCCGGCTTCGCCGCGGCCGAAGTGCTGTATAACGACAACGGTGCGGTGAAGGGCGTCGCCACCGGCGACATGGGCATCGGCAAGGACGGCGAGAAGACCGGCAACTACACGCCCGGCATGGAGCTGCACGCCAAGCAGACCATCTTCGCCGAGGGCTGCCGCGGCTCGCTGACCAAGACCCTGTTCGAGCGGTTCGACCTGCGGCGCGACTGCCAGCCGCAGACCTACGGCATCGGCATCAAGGAGCTGTGGGAGGTCGATCCGTCGCAGTCCAAGCCGGGCCTGATCGTCCACACCATCGGCTGGCCGATGGACCCCAAGACCTATGGCGGGTCGTGGCTGTATCACATGGAAGGGAACCTGGTGTCGGTCGGCTTCGTCGTCGGCCTCGACTACTGGAACCCGCACATGAGCCCGTTCGAGGAGTTCCAGCGCTACAAGACTCACCCGGCGATCCGCCCGACCTTCGAGGGCGGCCGGCGTCTGTCCTATGGCGCCCGCGCCCTGTCGGAAGGCGGCTTCCAGTCGATCCCCAAGCTGACCTTCCCCGGCGGCCTCCTCATCGGCGACGGCGCCGGCTTCCTGAACGTGCCGAAGATCAAGGGCAATCACACCGCCATGAAGTCGGGCATGGTCGCGGCCGAGGCGGTGTTCGACCATTTGACCGGCGGCAGCGACAACGGTCCGGAGGTCATCGCCTATCCGGAGCGGCTGAAGCAGTCCTGGGTCTGGCCGGAGCTGTATGCCGTGCGCAACATCCGTCCGGGCTTCCAGAAGGGCCTGTGGGCGGGTCTGGCGAACGCCGCCTACGAGACCGCGCTGAAGGGCAAGTCGCCCTGGACGCTGAAGCACCACGCCGACCACACCACCCTGGTGAAGGCCAGCGAGGCGCCGAAGATCGCCTACCCCAAGCCGGACGGCAAGGTCAGCTTCGACCGCCTGTCCTCGGTCTACCTCTCCAACACCAACCACGAGGAAGACCAGCCGCCGCACCTGACGCTGAAGGACAAGTCGGTCCCGATCAGCGTCAACCTGGCGCTCTACGACGCGCCGGAGCAGCGCTATTGCCCTGCCGGCGTCTACGAGATCGTCCGCAACGACGACGGCAGCGACCCGCGGCTGCAGATCAACGCGCAGAACTGCGTCCACTGCAAGACCTGCGACATCAAGGACCCCACCCAGAACATCAACTGGGTCGTGCCGGAAGGCGGCGGGGGCCCGAACTATCCGGGCGGGATGTAACACGGGTTGGCCCCCTCTCTCCCCGGCTAAGGAAGGGGTGGGGAGGGGGCAGTCCCACGCGCCCATTGCCGCATGCAAAAGAATGAACGGTGCCGCCCGTCGGGTGTCGGTTGCGCCGCCGGCCACTCCTATCTATAACGCAAGCGGTAACCTCTCTGCGACGGCGCGATGATCGTTTCCTGTCCGACCTGTTCAACGCGCTACACCCTGTCCGACGAGTCGCTCGGCACCGACGGCCGGAAGGTGCGTTGTGCCCGCTGCGGCCACACATGGTGGCAGATGCCGGAACGGGCGGACCCCGATCCGGTGATACCCGACGCGCTGACGGAAATCCGCCCGGCGAAACCGGCAAAGTCCGCCGAGAAGGCGGCCGGAAAGAGCAAATCCAAGCCGCCGAAGGCTCCGCGCGCCAAGCCGGCGCGCAGTACGGTGATCGGTTTTGCCCTGCTGGGGGTGCTCGTCGCCGGGACCGTGGCCGGCGGCTATTTCGGCCGCGATGCCATCGTCCGCGGCTGGCCGCCCGCAGCCCTCTTCTACGAGACCATCGGGATACAGGTCGAGCCGCCGGGCTTCGGGCTGGAGCTGCGCAGCATCCGTTCCGAACAGAAGCTGGAGGGCGGGAAGACCGTCCTGCTGCTGGACGGCGAGATCGCCAACACCACCGATGTCGAGCGCGCGCTGCCGCCGCTGCGCGCCATCACCTTCGGCGCCGAGCACAAGCCGCTGCAGAGCTGGACCATCGAACCCTCTGCGCCCGTGCTGCTGCCGGGTGCGGTGGTGAGCTTCCACCACAGCCAGCCGGATCCCGGACCGGTGACCGAGGTGACCATCACCTTCGGCGGCCCGCCGCCGGGGCTGGATGCGCCGGCCACCGAAAAGCCGACCGAAAAGCCCGCCGAGAAAGCTCCGGAGAAGCCGGCCGCAGCAAAGGCCGCCGCTCCGGCCAAGCCCTCCGGTCACTGATCCGACCGCCGCCCGGCCGCGTCACCGCTCCGGAATGCCGTGTTTGCGCAGCTTGTTGGCGATCATGGTGTGCGAGGTTTTCAGCCGCGCCGCAAGCTTTCGGCTGGAGGGGAAGCGCGGGTAGAGCCGGCGCAGCAGCGACCGTTCGAAGCCGTCCACCGCGTCCTCCCAGCTTTCGGCGTCCTCTGCCGGCATCTCGGCCGACTGCATGCCGGCCCCGGCCAGTTCCAGGTCGGCGGCGTCCAGCGCGCCGCCGTCGCTCATGGTCACGGCGCGGAAGATGACGTTTTCCAACTGGCGGACATTGCCGGGCCAGCGGTTGGCGAGCAGCGCCGCCGCCGCAGCCGGGGTCAGCCGTCCAGGCGGACGGCGGGCCTGCGCCGCGGCGCGGGCGATGAAATGGCGGGCCAGCAGCAGGATGTCATGCCCGCGCTCCCGCAGCGGCGGCACGCTCAGCGTCAGCACGTTCAGGCGGTAGAACAGATCCTCGCGGAAGCTGTGGTCGGCGACCATCGCCTCCAGCGAGCGGTGGGTGGCGCTGATGACGCGGACGTCCACCTTCTGCTCGCGCTCGCCGCCGACCCGGCGGAAGCTGCCGTCGTTGAGGAAGCGCAGCAGCTTGGCCTGGAGATAGGCCGACATCTCGCCGATCTCGTCCAGGAAGACGGTGCCGCCATGGGCCAGTTCCAGCAGGCCGGGCTTGCCGCCGCGCTGCGCCCCGGTGAAGGAGCCGGGGGCGTAGCCGAACAGCTCGCTTTCCGCCAAATTCTCCGGAACGGCAGCGCAGTTCAGCGCCAGGAAGGGCTTGTCGCGGCGTGGGCTGGCGCGGTGGCAGGCATGGGCGATCAGCTCCTTGCCGGTGCCGGTCTCCCCCAGGATCAGCAGCGGCGCCTCCATTGCGGCGACGCGCGCGGCCCGCGCCTTCAGCGCCCGCACCGGCGGGGATTCGCCGAGGATGCGGTCGAAGCCGCCCTCATCGAAATTCTGGATCGCATTCAGACGCTCACCCAGGCGCGACGGGGTGAACAGGGTGATGACGGCGCCCGCCGCCTCGACATCGACGATGGGCGTCACCTCCAGCAGGAAGGGCTGGCCGTTCAGCGTCACCTCGCGGCCGGACATGCGGAAGCCGCCGTCGGCCAGCTCGCGCGTCAGGCCCGGTTCGCCGAACAACTCGCCGAGGTCGAGGCCGGCGAGGTGCGATTCCGGCAGTCCGGCGACCTGGGCGGCGGCGGCGCTCGCCACCACGACGCTGCCGGCGCGGTCGACCGCCAGCACCGGGTCGGGCAGGGCGGCGAGCAGCGCGTCGAGATGCAGGCGCCGCCGCGTGCCGGGCAGCATGTCGATGGCTGCGACCGATCGCACCCCGGCGATGGTGCGCAGTGCGTCCGACAGGGCGGGGAGTGCTGCCGGGTCCAGGCCAGGCGCGTCGATGTGGATCAGCGGCGGGTCGACCTCGACGCCGACGACGTTGAGGCGGCGGATCGCCAGCACGGCGAGGATCTCATGGGCGATGCCGACGCGGTCGGTGAAGGTGACTTCGATGCGCATGGGGGTGCTTGAGTGGGTGAACACTTGCCCCCACTGTACACATATCGTTACGCCGTATCAAAATCGTTACACCTGACCAAACCGTTGTACCGCAATGCCCACAGCCCTCATCTGCGCTTTCCTGTAAACATCTGCATACACCCCGTGCCCCACCAATCCTCCCGCACCACAGCAAATCCGCCATTTCCCCCTCTGGCACACCGTTTGCGAACCGAAGACTCCAAGCGAAGTCATCCATCCCCTTGGGAGCCAGTCTCATGCGCGTGATCGTTCTGGGCAGCGGCGTCATCGGTGTCACCACCGCCTATTATCTGGCGCGTGCCGGGCATGAGGTGACCGTACTGGACCGTCAGGCCGGCCCGGCGCTGGAGACCAGCTATGCCAATGCGGGCGAGGTGTCGCCGGGCTATTCCGCTCCCTGGGCGGCGCCGGGGCTGATGCTGAAGGCCGCCAAATGGATGCTGATGAAGCATTCGCCGCTGGTGATCCGGCCGAAGCTGGATCCGGCGATGTGGTCCTGGTGCCTGAAGCTGCTGGCCAACGCCAACGAGGCGAGCTACCAGCTGAACAAGAGCCGCATGGTCCGCGTCGCCGAATACAGCCGCGACTGCCTGAAGGCTCTGCGCGCCGAGACCGGCATCACCTATGACGAGCGCACCCAGGGCACGCTGCAGGTCTTCCGCACCCAGAAGCAGATGGACGCCGCCGGCTACGACATGGCGGTGCTGGAGCGCTACGGCGTTCCCTTCAGCCTGTTCGACCGCGACGGCCTGACCTCGGTCGAGCCGGCGCTGGCCCATGTGAAGGACAAGCTGGTCGGCGCGCTGCACCTGCCGGGCGACGAGACCGGCGACTGCTTCCAGTTCACCAGCAAGCTCGCCGACTTTGCCGCCAAGCGCGGGGTGGAGTTCCGTTACGGCGTCTCCATCCGCGGGCTGGAGAGCGACGGGCGCAAGATCACCGGCGTGCAGACCGACCAGGGCACGCTGACCGCCGACAGCTACATCGTCGCCATGGGCAGCTATTCGCCCAAGCTGGTGAAGCCGCTGGGCATCGACCTGCCGGTCTATCCGGTGAAGGGCTATTCGCTGACCCTGCCGATCACCGACTCCGCCCATGCGCCGGAATCGACGGTGATGGACGAGACGCACAAGATCGCCGTCACCCGCCTGGGCGACCGCATCCGCGTCGGCGGCACGGCGGAGCTGACCGGCTTCGACCTGAGTTTGCGCGAAAGCCGCCGCGGGCCGCTGGACCATGTGGTCAGCGACCTGTTCCCGAAGGGCGGCGACCTGTCGAAGGCGGAATTCTGGACCGGCCTGCGCCCGAACACGCCGGACGGCACGCCGATCCTGGGGCCGACCCACATCCGCAACCTGTATCTCAACACCGGCCACGGCACGCTGGGCTGGACGATGTCGGCCGGCTCGGCCCGCGTGCTGGCCGACGTGGTCAGCGGCCGTCGGACCGAGATCGACATGGAGGGACTAAGCGTCGAGCGCTACGGCCGCAAGCCGTCGGTGGCGGTGTCGCGCCCGGCGGCGGTGCGTCCGGCCTAATGGGATAGGGGAACCCGCGCCGCCCGGCGGACGCGGGTCATCGCCAGTTCGAGAAGGGCGGCGTCGGTGATCTCGGCCCCATCCAGCCGATGTCGCCCGCGCCGCCCTTCGCATTTCTCCACCCGGTGGCCGAGGCGCCTGAGATGCAGGATTGCCTCGTAGAGCCGGATTGCCGGCTCGTTTGCGGGTCGGATGGCAGGCCGGCGGGCCGTCATGGGTGGACCACCAGGACGACCAGCCGCTTCGGGCCATGGACGCCGTAGGCCAGCGTCTGCTCGATGTCGGCGGTCTTGCTGGGACCGGACACCAGCAGCGCATTGGTCGGCATCGCCTGCGCCCATCCCTGCTCGCGCATGGCCTGCAGGAAGGTGTCGTAGAGGGCGTCGGTGCGCAGCAGCGCGATGTGGATATGCGGGACCAGCGAGAGGGTGCGCGGCTCCTCGGCCGTCGGCCACAGGATCAGGCTGCCGGTCTCGGCGATGGCGCCGCGGGTGGTGGTCAGGCCGGCGTCGATGGAGTCGAACAGCTGGGACTTCAGGTCTTCGAGGGGGCGGTCGTAGGGGATGAGGGTGGGACCCGGCGCAGTTCCCCTCTCCCCCCCAACGCGAGCTTCGCTCGCGTTGCCGACAGGCGAAGCGCAGCTTCGCTGAAAGGCGGGGAGAGGGTTAGGGTGAGGGGGAAGCGTGGCGGGACCTTCGGGGGAATCATGCGACGCGTCCCCCTCACCCCGGGGGGGAGAGGGAGAAACAGTCCCCCACACCTCCACCAACCGCTTACCCGCCTCCGTCGCCGGCGCATAGAGCAGCGAGCCCACGCCCTCCCGCGCCAGGAACTCGCGCAGCACCGCCGGCCAGTCGGCCTCCGTCGCCTCGATGAACTCTGTGTGCACCGCCTCCATCAGGCGGCGGATGCGGGGCAGGCGCTCCTCCGGCGGCCAGCGCTTCGCCTCGATCGGCGCGAAATCCGAGGCCGGCGGGGTCAGCGGGTGGGCGTCGCGCGTCTTGCGCAGCTTCGTCAGGATCGAGTTGCGGGCGTCAGACATCGGGGATCCCCTTGGCGCGGGCGAGGTCGTGCAGGGTGCGGCCGGCGAAGCGCGGCTTGGTGCGGACGTTCGTCCACTCCTTCAGCATGGGCAGCGACGAGGGCGCCGCATTGCCGAGCCTGCTCATCGCCGTGGTCGCGATGCGGTAGGCGGTGGGGGAGGCGTTCATCGCCGCCCAGCCGCTCCACACCATCGCTTCCGTCCGGCTGGCCTTGGCGCCGCCATCCTTCACCGCACCGCCGGGCTTCACCGCCTCCACCCGCAGCCGGCCCATGATCTCGACGATGGGGATTTTCACTGGGCAGATCTCGACGCAGGCGTTGCACATGGTGCAGGCGTGGGGCATGGCGCCGCGCTTGTCCAAGCCCTCGATCTGCGGCACCAGGATCTTGCCGATGGGGCCGGGATAGGGCGCCTCATAGGCATGGCCGCCGACCTTGGTGTAGACCGGGCAATGGTTCATGCAGGCGCCGCAGCGGATGCAGCGCAACGTGTCGCGCAGCTCCGGATCGGCGTAGATGCCGGAGCGGCCGTTGTCGAGGATGACCAGATGCACCTCGCGCGGGCCGTCCTTCTCGCCCGGCTTGCGGGGGCCGGAGATCATGTTGACGTAGGTGGTGATCGGCTGGCCGGTGGCGGAGCGCGGCAGCAGGCTGATGACCGGCGGCACGTCCTCCAGCTTTTCCACCACCTTCTCCAGCCCCATGAAGGCGATGTGGACCGGCGGCACCGTGGTGCACATGCGGCCGTTGCCCTCATTCTCGATCAGGCAGAGGGTGCCGGTCTCCGCCACCGCGGCGTTGACGCCGGACATGCCGACGTCGGCGGCCTGGAACTTGGCGCGCAGCACCCGGCGGGCGAGGCCGGTCAGATAGGCCGCATCCTCGCGGCTTTCGGCATCCTTGATCTTGCGCTTGAACAGATGGGCGATCTGCTTGGTGTTCAGGTGAATCGCCGGCATGATGATGTGCGACGGCATGGTGCCGTCCAGCTGCACGATGTATTCGCCGAGGTCGCTTTCCAGAACCTCGATGCCGTCCTTTTCCAGAACGGCGTTCAGGTGCATCTCCTCCGTCACCATCGACTTGCCCTTGACCACCAGCTTGGCGTTCGCCTTGTGCAGGATGTCGAGCGCGATGGCGTTGGCCTCGTCCGTCGTGGCGGCCCAGTGGACGGTGATGCCGTTGCGGGTGCAGTTCTCCTCCAGCTTTTCCAGCAGCTCCGGCAGCTTCGACAGGGCGCGCAGCCGGACCGAGGCGGCCAGCGCGCGCACGCCATGCCATTCGCCCGCATCGGCGAACTGGGCGGCGCGCTTGGTCATCAGCCCGTCCATGGCGCGGCGGAAATTGCCGCGCAGCTGCGGGTCGGCCAGCGCCGCGCGCGAGGCGGCGGCGAAATCCGGTGCGTTACCGTCCATGGATGCGCTCCTTCAGGAACTGGGCGATGTGCTGGCCGCGCGCGGCCTTGGCGCCGGCCTCCAGCGCGCCGCCGATGTTCAGCAGGCAGCCGCAGTCGCCCGACACCACGCGGTTGGCGCCGGTGTCCTCGATGTCCGCCACCTTGTCGCCGACCATCGCGGCGGAGATCTCCGGATGACGCACGGCGAAGGTGCCGCCGAAGCCGCAGCATTCCTTTTCCCGCTTCAACTCCACCAGCTCGACGTTGGCGAGTTGGCGCAGCAGAGCCTTCGGTTCCTCCACCACGCCCATCTCGCGCTGGGCATGGCAGGAGGCGTGCCAGGTGACGCGCAGCGGCTCGCCCTTGTCGGTCAGTTGGACGTCAAGGACATGGACCAGGAACTGCGTCAGCTCCCAGACGCGGGACGCCACCTGCACCGCTTTGGCCTCGTCCGGCTCGCCGCGGAACAGGTCGGGCCAGTGCTTCTTCATCATGCCGGCGCAGGAGCCCGACGGCACGACGATGGGATCGTCGCCGGGGAACAGGTCCAGCTGGGCACGGGCCACCTTCAGGGCATCGGCGCGATAGCCGGAATTGTAGGCGGGTTGGCCGCAGCAGCTCTGTCCCTGGGGGAAGACGACGGTCAGGCCCTGGGACTGCAGCAGCTCGATCCCGGCCATGCCGGCGTCGGGGAAGAACAGGTCGACGAGGCAGGTGCCGAAGTAATAGACGCGGGTTGGTTTGGGAGTGGAGGGCATTGGGCGTTTCCTCACCGTGTCAGTTATTGCCCCCACCCCGACCCTCCCCCGCTGGGCGGGGGAGGGGGACAGGAGCTTTGTCGGCGCTTAAGCGGCAGTCCCTCCCCCGCCCAGCTCTCGCACATAGCTTCGCTTTGTGCTGACGCGGCAGGCGGACCGTAGGTCCGCTGAGAGCGGGGGAGGTTAGGTGGGGGAAAGTGTCCCCCTAGAACGCCGCCTCCGCCACCCGCGCCCTCTCTTCCACCTTCGCCGTCGCGCAGGCGTCGACCAGATAGACGATGGAGCGGTAGGGCACGCCCGCCTTGTCGGACAGGCCGATCTCGCAGGTGCGGCTGGTGGAATAGCCCGATGCGCAGCCCTCGGGCACCGACGCCGGCAGGTGGCGCAGCGCGTGGGCGTTCAGTTCCGGCGTGGTGAAGCCCTTGTCGCCGGCGAAGCCGCAGCAGCCGACGTCGGGCGGCACCACCACCGCCTCGGCACAGGCCTTCGCCACGGCGGTCAGCGCGCCGTCCAGGCCCATGCGGCGGGTGGAGCAGGTCAGGTGCAGCATCACCGGTTCCGGCGTCCTGGCGATGTCCAGGCGGGGCAGGGCGAACTCGCTGAGGAACTCCGCCACGTCGAGGATGCGCAAGCCCGCGTCGGTCAACCGCTTCTTCAGGCGGAGCGCGCAGGGGCTGGTGTCCATCACCACCGGGTAACGGCCACCCCGGCTTGCCTTGGACAGCGCGGCCAGCATGGCGTCGGCCTTGGCGTCGGCGGCCTCGATCAGGCCCTTGCTTTCCAGCGGCATGCCGCAGCACTGGCCGTCCGCCTCCTCCGGATAGAGGATGCGGAAGCCGGCCTTGCGCATCACCGATTCGACGACCTGGGGAAGCGGGCGCTGCTGCGGATCGCCGGCGGCGTGGCCCATGGTCCGGCTGACGCAACTGGGGGCGTAGACCACCGTCGGCAGGTCGTCGCTGGGGATGTCCGGGTGTGCGGTAAAGGTAGCGGCGGTCGGCATGCTGCGCGGCAAGGCCGGCAGGCTGCCGCCGGTCAGGACGCGGGCCGCTGCCTGGGTGGCGCCATGCCCAACCGTGCGGCGGGCGAGGTCGGCCAGCCGCAGCCCGGCGCGGGCGAGGCCCAGCGTGCCTTCCATATGATCGGCGACGAGAGCCCCGGCCTTGCGGGCCATCCCACCGCGCCGCTCCCCGCGCATGGATTTGATCAGCAGCCCGGTCTCGATCCCCACCGGGCAGGCGGTGGCGCAGAGGCCGCAGGCGGCGCAGGTATCGATGCCCTGGTAGTCGTAGGCGGCGGCGATCTCGGCCAGACGGGGGGCGTCATCGCCGGCAGCCGCCAGCCGCGCCATCTCGCGCCGGCCGACGATGCGCTGGCGCGGCGACAGGGTGAGGCGGTGGGAGGGGCAGGTCGGTTCGCAGAAGCCGCATTCGATGCAGGTGTCGACCAGCGGGTCGGCGGGGGGCAGCGGTTTCAGGTTCTTCAGATGGGCTTCGGGGTCGCCGTTCAGGATGACGCCGGGGTTCAGCAGCCCGTCGGGGTCGAAGAGGTCCTTGATTTTCTTCATCAGGCCATAGGCCTCTGGTCCCCATTCCATCTCGACGAAGGGGGCCATGTTGCGGCCGGTGCCGTGCTCCGCCTTCAGCGAGCCGTCATAGCGGTTCACCACCAGCACGGCGACATCGTCCATGAAGCGGCGGTAGCGGTCGATCTCAGCCTGGGTGTCGAAGGCCTGGGTGAAGACGAAGTGCAGGTTCCCTTCCAGCGCGTGGCCGAAGATGATCGCCTCGTGATAGCCGTGGCGGACGAACAGGTCCTGCAATTCGCGGGTCGCCTCGGCCAGCCGGGGCAGGGGGAAGGCGACGTCCTCGATGATGACGGTGGTGCCGGTCTGGCGGATGGCGCCGACCGCAGGGAACAAGCCCTTGCGGATCTTCCAGAAGCCCTCGCAGGCTTTGGCGTCGGTGGTGAAGCGGGTGTCGCCGATGGTGACGCAGTCGGCCAGGACGGCGGCGATCGCCGCCACGTTGGCCTCCAGCGCCGCGGCACTCTCCGCACGGGTTTCCACCAGCACAGCCGCCACGTCGGGACCGAAGCCGCGGATCTGCGGCGGCATGCCCGGCTTGTCCTGGATGGAGCGGAGCGAGGCGCGGTCCATCAGCTCCGCCGCATCGACCGGAGCCGCCTTCAGCAGCGACACGGCGTTGCAGGCCTTGGCGATGTCGGGGAAGAACAGCAGGGCGCTGGCCTTGTGCGGATGCTCCGGCACCGTGCGCAGCGTGATGGCGGAGATGAAGCCCAGCGTCCCCTCAGACCCGATCATCAGGTGCTGGAGGATGTCGACCGGATCCTCATAGTCGACCAGCGCGTTCAGGCTGTAGCCGGTGGTGTTCTTGATGCGGAACTTGTCGCGGATGCGGGCCGCCAGCGCCGTATCGGCGCGGGTGCGGTCGCCGAGATCCGCCAGCCGGTCGAGCAGCGCGCCGTGGCTGTCGCGGAAACTGCCGCGGCTGGCCGGGTCGGCGGTGTCCAGCACCGTGCCGTCGGCCAGCACCAGCCGCATGGACTCCAGCGTGCGGTAGCTGTTCTGTGCGGTGCCGCAGCACATGCCGCTGGCGTTGTTGGCGGCGATCCCGCCGATCTTGGCAGTGGCGATGGACGCCGGATCGGGGCCTATCTTCCGCCCCAGCGGGGCGAGGCGCCGGTTCGCCTCCGCCCCGATCACGCCGGGCTGCAGGGTGACCGTGGCCGCAGCCGGACCGATGGTGCAGCCGCGCCAGCCGTCGCCCAGCACCACCAGCACGCTGTCGCTGACCGCCTGCCCCGACAGGCTGGTGCCGGCGGCGCGGAAGGTCACCGGCACCTTGTGGCCGCGGGTGATGCGCAGCAGCCGCACCACCTCCTCCTCCGTCTCCACCAGCGCGACGATCTTGGGGATCAGCCGGTAGAAGCTTGCGTCGGTGCCGTAGGCCAGCGTGCGCAGCGGGTCGGTGACCAGCCGGGTCTGCGGGATGACGGACTGAAGCTCGGCCAGGACATGGTCGTAAGGAGAAGGCAGCATCGGCGGCGGCTCCTGCCGGTGGGGGAAAGGCCGCCTTAGCGGCCGATGACCATTTCGGTGAAGGGCCACAGATAGGCCTGGGCCATCACCAGCAGGCCGACCAGCGCGGTCAGCGCCAGCGAGTGCCAGATGACGTAGCGCAGGATCTTGCCCTCATGACCATGCCACTTGGTTGCGACGGCGGCCACGACGATGCTCTGGGCGTCGATCATCTTGCCCATCACGCCGCCCGAGCTGTTGGCGGCGGCCATCAGCGTCGGCGGCAGGCCGAGCTGTTCCGACGACACCTTCTGCAGGCTGCCGAACAGCACGTTGGACGCCGTGTCCGACCCGGTCAGCGCCACGCCCAGCCAGCCCAGGAAGGTGCCGAAGAACGGGTAGAGGAAGCCGGAATTGGCGAAGGCGAGGCCCAGCGTGGTGTCCAGCCCCGAGTAGCGGGTGGTGTAGCCCAGCGCCAGCATGGCGGAGATGGTCAGCAGCGAGTTGCGGATGGCGTACAGCGTGTGGCCGTAGGTCTTCAGCATCGCTGCCGGCGAGTAGCCCATCACGAAGCCGGAGATGACGGCGGCGATGAAGATGCCGGTGCCGGTGGCCGACAGCCAGTTCAGGGTGAAGACTGCGGCCTCCGGATGGGCCTTGGGCACCACCGGGGGAACACGCAGGATCATGTTGTGCAGGCCCTCGATCGGGAACTTGAAGATCGAGATGCCGTCGAGGAAGGCCTTGACCTCCGGGATGCCCCACAGGAAGACGACGACGCTGAGGATCGCCCACGGCGTCCAGGCGCGGCGGACCTCCGCGGCGCTGTAGCCGTGGCTGCGGCGCGCCTCGCCCTGCACCACCGCGGCGCCGACGCCCTGCGTCAGGGCGGATGCCCCGCCGGCGGTGTGCCAGATGGCCTTCGGGTGCCACACCTTCAGGAACAGCGTGACGCAGACCAGCGACACGATGGCGGCGGCGACGTCCACCAGCCAGGGGCCGTGGTAGTTGGACACCAGGAACTGCGGAACGGCGAAGGACACGCCGGCGACCAGGATGGCCGGCCAGATCTGGACCATGCCGCGCCAGCCGGCGAAGGCCACGATCAGCCAGAAGGGCACCAGCACCGAGAAGAAGGGAAGCTGCCGGCCGATCATCGCCGACAGATCCAGCAGCGGCAGGCCGGTGACCGCGGCCAGCGCCAGCACCGGCGTGCCCAGCGCGCCGTAGGCGACCGGGGCGGTGTTGGCGATCAGCGACAGGCCCGAGGCCGCCAGCGGGGTGAAGCCCAGGCCGATCAGCATTGCGCCGGTCACGGCGACCGGCGTGCCGAATCCCGCCGCGCCCTCGAAGAAGGCGCCGAAGCAGAAGGCGATCAGCAGAAGCTGGAGCCGGCGGTCGTTCGTGATGCCGGTGATGCTTTCCTGCAGGATCTTGAACTGACCGCGCTGTTCGGTCAGGTGGTAGAGGAAGATGATGTTGACGACGATCCAGCCGATCGGCAGCAGGCCGTAAGCCGCACCCAGCAACGCGGTCTTTCCCGCCATCGCCATCGGCATGCCGAACACGGCGACGGCCACCAGCAGCGCCGCCGCCAGACCCAGCAGGGCGGCGCGGTGCGCCTTCATGTGGAAGATGCCGAGACCGCCCAGCATCACCAGGACCGGCAGCGCCGCGAAGAACGTCGACAGCCACATGTTGTTCATCGGGTCGTAGACTTGCGACCAGCTCATCCTCGGGGACCTCCTTCTCGGGGGACGTGATGTCGGTCCGAACGGTGTCCCGGGACGGCTTTCCACGGCTTGTCGGCATGGCTCCGCCTTTCCGCGCCGGGATGGCGGCGCGGAGGAGGGCCGGCGATCGGCAATGCAGCGGCGTTCACCGCCGCCACGGCCCTTCGGCGCGCGGCAGCGGTGCGGATGCGCCCCAAGGCGGGGTTGGTCCGTCCTGTCCCGGTACGTGTGGATGCCCTTTCCAGCCCGGCCGCTTCGGGAAGTCTCCCTTGCCAGACGGACCGCGGTGGACATCTCTTATCCATACGGCGGAAGTTGGATAAAAGATTTTACCAGACTGTGCAATGGCTGAATCGTTTGCCACTCGACCAACTTTGGTAGGGGGGTGCGACGCTGTCGGACAGCCGCCCCTCTGGACGCATGTTCCGTCCACCGGTATTGAAGAGGGCCAAGAGGTGCAGGGAGGGGTCGCCGATCCAATGCAGGGGACGATCAAACCGGCCAAGCTGGCCGACGCCATTGCCGAGCATCTGGAACGGCTGATCCTGGAAGGCGCGCTCCGTCCGGGGGAAAAGCTGCTGGCCGAACGCGAGCTGGCGGTGAAGCTGGACGTGTCCCGCCCGTCGTTGCGCGATGCCATCGCCAAGCTGGAGGAGCGCGGCCTGCTGGTCACCGGGCGCGGCGGCACCCATGTCGCCACCTTCCTGTCGCAGATCGCCGACCCGCTGATGACGCTGATGCGCAACAAGCCGGACGCGTCCTTCGACTATCTGGAATTCCGCCGCTCCATCGAGGCGGCGGCGGCCGGACTGGCGGCGCAGCGGGCGACCGACGTCGACCGTGACGGCATCCGCGCCATCGTCGCCCGCATGCAGGCTGCCCACGGCAAGGACGACAGCTCGGAGGAGGCGGATTCCGACGCCGACCTGCATCTGGCGATCTATGAGGCGGCGCACAATGTCGTCATGCTGCACATCATGCGGACCCTGTCCGACCTGCTGCGCAACGACGTGTTCTACAACCGCGCCGACCTCTATTCCCGGCCGGGGGTGCGCGAACTGCTGCTGCGGCAGCATCTGGCCATCGCCGACGCGGTGCTGGCCGGCGACGCGGATGCTGCGAGCGCGGCGGCCGACGCCCATGTGGAGTTCACGCTGCAGACCTTGCGTGAGATCCGGGAACACAATGCCCGCGTCCAGGTCTCGCTGCGGCGAATCGGGCGGACCGACCTGATCGACAGCGGGGCGTAGGGGGGAGCCGGGAGCCGCCGAGGCAGAGGCATCCGTCGAAGGTCATATGCCGGAGGGCTCGCCCCGACTGGCGGCAGGGGCTTTGCCGGGTTACACTGTGGACGAATTTCCGTCCGCCACCGACTGCCCCACCGACTGCCCGAGTGTCGCGCCCGTGTCCTCCCCCAAGAAGCACCGCATCCTGCTGATCGAGGATACGGTCCCGCTCGCCAAGCTGTATATCGAGTTCCTGCGTGCGGACGCCCATGAGGTCGTGCATTGCACCCGCGGGCGCGAGGCGCTGGACGCCGCGGCCGCATCGCCGCCCGACGCGGTGATCCTGGACCTGAAGCTGCCGGACATGGACGGGCTGGAGGTTCTGCAGGCTCTGCAGGCCCGCGACGCGAGCGTGTCGGTGGTCATCATCACCGCCCACGGTTCCATCGATCTGGCGGTGGAGGCGATGAAGCTGGGCGCCTTCGACTTCATCGTGAAGCCCTTCAATGCCGACCGCCTGAACCTGACCCTGCGCAACGCGCTGGAGCGGCGGACGCTGGCGCGCATGGTGGAGGGATACCGCAAGGATCTCGACCGTGGGCGCTTCCACGGCTTCATCGGCAGTTCGCCCGAGATGCAGGCGGTCTACCGCACCATCGAAAGCGTGGCGGCCAGCCGCGCCAACGTCTTCATCACGGGAGAGAGCGGGACCGGCAAGGAGGTGGCCGCCCAGGCCATCCACCGCGCCAGCCCGCGGCGCGACCGCGCCTTCATCGCGCTGAACTGCGCCGCCATTCCGAAGGAACTGCTGGAGTCTGAGATCTTCGGCCATGTGAAGGGCGCCTTCACCGGGGCGGCGGGCGACCGGCCGGGTGCGGCGCTGCTGGCCGACGGCGGTACGCTGTTCCTGGACGAAATCTGCGAAATGCCGGTGGAACTGCAGAGCAAGCTGCTGCGCTTCGTCCAGACCGGCACCGTCAGTCCGGTGGGCAGCGGGCGGGAGGAGCGGGTGGACGTGCGATTCGTCGCCGCCACCAACCGCGATCCGCTGGCCGAGGTGCAGGCCGGCCGGTTCCGCGAGGATCTCTATTACCGGCTGCATGTGATCCCGCTCGCCCTGCCGCCGCTGCGCGACCGCGGCGACGACATGATCGAGATCGCCCGCTCCTTCCTGATCGATTATGCGCGGGAGGAGGGGAAGTCCCTGGCGGCCTTCGCTCCGGAGGTGGAGGCGCGGCTGCGCGCCCATGATTGGCCGGGCAACGTGCGGCAGCTCCAGAACGTGCTGCGCAACGTCGTCGTGCTGAACGACGGGCCGCATGTGGTGCTGGAGATGCTGCCGCCCCTGACCGGGGCCGGCGGGATCGGCGCCGACGCCGCGGCCGGTGCCGGAGCCCCGGCGGACGGCGGGCAGGAGGAGGACGGCGCCGTCGTTCCGCTGTGGCAGGTGGAGAAGGAGATGATCCTCAAGGCCCTGCGGCTCAGCGGCGACGACGTGCCGCGCGCCGCCCTGATGCTGGAGATCAGCCCGTCCACCATCTACCGCAAGCTGCAGCAGTGGCGTGCCGCGGATGGCCGTGCCGCCGACGGGACCGCCGCCCAGGGGAACGCCGCCCAGGGGAACGCCGCGTGAGCGGGGACGCGGCCGGTGCGGTTCCGGCGGCGCTGCCCCCGGACGAGGAGCGGCGGCTGGCGGTTCTGGAGTCCTATTGCGTCCTCGACACCCCGGCGGAGTCCGGCTTCGACAACATCACCCGGCTCGCCCAGCATTTCTTCGGCACCCGCATCGCGCTGGTCTCGCTGATCGACCGGAACCGCCAGTGGTTCAAGAGCCGCATCGGGCTGGACGTCGAGGAGACGCACCGCGACCTCGCCTTCTGCGCCCATGCCATCCTCGACGACGGCGTCCTGGTGGTGCCGGATGCGACGAAGGACCCGCGCTTCGCCGGCAATCCGCTGGTCACCGGGGAACCCAACATCCGCTTCTATGCCGGTGCGCCGCTGGTGGCGGACGGCCACAAGCTGGGTACCCTGTGCGTGATCGACGATACCCCCCGCGGCGGGTTCGACGCGCGGGAGGCGGAAACCCTGACCCAGCTCGCCCGGCTCGTGGTGGACGAGCTGGAGCTTCGCCGCGAGGTGACGCGGCGCCAGCAGGCGGAAGCGGAATTGCGTGACCGCTCCCGGCTGTTGAACCTGGCCGAGGAGATCGGCCAGTTCGGGCACTGGTACATCGACTTCGTCACCGACACCCGCCGCTGGTCGGACGAGGTCTACCGCATCATGGGCCTCAGCCCGCAGGACGGTCCGCCGACCGTCGACATGTCGCGCGGCGCCTATCATCCCGACGATCTGCCGAAGATCGTCCCGCTGGTCGAACGGGCGCGGGCGACCGGCGAGGGGTTCTCCGTCGAGGC
Source organism: Azospirillum sp. BE72 (assembly GCF_031455875.1). Taxonomy (NCBI): domain Bacteria; kingdom Pseudomonadati; phylum Pseudomonadota; class Alphaproteobacteria; order Rhodospirillales; family Azospirillaceae; genus Azospirillum; species Azospirillum sp. BE72. The sequence continues at coordinate 231,047 of NZ_JAVDTO010000007.1, forward strand.
GCGGATCATCCGTCCGGACGGCACGCTGCGCCACGTCTTCATCCGGGGCATGGCCGAATGGGGGCCGGCCGGCCGGCCGATCGGGCTGCTGGGCGTGGTCCAGGACAACACCGACGCCAAGCGGGAAGAGGCGGAACTGCGGTCGAACCGCGAATTGCTGGACCTCACCGTCCAGGCGACGCGGGACGGCATCTGGGACTGGGCGCTGGACACCGGCGCGATCTGGTTCTCCCCCACCTGGAAGGAGCAGCTGGGCTACCGCGACGACGAGCTGGCGAACAGCCTGGAGATGTGGGCGGGCCTGATCTTCGAGGAGGACCGGATCGCCGCCCTGGAGATGGTGCGGGCCTACAATGCCGGCCTGATCCCGAAGTTCGAGGCGGTGCAGCGCTTCCGCCACAAGCAGGGCCACACCGTCTACATCCTGAGCCGCGCCATCCACATCCGCGATGCCGAGGGGCGGGTGGTGCGCATGGTCGGCGCCCATACCGACATCACGCGCGACAAGATGACGGAGGAGGAACTCCGGCTCGCCAAGCAGACACTGGACGACGCCATCGAAGCGGTGCCGGAAGGTCTGGCCTATTTCGATTCCGACGACCGGCTGATCCTGTGCAACCAGCGCTACCGGGAGGCGCATCCGCTGACCGCCCCGCTGCTGTCGCCCGGCCGCCCCTTCGAGGAGATCCTGCGCGCGGCGATCGCCAACGGCGAATTCGCGGCCAACCCGGACGGCCCGAACAACGAGGCGTGGATCCAGGCGGAGCTGGCCCAGCACCGCAATCCCGGCCCGCCTTTCGAGCGGGAACTTCCCGACGGCCGCTGGATCCTGGTGGCGGAGAACCGGACCAGCAGCGGGGCTCTGGTGTGCACCCGCACCGACATCACCGAACGCAAGCGCTTCGAGGCGGAGTTGCAGCGGCAGGCGGCCGACATGTGCGCGCTGGCCGAAGGTCTGGACGCCGCCCGCGAGGAGGCCGACGCCCTGCGCGCCCGCGCCGAGGCGGCGACCCAGGCGAAATCCGAATTCCTGGCGGCGATGAGCCACGAAATCCGCACGCCGATGAACGGCATCATGGGCATGACGGAACTGCTGTTCGACACGCCCCTGACGGCGGAGCAGCACCAGTTCGCCCAGGCCATCCGCAGTTCCTCCAATGCGCTGCTAACCATCATCAACGACATCCTCGACATCTCCAAGCTGGAGGCCGGCCGCGTCACCATCGAGACGCTGCCCTTCGACCCCGCCGATCTGGTGGAGGGGGTGGTGGAACTGCTGACCCCCCGCGCCCACGAGAAGGGGATCGAGATCGGCTTCTACATCGACCCGTTCCTGCGCCGCACCCTGTTGGGCGACCCGACGCGCATCCGGCAGATTCTGGTCAATCTGGTCGGCAACGCGGTGAAGTTCACCGACCAGGGGTCCGTCGCCGTGGAGTTGGAGGCGCTCGACGCCACCGAGGCGCATCTGGTGCTACGCATCACGGTGACCGACACCGGCATCGGCATTCCGGCGGACGCGTTGCCCACCCTGTTCAACAAGTTCCAGCAGGTGGACGGGTCGATCACCCGGAAGTTCGGCGGAACCGGGCTGGGGCTGGCGATCTGCCGCCAACTGTCGGAACTGATGGGCGGCAGCATCGCTGTGGAAAGCAGCCTGGGCGCCGGCAGCCGCTTTCTGGTCGATCTGCCGCTGGCCCTGCTCGACGAGGCGCCGCAGCCGGCCGAACAGCCGCTGGCCGGGCGCCGCGCCCTGGTGGTGGACGATCTGGCGGTGAACCGCCGCGTGCTGGCGGCGATGCTCGACAGCCTGGGCGCCCGGCCGACGACGGTGGACAATGGCCCCGATGCGCTGGAGGCGCTGACCCGCGCGGCGGCCGGCGGCCGGCTCTTCGACGTGGTGCTGGTGGACCAGACGATGCCCGGCATGGGCGGCGACGCCCTGCTAGCGGCCATCGCCGGCAATCCGATGCTGGGCGGCACCAGACGCGTGCTGATCGCCGGGCTGGGACCGGCGGCGCGGGCCGACTGCGGACCGGTCCAAGGGCTGGCCCAAGCCATCCTCAACCGCCCGCTGCGCCAGAGTGCGCTGGCCTGCTGCCTGACCGGCTTGTTCCAGGCGGCTGTACCGCCTCCTTCGGCGGACAGGCAGGCCGCCAAAGGACAGCCTGCCGACCGCAGCGAGGAGCCGGCGCGCAGCGGCAGCATCCTGCTGGCGGAGGACAACCGCACCAACCAGCTGTTCGCGACCACCCTGCTGCGCAAGCTGGGCTACACGGTCGAGGTGGCGGAGGATGGGGAACAGGCGGTGGCGGCGGCCTGCCGCGGCGGCATCGATCTGGTGCTGATGGACGTGCAGATGCCGGGCATGGACGGGCTGGAGGCCGCGCAGGCGATCCGCGCCCGCGGCGGGCGGCTCGCCGGCCTGCCGATCATCGCCCTGACCGCGGACGCCATGCCGGGCACGCGCGAGTTGTGCCTGCGCGCGGGCATGAGCGATTACCTGACCAAGCCGATCAGCCGCGCCGGACTGCTGGCGGCGCTGGACCGCTGGATGGCGGGGGCCGGGGGCGCTCATGCGGCGGCGGATGGCGGTGTCGACGGCGGAAATGTCAGCGGCAATGGCAGCGTCGACGGCGATGGCGGCGAGGTTCTGGACGAAGCGGTGCTGGCCGATCTGGTCGAGACGGTGGGTGCCGACAATCTCGCCCTGATCGTCGACAGCTTCCTCGACGACGTGTCCCGCCGGCTCGAAAGGCTTTCGGCGATGGCGCGATCGGCCCCCGCCGGCGCCCTCGACATGCGGGCGCTGGCCGGGGAGGCGCACGACCTGTCCAGCCTCGCCGGCAGTTTCGGCGGGATGGCGGTCATGCACCTCGCCTGGCGGATGGAGGTGATCTGCCGCAACGGCGACACGGCGCAGGCTGCCCAGCTTCTGCCGGTGCTGCTGCGCGAGGCCGCCCGTCTGGAGCGTTCCTTGCGCGAGCGCACCGGCGTGGAGCGGCCGGCGGCCTGAGCCTCCCCCGGAATCCCGCCTGCCGGAATCCCGCCTGCCGGAAGGGCGTCAGCCGGTGCCGGGCTGGGTCGAGCCGTCGGTGTCTTCGGCCCGTTCCCGCAGTTCCTTCGACGACAGGCCGGCCGGGGTGGCGTCCTGCAGGGTGCCGTCGCCGGGCGTCTTGCTCATGTCCTCGCGCGGGGAGCGTTCGCCCGCCGGGGTCTGGTCGTGGGTATCGGAACCGGATTTGCCCGATGCGGGTTTGTCCGATTGGGATTTGTCAGGGTGGGGCATTCCTTCGGAGGGGATGCGCGTTTGAGGCGTGTCGGTCATGATGTCCTCTGCTATCTTCCGGAGGAGTCAACGACTGTGGACGGGTGCGGGTTCCGATCCTGACCGATCCTTCGGAGACCGGGAGAAGACGGCGCGGCGCCGCGAGGTGCCAAAGCGCGCGAAGAACGGGCCAACCACCAAGGTCCGGCAGCGGAGACCGACAGGCGCCGCCCGGCCGGCCAGCAAGGAGTGTGATAAGGTCATGGAATCGAGCAAGCATACGCCGCACGGCGATGTGACCCAGGTCGGCACCGTCACGCTGACCGACGACGCCACCGGCAAGACGCTGAAGCTGCCGCTGCTGGGCGGGTCCACCGGTCCCCACGTGATCGACATCCGCAAGCTCTATGCCGAGACCGGCTATTTCACCTACGATCCGGGCTTCACCTCCACCGCCGCCTGCGATTCGGCCATCACCTACATCGACGGCGACGAGGGCGTCCTGCTGCACCGCGGCTATGCCATCGCCGATCTGGCCGAGAACTGCGATTTCCTGGAGGTTTGCCATCTGCTGCTGAACGGCGAGCTGCCCAACCCGCAGCAGAAGGCCGATTTCGAGCGCACCATCACCTACCACACGATGGTGCACGAGCAGCTGACCAAGTTCTACAGCGGCTTCCGCCGCGACGCCCACCCGATGGCGATCATGTGCGGCGTCGTCGGCGCCCTGTCGGCCTTCTACCACGATTCCACCGACATCTTCGATCCGGTGCAGCGCAAGATCGCCGCGCACCGCCTGATCGCCAAGATGCCGACGATGGCCGCCATGGCCCACAAATACACGGTCGGCGAACCGTTCATGTATCCGCGCAACGACCTGACCTATGCGGAAAACTTCCTCTACATGACCTTCGGCACGCCTTGCGAGGAATGGACGGTCGATCCGGTCCTGTCCAAGGCGATGGACAAGATCTTCATCCTGCATGCCGACCACGAGCAGAACGCCTCGACCTCCACCGTCCGCCTCGCCGGCTCGTCCCACGCCAACCCGTTCGCCTGCATCGCGTCCGGTATCGCCGCGCTGTGGGGTCCGGCCCATGGTGGCGCCAACGAGGCCGTGCTGAAGATGCTGGAGGAGATCGGCTCGGTCGATCGCATCCCCGAATTCGTCCGCCGCGCCAAGGACAAGAACGACAGCTTCCGCCTGATGGGCTTCGGTCACCGGGTCTACAAGAACTATGACCCGCGTGCCAAGATCATGCGCGAGACCTGCTATCAGGTTCTCGACCGCCTGGGCATCCATGACGAGCCGCATCTGGCCATCGCCATGGAGCTGGAGAGGATCGCCCTGTCGGACGAGTACTTCATCGAGAAGAAGCTGTACCCGAACGTCGATTTCTATTCCGGCATCATCCTGAAGGCGATGGGCTTCCCGACCAGCATGTTCACCGTGCTGTTCGCACTGGCCCGCACCGTCGGCTGGATCAGCCAGTGGAAGGAGATGATCGAGGATCCGGCCCAGAAGATCGGCCGTCCCCGCCAACTCTTCACCGGCAACGCCGCCCGTCCCTTCGTGCCGCTGGACAAGCGTTGATCGGATCGAAAACCCCCCTTCTCAGATCCCCTCTCCCCCCCGGGGAGAGGGTTAGGGTGAGGGGGACCCGCTTCGGAATTTATGCAACGGTCCCGCCGCGCCGGGCCCCCCCCCCCCCCCCCCACCCCCCGGGGGGGGGGGGGGGGGGGGGGGGGGGGGGGGCCCCGCCCCCCCCCCCCC